>NZ_JBVVPM010000029.1:0-53717 GCF_055811255.1 Bradyrhizobium sp. MI1.11
GAACGTCGCTGCCGTTTCGTCATCTGACACCTCTTGCTGTCTAAGCTATAGGTGTCCACCGATTTAGGGGAGGCTCATGGTGGGCACGCTTCGCTTTGCCTCACCCTGCGACTTCACTCCACGGTCTTGGTCAGACCAACCCGCATGTCCGTGGCGGTGAAGACGCAGATGCCGTCGGCCAGCACGCGACCGTCGGCAATTCCGAGCACCAGCTTGCCGCGCCGGACCATCCTCATGGAGACTTCGTAGCGCACGCGTTGCGCGTTCGGCGTGACCTCGCCCGTGCACGCGACCTCGCCGACGCCGATGGCGCGGCCCTTGCCCGGGGAGCCCGACCATCCCAGCCAATAGCCGACCATCTGCCACATGGCATCCAGCCCCAGAGAGGCCGGCATCGTGGCATCGCCGCGATAGTGGCAATCGAAGAACCAATGGCCCGGCGCGATGTCGAACTCGCCGACGATATGGCCCTTGCCGAACTCGCCGCCGTCCAGGCTGATCTCCGTGATGCGATCCATCATCAGCATCGGCGGCGCCGGTAATTGCGCATTGCCCGGGCCGAAATAGCCGCCCTCGCTCGATCTCAGCAGCTCATCCCTCGTGTAGGACGGTTGCGGCGTGTGAAAATCATGCGGGTTGGGCAAGACGACAAGTCCTCCGGATGCTCGCGGGCGGACCCCTCAAGGCGGCGAGAGAGATGTCGTTTGTCCGGTCAGAATGTCAAGCGCGGGTGGCGGTGCGTGGCTTCGGCGTCACGCCACCCGGTTGTGTGTCTCGACTGCGAATTCCGGATCGGCCTCGCAGATCACGCAGTTGCGGCCGTTGCGTTTGGCGGCGTAGAGGCAGGCATCCGCGCGTTCGATCAGCGCATCGGTGTCGTCGCCCGGCTTGAGCATGGAGACGCCGACCGAGATGGTGACGCGGCCGAGGATTTCGCCGGTGGACTTCTTTTTCAATTCCTTGGCCATCACCGCGCGGCGGATGTGATCGGCCACCGTGAGGGCCTGGCGCAGCGCGGTGTTGGGCAGCACGACCGCGAATTCCTCGCCGCCATAGCGGGCGGTGATGTCCTGGCCCTTGATGGTCTGCTTCAGCGACAGGCCGACCAGCCGCAGCACCTGGTCGCCGGTGAGATGACCGTAGGAATCGTTGAACGACTTGAAATGATCGATGTCGACCAGCAGCAGCGACAGCGGCTCACCGGAGGCGAGCGCGCCTTCCACGGCCATGTCGATCATGCGATCGAAATATTTGCGGTTGCCGAGCCCCGTCAGCGGATCGGTGAGGCTCTCTGCGCGGATCGCCTCCAGGCTCTGCTGGAGGTTGCTGATCTCGCTCTTCGACAGCGTCAGCCGGTCTTCCAGCGCCTTGTTGGTCTCGCGCATCTCGCGGGTCGAATGCAGCAGCGTCTCGACGATCGACTTGAGCTGCTCGCGGCTCTTGGCCGATGACAGCTTTTCGGTCGCGCCCGACAGGCTGGCATCGTAGGAGCCGGTCATCCCGAGCGCGTCGCCGAGGACCTTCATCACGTCGTCGATCTCGCCGATGACGCGCGCGCCGACCTTGTCGATGCGGTCGGTAGTCTTGATGTGGGAGAGGTAGGTCTCGTAGATCTGATCGAGATCGGCTTCGGTGAGCTTGCCGCTCCGCGCCAGCGTCTCGTTGATGATCTTGTTGAGTGGAGCGTTGTAGCCGGTGGCGTAGACGTACCAGATCTCGTAATTGCGGGGAATTGCCGTCTGCCGTAGCGATCGGATCTGACCGAGCGCTACCTCGGCGAACGCCATCGTGCGTTCGTGTTCGTCGAGCACCTTGACCACGGAACATACCCCACAGCGATCAGCGTGCCGGCGACCGCAGCAATACTTAAATTATGAATTATGTTCGTAGGCTAACGGACGATCGTGAACGCCCCGTAAATATACGTCCACGAATGCATCCGAAAAAGTGCGCGCCAGCTTGGTTTCAACCAAAGCCGGGCGCGTATCGTGCTTCAGGCGCCGGCGGGGGAGCGAACCGGACGCAGCAGAAATGCCGGCAGATGCGAGTGGTCGCCCGGCTCGCTGTCGGCCTCGCGTTGGCGGCGCGGCTCGGGACGGCCGATCGACGGCACATGCGACGGATTGGCCTGCTGGCGCGCACCGTCACGCGGCTCGGATGCTGGCCTGGCTTCGCGCGGAGGTCTTGCCTCACGCGAAGGTCTGGCTTCACGCGAAGGTCTTGCTTCACGCGAAGGTCTTGCCTCGCGCGCGGGCTTTGCTTCGGAAGCGGGCCTTGCCTCGGGAACGGACCGTGCTTCGGCAGAAGGCTGTGCCTCGCCACGTGGTTCGCGCGGCTCATGGCTGCGTTCACGATCGCGACCGCGCTGCGGCTTGCCGCGTCCGCCGCGTGAACGTTCACGGCCGCGCTGCTCGCGCGGACGCTCGCTCGCATCGGATGCATCGGTGCGGACTTCGAAATCGCCTTCGGCGCGCGGAATGCTCTGGCCGATCAGCTTCTCGATCGCCACCATCGACTTCTGGTCGAGCGGCGTAACGAGCGAGATCGCCATGCCGGACCGGCCTGCGCGACCGGTGCGGCCGACGCGATGGACATAGTCGTCGGGATGGTGGGGAACGTCGAAATTGAAGACGTGGCTGACCTCGGGGATGTCGAGGCCGCGGGCGGCGACGTCGGACGCGACCAGGAGGGGCAGCTCGCCCTTGCGGAACTGCTCGAGTGCCGCCGTGCGGGCCGACTGGTCCATGTCGCCATGAAGCGCACCGACGCTGAAGCCGTGCTTTTGCAGCGATTTGTGAACGACGGCGACGTCGCGTTTGCGATTGCAGAAGATGATCGCGTTCTGGAGATCCTTGGCCTCGCGCAGCAGTCGGCGAAGCAGCTCGCGCTTCTCGTGCGCCTCGCGCCCGGCCGGGACCTGGCACTGCGCAACGGTGACAGCGGTCGTGGCGGGCTTCGATACCTCGACCTTCTGCGGATTGTGCAGGAAGGTTTCGGTGATGCGCCGGATCTCCGGCGGCATGGTCGCGGTGAAGAACAGGGTCTGCCGCGTGAACGGGACGAGCTTGCAGACGCGCTCGATGTCGGGAATGAAGCCCATGTCCAGCATGCGGTCGGCTTCGTCGATGACGAGCAGCTCGACGCCGGTGAGCAGCAGGCCGCCGCGCTCCGTGTGGTCGAGCAGGCGGCCGGGAGTTGCGATCAGCACGTCGACGCCGCGCGTCAGCTTGGCATCCTGGTCGCCGAAGGAAACGCCGCCGATCAGGAGGGCGACGTTGAGTTTCTGGCCCGCGCCGTAGCGGTCGAAGTTTTCCTTCACCTGCGCCGCGAGTTCGCGGGTCGGCTCGAGGATCAGGGTGCGCGGCATGCGCGCCCGGGCGCGGCCCTTTTCGAGAATGGTGAGCATCGGCAGCACGAAGGCCGCGGTCTTGCCGGTGCCGGTCTGGGCGATGCCGAGCACGTCCTTGCGAGCGAGGACGTGAGGGATCGCCTGTTCCTGAATGGGGGTGGGGGTGGTGTAACCGGTGGCCGCCACTGCGGCGAGGACTTTTTCGGATAGTCCGAGATGGGTAAAAGACATTGAGCCTCTGGTCGAAACCGCCGTTCGGAATCGAGGGTAATAAGGCTGTCGCGTTCCACCCCGAAACGGCGCGCTCTCAAAGAAGCTGGGGGTGCTGACTCACGCGAACAAAGCGCCAGGCTCAGGAATCGCTCTTCGATCTGAGCCGCGTCGCCACGGAACATAGGCGGGAATCGGCCAAAGTCAATGGAGCAGGCGCGGGAAGGCCCTAAAAAACCTGAGGTTTTCGCCCAAATAGCGGGCGAGGCTGCGGTTTTCCGCCCAATCCGGCGATCGGCCGGAGCTGTCCAAACGTCGGCTAACGCCCTTCCGAACCTTGGGCCCGGAAGTCGCCGGGGGCCATCCCGTAGGCGGCGTTGAAGACCCGGTAATAGGTCGCGAGGCTGTCGAAGCCGCAGGAGGTCGCGATGTCGGCGATCAACCGGTCCGGGGCTTCGCGCATCAAGCGGCGGCTCCGGTTCAGGCGTTCCTCCGTCACGGTTTGCGAGAAACTCTTGGCCGCGCTTTCGAACAGCATGTGCAGGTGACGCACGGAGATGCCGAGCAGGTCGGCCACCATGGTCGGCGCCAGATTTGGGTCTTGCAGGTGGCGCGCGATCAGGCGCCGTGCGTGCGAGAGCCGGGCGGTCCGCAGCGCGGCCTGCCCGAGGCGGCCGCTGGACCGCAGGATGCCGCGCTCGATCAACGCCAGATGGGCTAAAGCCTGGACGAGGGAAGCGGCATCGGCGGCGCCGTCGTCACCTGCGGCAACCGCACCGAGATCGGCGAAGCAGGCGCCAAGCAGGGGCGCCAGGGTGGAATCGTCGAACGTCCGGGGCGCAAGCTCGCGCATGCGCTTGTCCTGCGTGGAGAGGCCGATCACGGGAATCTTCAGGATCCGCAGGTGGAAGCCTCCTGCGCCCATCGGCGTGGTGCGATAGGGCAAGTCGGTGTGGCTGGTGGCGAAGCTGCCATTGGCGATCGTGAAGTCGCTGCCGCCCATGCCGCCGAACCAGCCGCCGCTGCCGAGCTGCTGATAGACGCAGATGCTGTCGCCCGGCGCGTGAGCGATGTCGGTCAGGCTGCGCTCGACCGTGTAGTGCGAGGCCTTCAGTTCGACGAGGCCGGCTCCGCCAAGCTGGCGCAGCGAGAATTCGCCGAAGAAGTCCGCGCGGCGTTCGCGCTCGAGTTCGGCGGTGACGCCGAACAGGCCCTTGGCGCGCACCTCGCGCCAAAAGTCGAAGCGGTCGTGCGGCTCGACCTCGTCGGTGCACCAGCGATACACGGCGGTCCCTCGCTTCCAGCGGAATTGCCCACAAGAATTGATTGAGAAAAAGCAGATTCCAGCGGGATCTGCCATAGGCTAGACGACAGAACCTGAGTCCTCAGGGCTGTTGAACCAGCGCTATGGCTGGGCCGACTATCACATCAACGACGCGGTTCCCATGAACCGCTGTTCGAAGGAACCGGCGTGGGCCGTTCTTGAGGGATTTTCGATGACGCGTCGGCTTTTCAGAGTACTGGCAGCGCTTGGCCTCGCGGCCGGCCTCAGCGGTTTCGCGCTTCCCGCCTGTGCCGAGAAGCGCGTTGCGCTCGTCGTCGGCAACAACGACTACAGGAACGTTCCGAAGCTGCTCAAGGCGGTCAACGACGCCCGCACCATGGGCGATACGCTAAAGCAGCTCGGCTTCTCGGTGATGGTCGCCGAAAACCAGAGCCGGCAGCAATTTTCGGAGACGCTGCTCGCGTTCGATCGGACGATCGAGCCCGGCGACACCGCGTTCTTCTTCTATGCCGGCCACGGCTTCGAAATCGCAGGCCAGAACTACCTGCTGCCGACGGACGTGCCGGCGGCCACGGAAGGGCAGGAAGAGCTGGTGCGTGACGCCTCCATCCTGGCCGATCGCATCGTCGAGCGCCTCCAGAACAAGAAGGCGCGAACCTCGATCCTGGTGTTCGACGCCTGCCGCAACAACCCGTTCGAGCGCAAGGGTACCCGCGCCGTCTCCGGTGGTGGCGGGCTTGCCCCGATGGTACAGCTGCCCGAAGGCGTGTTCTCGGTCTTCTCGGCGGGCCCGCGCCAGACCGCGCTCGACCGCCTCTCCAACGACGACGCCAACCCCAATTCGGTGTTCACGCGCACCTTCGCCAAGGAGCTGCTCCAGCCCGGCGAGAACCTGGTGCAAGTGGCGCAGCGTACGCGACGTCTCGTCAGCGAGATGGCCGACACCGTCAAGCACAGGCAAGTGCCGGTCTATTTCGATCAGATGGTCGACGACGTCTTCCTCAGCGGCATCGCCAAGGATGCCGCCGCGCGCCCGGCCGATCCACCGGCGCAGAAGCTCGCGGCGCTGCCACCGGTGTCGGTGCCGCGCGTGCCGAAGGAGGAGACCACCAACGCGCCGATCGCGAGCTTCTCGCGCCACAATGGCGGCTGGAGCGTGGTGTTCTCCTTTGCCGATCCGACCCTCGGCGTTTCCTGGCGCATGGCCGGCAATGGCGACTTCCGCGAAACCGGCTTCATCGATACGCTCGACCCGCGCACGCGCAAGAGAATGCCGAACCCGTCGATCGAATTGCCGCCGGACGCGCAAGCCGGCACCATCGAGGTCCGCTATGTCGACCAGTCCGGTGACATGCAGGGCCCGTTCCCGATCAGGTTCGATCCCGAAGCCGCGCTGATCCGCGACCAGCGCAAGATCCTCGACATGACCGCGACGAGCTGGCTGTCATTCCGCGAGTTCAACGGGCTGCTGGTCTACTACACGCACCTCGTGTCCTACCGCTGCGCCATCCGCGAGGTGCGCATCGGCATCGACACCGCCGTTCCGAACCAGGTCTTGAAGATGCCGGGCTGCGACATGCGCGATCCCAGCGCGATCAGCGCCGGCATGCCGCTCTACATGAAGCTCGCGCCGGCAACGCAGTTCATCTCGGTGGAGCTGACCTATCGCGACGGCAGCGTGTCGGAGATCAAGAGCTTCCGCAGCGCGAACCGCAGCAACAATTGAGGTGTCGAGCAGGACGCGTCCGCCGTAGCTATTCGCGGCGCTTCCTGATGAAGCGCTTGACGGCCTCGATCAAGGGCGGAGTCGGCAAGAAGAACGCGCCCATCGCGATCGAGATGATGACGCGGCGCAGCAGGAACTTCTCCTACTCCTCGTACGGATAACCGTTCTGTTCGATGCGCACCGGCGCAAGCGGCGGCCTGCGCGGTGCGATCATGATCAAGACGAAAAGTACGTTGATCAGGATCCAGACGCCGAGCAGTATGAGGATTGTCTGCACTGCAATTTCCTGAATGAGTCGGAATTGGCGGCGAGGCTAACGGCCATTCACAATCGCGGCAAATGAATCTTGCTTGTTGCACTGCACAGAAACCTTGACCCGTAAATGAGGGCCCGGCCGTGAAACCCGATACCTCGCAGCATCCCCAGGGCTCTTCGTTGAAAGTGCGGTGCTGCATCGTCGGCGGCGGACCGGCCGGCATGATGCTCGGCTATCTCCTCGGGCGCGCCGGCATCGATGTCGTGGTTCTGGAGAAGCATGCGGATTTCTTCCGCGACTTCCGCGGCGACACCGTGCATCCCTCGACACTCCAGGTGATGGACGAGCTCGGCCTGATCGACGGATTTCTGAAGCTGCCGCATCAGCGCTTGCAGAAGATGGACGGCCTGTTCGGCGGTACCCCCGTTCGCATCGCCGATCTCAGCCGCCTCCGCACCAAGTACCCCTTCATCGCCTTCATGCCGCAATGGGATTTCCTGAACTTCCTGCGCGAGGCCGGCCAGCGCTTCGCCTCGCTGAAGGTGATGATGAACACGGAGGCCGTCGATCTGATCCGCCGCGGCGAGACCATCGCCGGCGTGCGGGCGAATACGCCTGATGGCATCGTGGACATCGAAGCCGATCTCACCATCGCCTGTGACGGCCGGCATTCGACCGTGCGAGAGCATTCCGGCCTCGAGGTCGAGGAGATCGGCGCGCCAATGGACGTGCTGTGGTTTCGGGTCGGCCGCAAGGCGAACGAGACCGAGAACGTGTTCGCGCGCGTCGAGCCCGGCAAGATGATGATCACCTTCGACCGCGGCGACTATTGGCAGTGCGCCTATGTCATCGCCAAGGGACAATATGACGCGGTGAAGGCGAGGGGATTGCAGGCGCTGCTTGACGAGGTCGTCCGCATGGCGCCGATCCTGAAGAACGGCATTGCCGACGTGAAGAGCTTCGACGATTTCAAGCTGCTGACCGTTGCGATCAACCGCCTGAAGCGCTGGACGCAGCCGGGCCTGCTTCTCATCGGCGACGCCGCCCATGCGATGTCGCCGGTCGGCGGCGTCGGCGTCAATATCGCCGTGCAGGATGCGGTCGCGACCGCAAATTTGCTGGCGGACAAGCTGCAGCACGGCTGTCCGTCGGAGAACGAGCTCGACGCCGTGCGCCGTCGCCGCGAATTCCCGGTGAAGATGACGCAGCGAATGCAGATGATCGTGCAGAACAACATCATCAGCGGCGCCTTGCGAGGCGGCGACCGGCCGTTGAAAGTGCCGCTCATCGTGCGCCTGATCACCGCGCTGCCGTGGCTCCAGGGCATTCCGGCGCGCCTGATCGCGCTTGGCGTCCGGCCCGAGCACGTGCAGTCGAAGGCTGCGGCGGCACGGTAGCGCAAGGACCCGGTAGGGATAACGCGGCGTTAAATCGCGCTCAGGGCGTTGCCTGCGTACAACAGTTCAGATGGATTGAAGGCGCGCTGCTTGCCAATCCGGCGTCTTAACTGTCTTGATTCAAATTTGAGTAAGACCTGCGTGTGAGCGTGCACCCATCAAAGGACACGGGGTGTACCATGCGTACCAAGTTGATTGCCGCCTTCGCCTGCACGACCGCTCTGGTTTCGACGGGCGCCGCTTCCGCCGCCGATCTCGGCGCGCGCTACACGAAGGCGCCGGCCTATATGGAGTCGATGTTCAACTGGACCGGCTTCTATGTCGGCGGCCACATCGGCGGCGCATGGACCAACGAGCAGTTCATCAACAACGGGACCGGCGCGCCGTTCGGCGATCTGACCCTGGGGCAGGGCTACCGTCAGCGCAGCGCCGGCATCATGGGCGGCGCCCAGATCGGCTACAACTGGCAGGCCAACAACTACGTCTTCGGTATGGAAGGCACGATCTCCGGCCTCGACAACAAGGGCACGGTCGTGAACACGGCATTTGCTCCGGGCGGCAACGTCTTTGATTGGCGCGCCAATGTGCTTGCCACCGTCGTCGGTCGCGCGGGCTTCGCCGTGCAGAACAACCTGTTCTACATCAAAGGCGGCTATGCCGGCGTGAACAACCGTCTGTCGGTCACCGATACGGTCGGTCCGGCCACCGGTTCCGGCGGTCAAACCCATTGGGCCAACGGCTGGACCGTCGGTGCCGGCTGGGAATACGGCATCACCCGCAACTGGATCGTCGGCCTCGAATACAACTACGCAGCCTTCGCCAGCCAGACCTATCAACTTGGCGGCACGTCGGGCAACTACAGCTTCGATGCCAAGCCGCGCGACATCCAGTGGGCCGTCGTGCGCGCCAGCTACAAGTTCGACGCGCCAGTCATCGCCCGCTACTGAGTGGGTCAACGAACGACCAAGCAGCCATAAAAGACGATCACTACCCAAATTCAAAAGCCCCGGCATTGTCCGGGGCTTCTTTTTTGTGTGCAGGTTTATCGCGTACGATCTACGCCATCACCGAGAACCCGCCATCGACGGGGATCGCGGTGCCGGTGACGAAGTTAGAGGCGGACGAGGCAAGGAACACGGTAATGCCGGCGAAATCGTCGATGTCGCCCCACCGCCCCGCAGGCGTGCGTGCCAGCACCCGCTCGTGCAATCCCGATACCTGCTGCCGCGCACCGCGGGTCAGGTCAGTGTCGATCCAGCCCGGCAGGATGGCATTGACCTGGATGTTGTCGGGCGCCCATGCGTTGGCGCAGGCGCGCGTGTACTGAACGATGCCGCCCTTGCTCGCCGCGTAGGCCGTCGCGAAGCTCGCGCCGAAGATCGACATCATCGAGCCGATGTTGATCACCTTGCCGTTGCCGGACGCCTTCAGCGCCGGATAGGCCAGCTTCGAGCACAGGAAGGCGCTGGTGAGGTTGGTGTTGATCACCGTATTCCACTCGTCGAGCTCGAGCTCGTGCGGCGGCTTGCGGATGCTCATGCCGGCATTGTTGATGAGGATGTCGATGCGGCCGAGGTCCCCGACGACACGCTCGACCATCGCGGCGATGGCCGCCTTGTCGGTGACGTCGGTGGGAACACTGATCGCCTTCACGCCGCGTTGACTGAGATCGGCAACGGCGGCGGTAGATTTGGCTTCGTTGCGTCCGACCACGGCGATGTTGGCGCCGGCGTCGGCGAGGCCACGGGCCATGCCGAGCCCGATGCCGCCATTGCCTCCCGTGACGATCGCGACCTTGCCGCGGAGATCGAACCGACTGGATGTCATGCTGCTATTCCCTGGTTTCTTTTATTGGTTGCTCTGCCAGATCAGCACCAGCCCGAAGCCGGCCATGGCTGCGCCATAGCCGGCCCATTGCAACTGGTTGACCATGAAGCTCGATCGCGGCCACGCGACGGTGCCCGTGCCCTGCCCGATCCAGAGCAGCCCGACGGCAAGGGCAAACAGGCCTGCTACAAGCAGAAATCTGCGCATGCATTCCTCCCCATTGGTCCGCTCTGTCGTGCCGCAGCATGACGATAGCCGCGGCCCGAAAACTTGCCGGGAGACTAGCCGTAGCCGTGGTCGGGATACAATGGCTGCTGATGCAGGCCGCAGGGTGAATGCATGTCCACGCAAGGTCCGCTGAAGCACCGTACAACGAAAAAGCCCCGGCGATGCCGGGGCTTTGACGTCTGAAGATTAGGTCAGATCAGATCAGTACTTCGCGACGACCGGACCGGTCCAGTTGAAGCGGTAGACCAGCGAAGTCGAGATCGTCTGGTTCCAGGTGTTGGCGCGGATGTCGCGGCCCACAAGGACGTTGCCAGCATCGAACAGTTCGTTCTGGGTCTTGGCGTTGTAGAAGGCCGAGCGATATTCGGTCTTCATGAACCAGCCGGGCGACTGGATGCCGAAGATGTTCAGGTTGTTCTCGACGCCGCCGCCGACGAACCAGCCATTGCGGTTGTAGCTGTTGAGATGGATACCGGCGGGCACGCCGGCCAGGGTCATGAAGTTGGTCTGGCCGAAGTGAGCGCCCGAGTAACCGCCGTTGACGTAGGAGAGAACGTTCGGAGCGACCAGCCAGCCGAGGCGGACACCAGCGGCCCAGGAATCTTCCAGCTTCTGGTTGCCAGTGATGCCAGCGATCGGATCCTGGATGGTAGCACGGATGCTGCCGAACTGACCGTCAGCGAATACGCCGGCGACCCAGGTGCCGCTGAACTGCCAGTCGTAGCCGAGACCGACGGTGCCGAACCAGCCCGAGCCACCCTGGCGCTGATCGATCGTCAGGGGAACTGCGCCGACCGTGGTCTGCACGCGCTGGTCAGCGGCCGAGAGGCCGCCGCCGGCGCCGCCGAAGAGATAGAAGCCGGTCCAGCTGGCGACAGGCGCTGCCATCGGGGCCTTCACGTAGGGACGGGCGCCAAGGTCAGCGGCCGAGGCCGAACCGGTCATCGCGGCAACCGCGGTCAGTGCGAGCAAAATCTTCTTCATCTTAAAATCCCCAAGCTTTGGTCTGTCTGGCAGGCGCGAGCGCACTGAAGTCCGTGTCATCTGATGTCCCGGACTATACCTGCTTCTCTCCGAAATGCTGTTGCAGAGCAGGCACAGTTGCCGGGAAACGCCGCACGGCAAGGATTCCGAGTGTCGCTGTCGAAGTATACAATAATCCTGCATTATCAAAGTGATACGCCGAATTTTGCGATTTGTATCTTGGTAACTTCTCGTTAGTGAATCCGGCTTTGTCCGAAACGGAGGCAATCCTGCATCAGCCTGACTGGGTGAGTCGTTGGCCGAGTCGCGATGCGACGAGGCAGGGAATCACCGAAATCGAGGCGGACCGTTGGCAGGATGGTCGGGCAGGATCGGCGGGCAGGATCGGCGGGAAAGAGCGGTTGTCGTCCCCAAAAACAAAAGAGCCCCGGGCTTCATGCCGGGGCTCTGGATGGGATACGACCGGGTAGCGCTTGCGGATCAGACGTCCAGCAAATCGTCATTGGCGAATTCGGCCTTGTCCGAGATGAACGCGAAGCGCGCTTCGGCCTTGGTGCCCATCAAGCGCTCCACCGAATCCGCCGTGGTGTCGCGGTCGTCGGCGAGCAGAACCACTTTCAGCATGGTCCGCTTGGCCGGATCCATGGTGGTTTCCTTGAGCTGCGCCGGCATCATTTCGCCGAGGCCTTTGAAGCGATTGACCTCGACCTTGGCGTTGGCGTTGAACTCGCTCTTGATCAGCGCCGCCTTGTGCGCGTCATCGCGGGCGTAGACCGACTTCGTGCCGTTGGTCAGCTTGTAGAGCGGCGGCACGGCGAGGAAGAGGTGGCCTTCGTCGATCAGCCGCGGCATCTGCCGATAGAAGAAGGTGATCAGCAGCGAAGCGATGTGGGCACCGTCGACATCGGCGTCCGTCATGATGATGATGCGCTGGTAGCGCAAATCCTCTTCGCGATACTGCGCGAGCATCCCGCAGCCGATCGCCTGCACGAGGTCGGCGAGCTGCGTGTTTGCCGTCAGCTTGTCCTTGCCGGCGGACGCGACGTTGAGGATCTTGCCGCGCAGCGGCAGCACAGCCTGGGTCTTGCGGTCGCGCGCCTGCTTGGCGCTGCCACCGGCCGAGTCTCCCTCGACGATGAAGAGTTCCGAGCCGTCCAGACCGGCATCGCTGCAATCGGCGAGCTTCCCGGGCAGACGCAGCTTCTTGCCGGCGGTCTTGCGCGCGGTCTCCTTCTCTTGCCGGCGGCGCAGCCGCTCCTCGGCGCGGTCGACCACGAAGTCGAGCAGCCTGTTGGCCTGGTTCGGATTGCCCGACAGCCAATGGTCGAACGGATCCTTCATCGCCTGTTCGACGATGCGCTGCGCTTCGGCCGTGGCAAGGCGGTCCTTGGTCTGGCCCTGGAATTCAGGCTCGCGCACGAACACCGAGAGCATCACGGCTGCACCCACCATCACGTCTTCAGACGTAATGGACGACGCGCGCTTGCCCTGGCCGACGCGTTCGGCGTGGTCCTTGAGGCCGCGCAGCAGCGCGCTGCGCAGGCCGGATTCGTGCGTGCCGCCGTCAGGCGTCGGCACGGTGTTGGTGTAGGAGGAGAGGAAGCCGTCGGCATCCGCGGTCCAGGCCACCGCCCATTCGCAGGCGCCATGCGCGCCGTTGCGGCCCGACTTGCCGGAGAAGATGTCGGGATGCACCAGCGTGTCGGCATGGATCGCCGCCGCCAGATAGTCCTTGAGGCCACCGGGAAAGTGGAACGTCGCTTCCGCCGGCACGTCGTCGACGCCCTTGAGCAGTTCGGGCGCACAATTCCAGCGGATCTCGACGCCGCCGAACAGATACGCCTTCGAACGCGTCATCTTGAACAGGCGCTGCGGCTTGAACGCGGCCTTGGCACCGAAGATGTCGGTGTCCGGCTTGAAGCGCACGCGGGTTCCGCGGCGGTTGTTGATCTTGCCGAGATCCTCGAGCTTGCCCTTCGGGTGCCCGCGCTCGAACGTCATGCGATACAGTTTCTGGCTGCGCGCGACCTCGACCTCGAGCAGCGAGGAGAGGGCGTTCACCACGGAGATGCCGACGCCGTGCAGGCCGCCCGAGGTCTCGTAGACCTTGGAGTCGAACTTGCCGCCCGAGTGCAGCGTGCACATGATGACTTCGAGCGCCGACTTCTTCGGAAATTTTGGATGCGGATCGACCGGGATGCCGCGGCCGTTGTCTGTGACGGTCAAAAAGCCGTCCGCGCTCAACTCGACTCCGATGAAGGTCGCGTGCCCCGCCAGCGCCTCGTCCATCGAGTTGTCGATAACTTCGGCGAAGAGGTGATGCAGCGCCTTCTCGTCGGTGCCGCCGATATACATGCCGGGCCGGCGGCGCACCGGTTCCAGACCTTCGAGGACCTCGATGTCGGCTGCCGTGTAGTCGGCCTCGGCGCCGCCCGCGCGCGGGGCGGCCTTGGCTGCGCGGGGCTTCGGCTCATCGCCGCCGAAAAAATCGTCTTTTGCTTTGGGCTTCAACTGCTTGGACATATATCTTTATGCGCTTTGAGGGCCGCATGAGCGGCGAATCGGTTGGGCCGACTATGCCACTTCTGACCTTGAAAGGTTATCGCAGGGCGGGCCGGGCGGTGTGGTTGGGAGCCAATCCCGGCAATTTTACGCCGCAGCCCCACCAGTTCCCGGCAATGTGACGGTCCGGTCCGGTCTGGACCTGACTTTGTGACTTGATGTCACACAAGTCCTTGGCTTACCAGTCCTTTTCATCGAGCAGCACCTTCGGGCAGGGCGGAAAGGCTATTTTGAATGGAGCAGTTTGCGCACGCGCTGGCCGATTTCGTGCGCGCTCATCAGACGTGGGCAGCTCCCATCGTGTTCCTGCTCGCTTTCGGGGAGTCGCTCGCGTTCATCTCGCTGCTGATCCCGGCCTGGGGCGCGTTGGTCGCGATCGGCGCGCTGATCGGCGCGAGTGGCATCAGCTTCTATCCGGTCTGGATCGCCGGCGGCGTCGGCGCGGCGCTGGGCGACTGGGTCTCCTATTGGTTCGGCTATCGCTACAAGGAGAAGGTCGCCCAGATGTGGCCGCTCTCGCGTTACCCGGAACTCCTGCCCAAGGGTGAGGCCTTCGTGCGCAGCTGGGGCGTGCCGAGCATCTTCATCGGCCGCTTCTTCGGCCCCTTGCGTGCCTCCGTGCCGCTTGCAGCCGGCATTTTCGAGATGCCCTATTGGAGCTTCCAGGCCGCCAATTTCGTCTCGGCGCTGATCTGGTCGGCGGCGCTGCTGCTGTTCGGCGACGTGATCGCCAAGATCATGGAATGGCTCTGGCGGGTGGTGTGACAAGACGCACGGATTGGAAGGGTCGTGGAGAAACTTAAAAGTTGTTCTTTCCGAGAGTGCGGCTGGTAATTTTCACCTGCTAGTTGAGCTGCCGACCTGAGGGCCGAGCGCTCAGCATATGATCGTACGAATTTGTTCAGCTTTTCTGGCAGCATTGCTGCTCTCGTCGCCGTGCATGAAATTGCGTGCCGCCGAGTCACCGGATAGCGACGGTAGACCCGGCTGGATCGACCCGGGCTGGCGCCGAACGGTGGCCCGCGATGCCGTTAGCTTCGATGAGAACGGGCTCAGCACCGAGGTCTTCGAGTTCGAAATCAAGGCGCTCGACGAGAAGGGCGCAGCAGCCATCGCGCAGCAACGTTTTCAATACAACAGCTATTTTGACGATTTGACGTCAATCGAGCTTGCCACTCTCAAGGCAGACGGCGGCGTGGTCGCGGTGGATCAGCGCGCCATTCGCGATCAACCGGCATCGACAGATTCCTCATCGCCCTATTTCGACGAGGTGCGCGACAGGATCATCGCCTTTCCGCATGTTGCTCCCGGCGACAGCATCCGCGGGCGTCTGGTCTACAAGGCCAAGCAGCCGAGATTTCCGGGTGAGTTTGCGCGCTTTTGGAGCGAGCCGGCTAACCAGCCACCCGAGTTACTCGAAGTGACCGTTGACGGACCGGCATCCAGGCCGCTGCGGATAGCATTGCGCAACGTCGAGCACCATGAAGAGAGAGTGAACGATCGGATCATCCATCGGGTGCGTTTCCGGCAAGACGCGCCGAGACCCCGGCAGATCGACGAGGAGACTCTCGCGGGTGCAGAGCGTTTCGAGGTGAGCACGTTTGCTGACTATTCCGCTTTCGCGGCGACGCTGAACTCCCGCAACGCCCCCATGGCGCGACCGGATGAGAGGATTACACGACTTTCGCAGGAGATCGTCGGCGACGCCATCGGCGCACGCGCGAAGATCGAGCGCATCTACAATTGGGTGGCCCGTAATATCCGCTACGTCGGCATTGGCCTCGAGGACGGCGGCTGGACGTCTCAGCCCGCCTCGGCCGTGCTTGCGTCGCGCTATGGCGACTGCAAGGCGCATGCGACACTGTTCAAGGCGCTGCTCGCCGCCCAGGGCATAGAAGCCAATCTGGTCGCGGTGAACTCGGACGCAAGGTACACGCTCACCGAAGTGGCGACGCCAAATTTTGACCACGCGATCGCTTACGTCCCGGAGATTGACCAGTACCTCGATCCGACAGCCTCTCTCTTTGCCTTCGGATCGCTGCCGCCGGAGCTTGCGGGCAAGCCGGTCCTCAACATCGACAGAGGTGCCTTGGGCCGCATCCCCATGACCGAGCCGGCGCGCTTCCGGCTGGCCGCGGAAACGGACTACGTCCTTGGCAAGGACGGGAAGCGCGAGGTCCGGTCGATCCTGTCCGGGACAGGCGTCGGTGCACAATTAGGACGCGTGGTCGCGCAGGGCTTGGATGATGCGGATCGGCGGATGGCCGCCAGCCGGCTGATCGAGCAGGCCGGCCTGACCGGCACCGGTGATTATACTTACCCCAATCCGCGCGAGCTGACGGACAACTACGCCATCACGTCAACATTTCAGATCAGCAAAGCCCTCGAAGTTGATCGGCCCACGCGCGTCAGGATGTTGCCTTTGACGGATCCAAGGCAATCGCTCTTGCGGTTGGTTGCGCGCCAGGCGAGCGGGCGGCCGTTTGTTTGTCGGCCGATGGAATACCGCGAGGCCGCTTCGCTCACGATTCCCGAAAACACTTTCTTCTACGAAAAACCGGCGCCGGTCGTCTATTCGGCGACTTTCGAGGGCAGGACAGGCTACGGAGACGTTCACGGCCGGATTGACGTAAGTGGTACCATTGACCTCGATGGCCGAACCATTCGTTCCAACGCAGTTCTTCGCCTTACACTCGATGCGCCGGTCTGTCCGGCAGAGTTTGCTCCGGCAATCGAGAAAGGGTTCGATAAGCTTGACGAGTTCAAGTACGGGCTGATCGGCGTGACCTCGAAAGGCGGATCCTCGGTCATCGACGTCAGCGCCGACTTCAAGGACGGCGTGAGCGCATATCTTGCGCATGATTTTGAACGCGCGATGGAGCGCTTGAAGCCGCTGGCTGAAATCGGAAGCGCACGTGCGCAATTCTATCTGGGAGCGATGTACCGGAACGGAAGTGGGACTAAGCGCAATAGCGCGGAGGCCATCAAATGGTTTCGCCTGTCTGCCGAACAGGGCGATGCCTACGGCCAGGAGAATCTTGCGTACGTCTATGAGATGGGCCTGGGTACAGCTCGCGACGAGAAGCAGGCGGCCGACTGGTACGCCAAGGCGGCGGATCAGGGGAACGCTTTTAGCCAATCCCGACTTGCAGCTATGTACTGGGACGGACGCGGCGTTCCCCAAGACTTCTCTTTGGCTTTCGATCTGTTTTCGAAGGCGGCTGACCAGGGCTTGACGTTCGCGCAAACACGTCTGGGCCTCTTGCACATCAAAGGCGAAGGCGTGCCGCAGGATCTCGCCAAGGGTATATCCTTGCTGCGCAAGGCCGCTGATCAGAACGACGGGTTGGCCCAATACAATCTGGGGTGGGCGTATGAGAGCGGCACGGGCGTGTCCAAGGACACCCGGCAGGCGATCAAGTGGTACAGCAAGGCGTCCAATCTTGGAAACGGCCAGGCAAGCGCCCATTTATACGAGCTAACCCGCGCAGGTTCCTTTTGGGAGATTCTCTTCAGCCGGCTCGGCATGGCCAGGTGGTAGCGACGGCGAGTGCAGGCCAGCCGATCGAGCGCACCGGCCCCCTCTCTTGGCTACGGCAGCCCGGAATGACCGGTTCCAATACCTTGACGGCTCGCCGATCTGGCCTTATAGCCGCCCGCCATGATCAGCGCCGCGACCATTTTGTTCGCCCGCCGCCGCCGCTCTTTAGCGGTTTGGGCGGTCGATCGCGTTTGAGATCATCGTCTTTGCCGCTGGATCCGATCCGCGGCATTCTCTCTCCTGTCAGCGCGATCTGATCCGGCGGCCCCCAAGGAGGCCCAGCAGGAGACAACGATGTACACGCCACCCTTTTTCAAGCAAGACCGCGCCGCGAGCCTGAAATTTGCCGACACGCGCGGCTTCGGCACCGTGTGCGCCTTCGACGGCCACAAGCCGGTCGCCTCGCCAATTCCGTTCTATCTGACCTATGCCGCGGACGGCACCCCGCAGGCTGCCTTTCATGTCGCCCGTCACAATCCGCTGCTAAAGCTTGCGGACGGGACGAGCTCCTGGCTGCTCGCGGTCAACGGCCCCGATGCCTACGTGTCGCCGGACTGGTACGTCTCGCCGGATCAGGTGCCGACCTGGCTGTACCAGTCGGTGCATCTCAGCGGGCCGGTGCGGCTTCTGTCGGATGACGAGCTGGCGGTGCAGATCGACACGCTCAGCGAGAAGTTCGAAAACTGGCTGTTGCCGAAGACGCCATGGACGTCGGGCAAGATGACGGCCGGCAGGCTGGAAGCGTTGAAGAAGGGAATCGTAGGGCTGGTCATGGCGGTTGAAGAGGTCGAAGGCAGCTTCAAGCTCAACCAGCACAAGTCCGACGCCGACTATACGGCGATCGCCAATGCGCTCGGCGCGCAAGCCGGTGCCGACGCCAGGGAAATCTCGCAACTGATGCAGGACGTGAGGCCGGAGGCCTTCGCACCCGAAACCAACATGCTCGAAAGGAGCGCGCCATGACCTTTTCTGAAGCCAGCCTCGTTGACACCAAAAACGCCCCCAAGGCCGGCGCTGCGACGAAGCCCGCCACCGTCTTCGTCGACGGCGGCTCCGGCACCACCGGGCTCGGCATCAACGAGCGGCTGAAGCTCCAGGACGACGTGGTCGTGAAGACCATCGCCGAGGACAAGCGCAAGGATCCCGCCGCCAAGAAGGCGCTGATGGAGGAGGTCGACCTCGTCATCCTCTGCCTGCCGGACGATGCTGCCAGGGAAACGGTTGCGCTGATCGACAGCATGGGGCCGTCGGGGCCGAAGGTGCTGGATGCCTCGACCGCGTACCGGGTCGCGCCCGACTGGGCCTATGGCTTTCCGGAACTGACGCCGGATCAGGCTGGCAAGATCAAGGCTGCGAAGAAGGTCTCCAATCCCGGCTGCTATCCGACCGGCGCGATCGCGCTGCTGCGACCGATCGTCGATGCCGGCCTGCTGCCTGCGGACTATCCCGTCACCGTCAATGCCGTGAGCGGCTATTCCGGCGGCGGCAAGTCGATGATCGCGACTTTCGAGGACGGCAGCGCGCCGTCCTTCGAACTCTACGGCCTCGGCTTCGAACACAAGCATCTGCCGGAGATGCAGCTCTATTCGAACCTGACCCGGCGGCCGATCTTCATCCCTTCCGTCGGCAATTTCCGGCAGGGCATGCTGGTCTCGGTGCCGCTCCAGCTCGACACGCTGCCCGGCAAGCCCAGCGGCGCCGATCTCCACGCCGCGCTGGCAAAGCGTTACGCCGGCTCGAAATACGTCTCGGCGATGCCGCTTCAGAACGAAGCGACCAAGGGCGGCAAGCTTGAGCCGGAAGCGCTCAACGAGACCAATATGCTCGAGCTCTACGTCTTCGCCAGCGACAAACATCACCAGGCGGTGCTGGTCGCCCGGCTCGACAATCTCGGCAAGGGCGCCTCCGGCGCGGCCGTGCAGAACATGCGACTGATGTTGGGCCTTGCCGACGAGTAGCCGATCGAGCGTTGCTCGCGAGGCCAGCCCGGCGGACGAAGCGATGCTGCAACTTTCGGCCCGGCAAGACGATCCAGTGACGCCTGAAAGGAACGCGTGATGAGCTCGAAGAAGATCGGCATTCTCGGCGCCTCCGGTTACACCGGGGCCGATGCGGTGCGCCTGTTGGCGCGGCATCCGAATGCCGAGATCGTCGCGCTCACCGCCAACACCCACGCCGGCAAATCGATGGGCGAGGTGTTTCCGCATTTCTTCATGCTGGATTTGCCCCAACTCGTGGAATGGGAAGAGGTCGACTGGAGCAAGCTCGATGCGGTGTTCTGCGGGCTGCCGCACGGCACCACGCAGCAGATCATCGCGGCCGTGCTGAAGGCCAACCCGAAGATCAAGGTCCTCGACATGTCCGCCGATTTCCGGCTGCGCGACAAGGACACCTACGCGCAGTGGTACGGCCACGAACATCAGGCACTCGAGTTGCAGGGCGAAGCCGTTTACGGCCTGACCGAATTCTATCGGGAGAAGATTGCCGCGGCGCGGCTGGTCGCCTGTCCCGGCTGCTATCCGACGGCAGCGTTGTTGGCGCTGGTGCCGCTGGCGAAAGCAAATCTGATCGACGTCGATGACATCCTGATCGACGCCAAGTCAGGCGTCACCGGCGCCGGACGCGGCCTGAAACAGAACACGCTATTCAGCGAGGCGGGCGAGGGGATTTCGCCGTATTCGGTCGGCACGCACCGGCATGCGCCGGAGATCGAACAAGAGATCGGCGTCGCGGCGGGCGCGAGCGTGACCGTCAATTTCACGCCGCATCTCATACCGATGTCGCGGGGCGAGCTCTGCACGTC
The DNA here is from genome assembly GCF_055811255.1 of Bradyrhizobium sp. MI1.11. Taxonomy (NCBI): domain Bacteria; kingdom Pseudomonadati; phylum Pseudomonadota; class Alphaproteobacteria; order Hyphomicrobiales; family Nitrobacteraceae; genus Bradyrhizobium; species Bradyrhizobium sp. MI1.11. The sequence continues at coordinate 20,169 of NZ_JBVVPM010000029.1, forward strand.
CTACGTCAAGCTCAATGGCGCGACGCCGGACGATTTGCGGGCCGCCCTCGAGAAAGCCTACGCGAACGAGCCGTTCGTGCATGTCGTCAAGAAGGGCGTGCTACCGCAGACCCAGAACGTACGCGGCTCGAACTATGTCCAGATCGGTGTCATCGCCGACCGGATCAAGAACCGCGCCATCGTGATTTCGGTGCTTGATAATCTGGTGAAGGGCTCGGCCGGTCAGGCGATCCAGAACATGAACCTGATGTTCGGATTTCCCGAGACCGCTGGACTGGAGCAGATCGCGCTGTTTCCCTGATCGGAGTGGCCGCCGTGGACCAAGGGACTCTGCAATTCTATCGGAGCAACGCCAGGTCCTATGCGGACTGGGCGAAGGCGCCCTCGACGCGGCTGCGAGGCTTTCTCGCTCTGCTGCCGTCCGGCGGCTCGATCCTCGAGCTCGGCTGTGGCGCCGGCAATCATTCGGCGGTGATGCTGGCCGAAGGTTTTTCGGTGCGCGCCACCGACGGCTCGCCTGAAATGGCCGAGATCGCGTCGCAGCGGCTCGGTCATGCCGTCGAGGCGATGCGGTTCGACCAGCTTGACGCGCACGAGGCCTATGACGGCGTCTGGGCCAGCGCCTGTCTCCTGCACGTACCGCGCGACGAACTCGCCGGCATCCTGGCGCAGATTCGTCGCGCGCTCAGGCCGTCAGGCGTGTTCTACGCCAGCTACAAGATGGGCGAGGGCGATGGCCGGGACAGTCTCGGGCGCTATTACAATTATGCGTCGCCGGAATGGCTCGAGGCGACCTACGCCAGCGCAGGTCCATGGATCACGCTGTCGTCGGACAGGAACGTGATCCAGAGCTTCGACGAGACGCCGGCGAACATGCTGCATCTCGTCGTTCGCAAGGCCTGATTTCAGACTACAAGGCCTGATCTCAAACCACCTTGAAGATCGCGACGGCCAGCACGGCCTGCGCGATGAAGCCGACGGTGAAGGCCAATGTGCGGAACACCGGGATCCCGAGCGCATAGACGATCAGATGCGCGACGCGGGACCAGAAATAGACGGCGCAAGCAAGCACCGTCCATTTCGAGGAATAGTCGATCGCGTTCAGGATCAGCACCAGCGGCGCGAACAGCACGAGGTTCTCGACGGCATTGTCATGCGCGAACATCAGACGGTTCGCCCATTCCGACTGCGGCTTGTCGGTGCGCGAGGGATTGGCCATCGCGCCACCGAGGCCGCGAATCTGGCAGCGGTTGATGGTGTAGGGAATCCAGAGGATTCCGGTCAGGACCACCGTCAGTGTCAGCCAGAACAATTCACGCGTCATAACCCGGTCCCCTCATCAATTTCTGCCGCAGGCGTGGAGCTTATACGAAAGCGCGGAAGATTCTGCTATGCGCGAACCCTGACATAGCTGCCGGGCGCGTCCTCGATCGGGGGAAACGCCTCGCTGCCGACCGTGCGGGCCGGGACTTCCTCGGGATCGAGTGCGCCCAGCCATTGCCGCCAGTCCGGCCACCACGAGCCCTTGTGCTCGACCGCGCCCTTCATCCACTCGGCGACATTGGCGGACTTCACGTTGTCGTTGGTCCAGTACTGGTATTTGTTCGAGGCGGGCGGATTGACCACGCCGGCGATGTGGCCCGAGCCGGACAATACGTATTTCACCGGACCGCCGAAGAACTGGGAGCCGTACAGCACCGATTCTGCCGGCGCGATATGGTCCTCGCGGGTTGCGAGATTGTAGATCGGCACCATGACCTTGGAGAGATCGAGCAAGGTGTTGTCCAGCACCAACGTGCCGGTCGAGAGCCGGTTCTCAAGATAGCAATTGCGCAGATAGTACGAATGGTTCGACGCGGTCATGCGCGTCGCGTCCGAATTCCAGTGCAGCAGGTCGAACGCGCTCGGCTGTTGGCCCTTGAGGTAATTGCTGATGACATAGGACCAGATCAAATCGTTGGAGCGCAGCATGTTGAAGGCCATCGCCATCTTCGAGCCTTCGAGCACGCCGGCCGCCTTCATGTCCTGCTCGAGGGATGCGATCTGCTCCTCGTCGACGAACACGAGCAAATCACCGGCATGGGTGAAGTCGACCTGTGCCGCGAAGAATGTCGCGGACGCCACACGCTGGCGGCGCTTCTCGGCGAGCCAGGCCAGCGTGGTCGCGAGCATGGTGCCGCCGACGCAATAGCCGGCGGTGTGCACCTTCATCTCGCCGGTGACCTTCTCGATCACGTCCATCGCCGTGAGCGGGCCTTCCTTCATGTAGTCTTCCCAGCTCTTGGCACCGAGCCGCTTGTCGGGATTGACCCATGAGATCACGAACACGGTGATGCCCTGATCGACGCACCACTTGATGTAGGATTTCTCCGGCTTGAGGTCGAGGATGTAGAACTTGTTGATCCAGGGCGGGATGATCAGGAGCGGCGTCCGCAGCACGTTCTCCGTCGCCGGCGCATACTGGATCAGCTGCATCATCTCGTTCTGGTAGATCACCTTGCCGGGCGTCGTCGCCATGTTCACGCCGACGACGAGATTGTCCGGATCGGACTGACGGATCTTCAGCGTGCCCTTGCCGGCGGCGATGTCCTCGGCCAGCATCTTCAGCCCGCGCGCGAGATTTTCGCCGCTGCTGGCCACCGTCGCGCGCAGCACTTCCGGATTGGTTAGCACGAAGTTGGACGGCGACATCGCGTTGGTGAGCTGCTGGACGTAGAACTCGGCCTTGCGGCGTGTCTGCGGATCGAGCCCCTCGGCGTCGCGCACAAGCTCCTGCGCAAATTTGGTCGTGAGCAGATAAAGCTGCATCACGAAATCGAAGAACTGGTTCGACTTCCATTCCGGATCGGCAAAGCGCTTGTCGCGCGGCGAGGGCGCGATCGCGGGCGGGGCGTCCTGACCGGCCATGCGGCGCGCCGCCGAGCCCCAGAGGTCGAGATAGTCCTTGGCGAGCTTGGTCTGGAGTGCGGAAGACCGCGACGTATCCGACAGCCAGTATTCGGCGACGGCGGTGAAGGTCTTGACGACCTCGGCTAGCTCGGCCGGCGGACGATCCTGCACCTCGCCGCTTTCGCGCGGCTTCAGGTATGCGGCGAGCGCCTTGCCGCCGCTCTCCATCGCCCGCGCGACATTCATCGCGAAGGTTTCCGCATCGAACTTCGTCTCGGGTTTGGGCGTATCGATCGTGGCCATACTCATGAGCAGAACAGTAACGATTCATTCCGTATTCGTCACCGCGAAGCTCGCATGTTTGGCGTTAAACACTCGCGAAGATGTGTTGCAGTGCGACAAATTTTCTTGGTTCCGTCACAATCGAGCCGCACCGCTCGGCTTGGTGGGTATCTGGGCTATTTTCTCGCTCGCACCATTTGGGCAGCAATGGTTTGAGCTTGGGCGCGGGCTTGGGTAAGGTTGCCCGGGGCCGTGCTTTGGGACGAAGTGGGGATTTCCCTAGTGTTGGCGTTGAGGGACCTGCAAAAGTCGCGGCGGATCTGTGGCGCGCTGCTGATGGTGGCGCTCGCCCTAGGCGGCTGCTCGAGTCAGCTTGCGGATATGACGCCTTCCGATGCGCAAGCGCATCCCAGGGAGGCCGGGAGCTATCTGCCGGTGCACGATCTGCCTCCGGATCGCGATCAGGCGGTCATCCCGCCGGACCAACGCGCCAAGATCGAGGCCGAGCTTGCTGCCGCGCGCGACCGTCAGGCGGTCGCCACCAAGGACGCGAAATAGGGCCCTGCAAGGTAATCGCTGGCGCCTCCGCCTCGCCGTGCTAAAAGACCTTAGTTCAGCCGAGAGTCAGGGCGAACGACTTCAGTCAACGTCGTCGATAATTGCTCTAAGTATTTGATCTTGAGTAATTTTCGCGAAGGACGCGGGCGCCTTCCGCCTGGTCTTTATGGCCTGTCGATTCTGTCCTGACCGGTTGCCCGGAGCCGAGAGAGCCATGGAAGAGTTTTACCGCATCCGCCGCCTTCCGCCTTACGTATTCGAACAGGTCAACCGGGCCAAGGCAGCCGCGCGGAATGCCGGCGCCGACATCATCGACCTCGGCATGGGCAATCCGGACCTGCCGGCGCCGGCGCATGTGCTGGAGAAGCTGAAGGAGACGCTGGGCAAGCCGCGCACCGACCGCTACTCGGCCTCCCGCGGCATCCCCGGGCTGCGCCGGGCCCAGGCCGGCTACTACGCCCGCCGTTTCGGCGTGAAGCTCAATCCCGACACCCAGGTGGTGGCGACGCTCGGCTCCAAGGAGGGGTTTGCCAACGTGGCGCAGGCGATCACCGCGCCCGGCGACGTCATCCTCTGTCCCAATCCGAGCTACCCGATTCACGCCTTCGGCTTCTTGATGGCGGGCGGCGTGATCCGCTCGGTGCCCTCAGAGCCGACGCCGCAATTCTTCGAGGCGGTCGAGCGAGCGATCGTGCATTCGATCCCGAAGCCGCTGGCGCTCGTCGTCTGCTATCCTTCGAACCCGACCGCCTATGTTGCGAGCCTCGACTTCTACAAGGACCTGGTCGCGTTCGCGAAGAAGCACGAGATCCTGATCCTGTCCGATCTCGCTTATGCCGAGGTTTATTTCGACGAAAGCAACCCGCCGCCCTCGGTGCTCCAGGTGCCGGGCGCGATGGACGTCGCCGTCGAGTTCACCTCGATGTCGAAGACCTATTCGATGGCTGGCTGGCGCATGGGCTTCGCGGTCGGCAACGAGCGCGTGATTGCGGCACTCGGCCGCGTCAAATCCTATCTCGACTACGGTGCGTTCACGCCGATCCAGGTCGCAGCGACCGCCGCGCTGAACGGACCGGACGATTGCATCAAGGAGATGCGCGACACCTACCGCAAGCGGCGCGACGCGCTGGTGGAATCGTTCGGCCGTGCCGGCTGGGAGATCCCGCCGCCGGAGGCGTCGATGTTCGCCTGGGTGCCACTGCCGGAAGCCTTCCGCAGCGTCGGCAGCATGCAGTTCGCGACCCTGATGGTGGAGAAATCCGGTGTCGCGGTCTCGCCCGGCGTCGGCTTCGGCGAGCATGGTGAAGGATATGTCCGTATCGCCATGGTGGAAAACGAGCAACGGATCAGGCAGGCCGCGCGCGGCGTGCGCCGCTTCCTTGAAAGCGGCATCGAAACGTTGCACAACGTCGTTCCGCTCGCCACTCGGCGTTAAGTTCTCTTCCGCAGGTTTTCCAAGGCATCATGGTTGCACCCCTGAAAGTGGGCATAGCGGGGCTCGGCACCGTGGGCGCCGAAGTTGTCCGTCTGATTGAAACGCAGGCGCGCGTGCTTGCCGGCCGCAGCGGCCGCGGCATCCGCGTCGTCGCCGTCACCGCGCGCTCGAAGGCCAAGAAACGCGGCGTCGATCTGCGCGGCGTCGAGTGGGTCAAGGATCCGCTTGCCCTCGCCACGCATCCCGGCATCGACTGCTTCGTCGAGCTGATGGGGGGCTCCGGCGATCCCGCCTTGTCGGCGGTCGAGGCCGCGCTCGCTGCCGGTAAATCCGTCGTCACCGCCAACAAGGCGTTGCTGGCAAAGCACGGCCTCAAGCTGGCAAAGGCCGCCGAAAAGCACGGCGGCGCGCTGAATTTCGAGGCAGCCGTCGGCGCTGCGATCCCTGTCATCAAGACGTTACGCGAAGGCCTTGCCGGAACCGGCATCAACCGGGTCTACGGCATCCTCAACGGCACCTGCAATTACATCTTGACCCGGATGGAGCAGGAGGGCCTGTCCTTCGCCGAATGCCTGAAGGACGCGCAACGGCTCGGCTATGCCGAGGCCAATCCGTCCTTCGACGTCGACGGCCACGATACCGCGCAAAAGCTCGCCATTCTCGCCAGCCTCGCTTTCGGCACGAAAGTTGCTCAAAGCGCGGTGTATGTCGAAGGTATCTCCTCCATCGCGCCGGAAGATCTCCGTGCCGCTGACGATCTCGGTTACCGGCTCAAGCTCCTCGGCGTCGCGGTTCGCACCGCCAAGGGAATCGAGCAGCGCGTGCATCCGACCATGGTTCCGAAATCCTCGTCGATCGCACAGGTGATGGGTGTCACCAATGCGGTCACGATTGATGGCGAGGGCATCCCGCCGATCACGCTGGTCGGCCCCGGTGCCGGCGGCGCTGCGACCGCATCCGCCGTCGTGGCCGACATCGCCGACGTCGCGCGCGGCATTCGCGCCAATCCGTTCGGCCGGCCGATTTCGCAGCTGCGCGATACCAAGAAGGCGCCGATGGAGCGCCATGAGGGCGGCTACTACATCCGACTTCTGGCACGCGATTTCCCGGGCACCGCGGCTGCGATCGCGACGCGGCTTGCGGAGCAGAAGATTTCGATCGAGTCGATCGTGCAGCGCCATCCCAATGGCGGCGCTGCGCCGGCAGACGGCAAGGCGGTCCCGGTGCCCGTCATCCTCATCACCTATGCCACGCACGAGGACGCCGTGCGCCGCGCGCTCGCGGCCGTGCAGAAGGACAAGGTGATCAGTGGGCGACCCCAGGTCATCAGGATCGAGAAGAACTGAGCATGACCCGGAAAAGTGTGAAGCGGTTTTCCGGAAAGGTCATGCTCCAAGAATAAGACACGGTTCGAACGAACTGTGGGTGTTACGAGTTGATGCGACGGAGATGTCCGTCCAAAACTGTTTCGAAGGAGTGAGCCGATGTCGACCCATATTTCAGTCCCGCCGCAAGCGTTGCTCGAGCGCATTCTCACGCTGGAGATCGTGCGTGTGACGGAGCGGGCGGCGGTGTCTTCGGCGCGTCTGCGCGGGCACGGCAACGAGAAGGCGGCCGACCAGGCCGCGGTGGACGCGATGCGGCGCGAGCTCAACAAGCTCCCGATCGAGGGCACCATCGTCATTGGCGAGGGTGAGCGCGACGAGGCGCCGATGCTCTTCATCGGCGAGAAGGTCGGCATGAACGCCGGCCCGCAGGTCGACATCGCCGTCGATCCGCTCGAAGGCACCACGCTGTGCGCCAAGAACATGCCGGGCTCGATCGCCACCATGGCGATGGCCGACGGCGGCACGCTGCTGCACGCGCCCGACGTCTACATGCAGAAGCTCGCGATCGGTCCCGGCTATGACAAGGGCGTCGTCGAGCTCGATGCGACACCGGCCGAAAACGTCCACCGCCTCGCCAAGGCCAAGGGCGTCAAGCCTGACGGCATCACCGTTCTCGTGCTCGACCGGCCGCGCCATGCCAGCATCATCGAGAGCGTACGCTCGACCGGCGCCGCCGTGCGCCTGATCACCGACGGCGACGTCGCCGGCGTGATCCACTGCGCCGACCCCGACAATACCGGCGTCGACATGTATCTCGGCACCGGCGGCGCGCCGGAAGGCGTGCTCGCGGCCGTGGCGCTGCGCTGCATCGGCGGCCAGATGCAGTGCCGTCTCATCCTCGACTCCGAAGAGAAGCGCGAACGCGCCGCCAAGATGGGCGTCAACGATCCCAAGATGATCTACGGCATCGAGGACATGGCGCGCGGCGACTGCCTGTTTGCCGCCACCGGCGTCACCACGGGCTCGCTGCTGTCAGGCGTCAAATTCCGCAAGGACGGCGTGATCGAGACCGAGACGGTGGTGATGCGTTCCGTCACCGGCACCGTGCGCTACATCAAGGCCGAGCATCGCGAACTGGCGAAGTTCCATTTGGACTAGTGTCAGCGACGTCCGCCTGCGTTCGTTCGGCGAATTTAGCCGGACGTCGTCGCATACAGCACCAGGATGGACATGATCCATCGCCTGTCTACTAAGGGCTGCGCGGCGCGGCCGGCATGAACAAGAACGCATCGCGCAGGTCAGAGCGAGTTGGAGCGCTTTTTGGAGCTCACCAACTTCCTCAGCCCAAGGCAGCAAAAAAGCCCTCGCTGACGCAATGTCTCCGCTCGCGAGCGCGCGGCGCGCATTCGTGTCCGCCTCGGCATAGGCGTCGGTCGCGAGCATTTTGGACAGCTCTTGCGATACGCCGCCATCGAGGATTTCCAGGCGAGCTTCCGATACGTAGTGATCTGGCCGCAGCTCTATCAGGTTCTCTGACTTCGCCGGATCGAAAAGCCCGACCTTGCCCAGCATGATCAGAAGCGGGTGATTTCGCGCGAGAGATGACGGAATGATCTGGTAGGTCTTGAGCCTTCCAGCTCGGTCTTGAAGAGAAAAGAACGAAATGACCGGCCCGATCCGAAAGCGCGAGTTGCGGTGGAGCACCGCAACGTGACCGATGTTCTCGTCATCGTCTTTGTACACCGTCCCGCTCTCGATGTTTTTGTCGAGGCCATTTGCAATCAAATAGGACGAAGCGTTGGCAACACGAAGCGTGACGCCGCGTTGGTCGAGTCCGTCCACCTCAAATTCGATCTCGCGTCCGATGAATGCGGACAGTCCGACCGTATAGGCTCCGACGGTCTCTCCGGAACGGAAGGGAATGATTTCCATCCACGATCCGAACGGATGATCCGGAAACGGCTCGAACGAGCGGCGTGACTGCTCGAGCCACATCTCGGGCGAGCGGCCCACATTGCCGCGCTAGACGACGCCGAGACAGCCGGGAAGTGCTTCAAGCACGGCGCCGACAAAGGCAGTCGTAAGGCGCACACTCTCGGCGAACCCAAGCGCTTTCGTTCTGAGTTGTCTTCGGCGGAGCCCATTGTCCCGACGACGAGGTGCGCGCGGTGGCGGCCGGCGGCGTGGAAAGCCTCCGGCCATACCCAGGAGGCTCGCTGCCATAGCTGCTGATCGTAGGGCATGGGTGCGGGCATCAAGAGGATGGTCATGAGATGATCGCCGACGCGGATGAACATCGGACCGTCGGTATCGTTACTTGGTGCGACTGGGCTGCGGTCCCACCGCAAGCCAGGATGACGAACGCGTAACGTCTCGATTAAAGATGCCTCGTCCGGAAGGCGGGCATCCTCAAGCAATATACATGCAACAGGGATGGTGGTCATGACAGATGCGCTGCACCCCGACTGGTTGAGACCCGTCACTTTGTTCATCTTGCGCGTGTTTGATGTGCGGGACTAGCGCTATTGTTGCACGGAAAGGATCATGCTTTAAAGCCTTTCATCTGAGACGAAGCCAGCCGGGGCGCGGAAAATCCGCGAAGCGAAACATGACCACGACATCCGATCTCTCCGCCGTCAAAGCCCTCGTCTTCGACGTGTTCGGCACAGTCGTCGACTGGCGCACCAGCCTGATCACGGACTTCATGTGGTGGGCGAAGGGCCGCGGCATCTCCGCCGACTGGACCGCACTCGTCGACGGCTGGCGCGGCATGTACATGGCCTCGATGGATGACGTGCGCAAACATCCCGAGCGCGGCTATGTCATGCTCGATGATCTGCATCGCCGCTCGCTGGAAAAGCTGGTCGCGCAATTTTCGATTCCAGGCCTGACCGAAGCCGATCTCGATCACCTCACCAGGGGCTGGCACCGCCTGTATCCGTGGCCCGACAGTGTCGCGGGCCTGACGCGGCTGAAGACGAAATTCGTGATCTCGCCGCTGTCAAACGGCAATGTCGCGCTGCTCACCAACATGGCGAAGTTCGCAGGGCTTCCCTGGGACCTCATCATGTCGGCCGAGCTGTTCGAGCACTACAAGCCCGATCCCGAAACCTATCTCGGCGCCGCGCGCCTGCTCGGCCTCAAGCCGGAAGAGGTGATGATGGTCGCCGCCCACAACGGCGATCTCGCTGCCGCGCAGAAGAACGGGCTGAAGACGGCTTTCGTGGCGCGACCGACCGAATACGGTCCGCTCCAGAAGGTCGATTTCGAGGCCACCGGCAATTGGGACATCGTCGCCAGGGATTTTGGCGGAATCGCCGACAAGCTCGGGTGCTAAGGTGGCTGCGACTTTGCAGAGGGCCAAGGCTCAGCCTCGCAGCACGTTCCACGGGGCGAAGGCGTTGTTGACGCCCTCGAGCGCCGGTCCGAGTTGCGGCACATGCCGCAGCAGCACCGATTTCATTCCGTTGTTGTGGATCCAGTCCAGACCGAAATTGGTGTAGACTTCCGCCCGGTAGTCATCGGTGAAGAACCGGTCGCTCTTGAGACGCCGCGATGCCATCAGGATGAAAATGCGGAAGGCGGTATCGCTGAAGCCAAAACCATCCGGCAGGTCCTCGGCCAATAGTCCGACCATCAGATCAACGCGATCGACGTCGCCCTTGTAGATCGCGCGCATCTTCCTGGCCGCGCCGGGGATGCTGGTGATTTCCTCGAATGTGTTGACCCGCTTCTTGCCGACCAGTTCGCGAAACCGATTGTAGCGCGGCACGCCGCGCTCGCGATCGCGCATGATATCGATGGCGGCCACGTCCAGCAACGGCTGGCCGTCTTTCGTGAACTGGCGCAGGAAGTTGGGAAAATTGTGGAGGCGAATGGCGCCGGGATGAGCGGTGCCGAAGGAGTGGAGCAGGTTGGCGAAGCCGTGAGTCTGCATGAACTTGCGGGAGGCGGGGCCCTGCATATGGACCAAATCGCTAGGGGTAATCTCTGCGCTATCGAGCCGCCGTACATCCATCTTTTCGGGGATCAGCGGGTGCAGGCGGTACACGGCGGTGAATTCCTCCGTCATCGCGTACGGCGCGCTGTGCTGATCCGTCGGAGAGCCGATGATACCAAAGGCGGCTTCGCTGTCCTTGCCGAGCACCGCGCGCAGCACCCGGCACGGGATCCCCGACCAGTTGGCGTGCATGCTGAAGTCCAGTGCGGGATGGCCGAGGATGCCTGGCGTCCATTCGACGGTGTGGATCTTGGCGATCAGGGCTGCGTTGATCAGGCGCGCATGCTGGAATAGCGCCTCGTCGTTCCAGGTCGGATACCGCGTCTTCAAGCCGTCGCAGATGACATTGTGCTCGCGTGCAAAGAGGTTGTGCAGCAGGCTGAGCCCCACCCACCAATTGTCATTGAAGCCGGTGAGATCGGCGCCCGGATGGACTGGATCGGCTGGAAGCATCCCATCATCGCCGACAGCGATCTTCCCATCTGCCCCGGAACGGATCTGCATCTGCCTCGCGCGGTCGCTGCCGTAGATCTGTCCGGCGTCCCACCAGTGCGAGTTGAGGTTGCGGAACGTGGGAGTCGCGCCGAGCCATGGTTCACGTGGCGTCTCGTCGCAAACGGTCCGACGGATCTTCATGCAGCCGTCGATCCGCTGATCCGCTGGCCATTCGTCGTTTGGCTTCAGCGGAATCTTGAACTCGTTTCCCGACTTAGGGGACCCATGGCTGAACCAATTATGGGTTTCGAACTGGATCCAGGCGGCGGCCAGCAGATTGAGGCTGGTCGCGGGAATGAATTCGCGGCGCGCCAGCAATTCCTCCGAGATCAAGCGCGGACTGGGTTCGAGCAGGTCGTCCAGGCTGCCCGGTACACATTCGGGCAGCGCGAAATTGCGTCCGAACCGGGCGCCAGCCATCCCCATGCGCGGATGGTCGAGGCTGTTGAACGAGCCGTCGGCGGAACGCCAGCGGTCATTGCCCGTGCTCCAGCGAGGCGATGTCGTGCCGTAGCCGGTATGGTGCAGATTGTGCTCACGCAGCCGGTCGCGGAACGCCGAGAGATTGGCAGCTCCGAGCAGGGTCGGCAGTTTGTCCCATGTGACAAAGAAGTTGACGGCCCGATAGACAACATCCGGGACCCATTGGAGCCGGTCACGATGGAAGACAAAACCATCGTTCTCGCGGGACATTGACGCTCCCAAACAATTCACGTCAATAAATGCGATCTGCAATTAGTAGCTGTAGTTCAATAACACCAAAATGTCCGCCTGCCAACGCCGCCGGAGACATTGCGGATTGCAATTGCTTGCCGGTCAGCCGGACAGCGGTGATCGTTCGGACGGCCCGGGCGGCGCGTGCGCCACCCGGACCTGATCCGCCGATTACAACGTCATCTGCATCGGTTCGGGATAATAGTGGAATCCTTCGCCGGCCTTGGCAACATGGCCATAGCCCGGCCAGGCGAAGTGATAGGACATCACGGGCGTCTTGTTCGCCGCAAGCATAGTCAGCAGCTTGACGCGCGACTCGGCCGCCTGCTTCGGGTCGGTGTCGTAGGAGAATTCCATCCGCGGCCGCTCGAGCAGCAGAACGGGATGGTGCGAGAGGTCGCCCATGAAGGCGAAGGACTTGCCGGCCGACGAGACCATGAAGATGGTATGGCCGATGGTGTGACCGGGCGCTGCGATCGCCTGAACGCCGGGCAGGAATTCCTGGCCATCCTTGAAGAACACGATGCGGTCGCGCACCGGCAGCAGGTTCTTGCGGGCGTGAACGACGAAATCCTTGGCGTCGCTGCCGAGCTTGCCTTCGTCGGTCCAGAAGTCGAAATCGGTCTGCGAGATGTAGATCTGCGCGTTCGGAAACAGCGGCTTGCCGCCGTCGTCCACGATGCCGCCGATGTGGTCGATATGCGCATGCGAGCAGACCACCGCATCGATGTCCCCAGGCTTGATGCCTGCCTCGGTCATGCTCTTCTGCTGCCGGCCGGTGGTGGCGCCGAACATCTTCGAGCTGCCCATGCCGGTATCGAACAGAATGAGCTTGTCGCCGGTGTTGACGATCGGCGAGTTCTGTTCGAGCACGACATTGTCCGGCGACAGGAAATTGTCGACAAGCATCTTCTTCACCTCTTCCTTGGGAACGCCGGTGAAGGTCCCGGAGGGGTCGCCGAGCGGCAGCGGTCCGTCGGAGACGATGGTGACTTCGGCATCGCCGAGAACGAAGCGGTGCCAGTAAGGCGTCCCGTCTGGGTGCCGAGCTTGGGAGCGCGCGCCATCGCGCTGCTGCCGAGCATTGCGCTGGCACCAAGGCCAGCCCCGAGAGCGAACAAGGATCGACGTGAGACATCGATTGTCATGCGTTTCCTCCGCTTTTGTCTTTTGTTTTGCGCAATTGTTTGCGCGTTACATTCGGCCCGCGCCGATCGCCTCGCGTCAGCACGATCCGACCGCACGGCTGAATGCAATCAATGATTGTGTCGCGATTGTGTCTCTTGACCGCGCGTTGTAGGGGGCCGCGAGTTTCTTTCTGCGTCGCGAATGCCGTCTCACGCAATCCGCGGCACCAGGTCACTGCCTTCCGTTTCAGCAAAGCCCGCCTGCAAAACCTCTTCGCGCTTGTGGCGTAGATGCGCGCGCAGGATATGGGCGAGGCCGACGCCGTCGCGCCTCTGCAGTGCGTTCAGGATGGCATCGTGCTCCTTCACGGCGACCGCCCAGCGCTCGGGCGTCATCGGCGTGACATAACGCGCGCGCCGGATGCGCGCGGTCACCGACGCATACAGCCCTGCAAGCACCGGGTTTCCGGCCGCAGCGACGATGCCTTCGTGAATGGCGCGGTTGCCGCGATAGTACTGGATGAGATCGCGCTCGCGATAATGCCGCACCATGTCCGCGTGCGCGGCGGCGATCGCGGCGATCTCGGCGTCCATGATGCGCTCGCAGGCGAGCTCGCCGGCGAGCGCCTCGAGACCCTGGCAGACCTCGAAGAGGTCGCGCATGTCCTTGTCGGTCAGTTTTGCGGCGCGCGAACCGCGATGCGGCAAAAGCTGCACGAGCCCTTCGGCGGCGAGCACCTTGAGCGCCTCGCGTAGCGGCGTGCGCGATATCTGAAGCCGCTCGCACAGCTCGCGCTCGGGAATCCGCGCGCCGGGCGGGATTTCGCCGTCGAGCAGGATGGCCCGGATGCGGCCGACGACTTCCTCATGGAGCATGGGTCTGAAGTCCATTTGAATGCAAAAATGAAGCTATATGCGAATTAATGCAAGTTCCAGCTTGTAAATCGATCATTTTGCATTCAAAAATGTAGAAAAGCAGAAGGACATGAGGAAATGGACCAGCAGGTGGTGGCGGAAGACCTCGTTTTCGAGCGCCAGGACGGTATCGGGCGGATCACCTTCAACCGCCCGCAGGCGCGCAATGCCTTCACCTTCGCGATGTACGAGCGGCTCGCCGCGATCTGCGAGGAGATCAACGACGATCACGCGATCAAGGTGCTGGTGCTGCGCGGGGCCGGCGACAAGGCCTTTGCCGCGGGCACCGACATCAATCAGTTCCGCGATTTCAAGTCGCCGCAGGACGCGATCGACTACGAAAACCGCATCGATCGGGTCCTGACCACGCTCGAGCAATGCCGCGTGCCGACGATAGCAGCGATCAACGGGTTCTGCACCGGCGGCGGCGCGGGCATCGCCGCGGCCTGTGATCTCCGCATCGGCACCCAAAGCGCGAAAATCGGCTTTCCTATTGCCCGCACGCTCGGCAATTGCCTGTCGATGTCCAATGTCAGTCGTCTCACCGCGCTGATCGGCGCTGCCCGCGTCAAGGATCTGATCTTCACCGCGCGCCTCGTCGACGCGACGGAGGCGGCCAGTGTCGGGCTGCTCGGCGAGGTCGTCGAGGATCTTACCGCGCTCGACAGGCGCGCCGACGAGGTTGCCCGATTGCTTGCCAGCCACGCGCCGCTGACGCTGAATGCGACCAAACAGGCCGTGGCGCGTCTGCAAAGGCGGCTGACGCCGGACGAGGGCGAGGACCTCATCCTGATGTGCTACACGAGCCAGGATTTTCGCGAAGGGCTCGATGCTTTCCTCACCAAGCGCGCGCCGCAATGGCGCGGCCAATAGGACGCCCCGATGCAAAGCGATCGCTCGCAATCAACCTCCGGCCGTTCGGGGCCGCTTGCCGGCCTCAAGGTCATCGATCTCACCCATGTCATGGCGGGGCCGACCTGCACTTTGATGCTGGCCGACATGGGCGCCGACGTGATCAAGATCGAGAAATCGCCGAACGGTGACGACACCCGCCATTCGGTGCCGCCGAAGATTGGCGACGAGGCGGCCTCCTTCCTGATGATGAACCGCAACAAGCGTGGCATCGTGCTGGATCTGAAGACCGAGGGCGGCAAGCAGGTGTTGCGGCGGCTGATCGCGGGCGCCGACGTGCTGGTCGAGAATTTTGCGCCGGGCGCCATGGAGCGCCTCGGCTTCGGCTACGAAGACCTGCACAAGCAGCATCCAACGCTGATCTATTGCTCGCTGTCGGGCTTCGGCCGCACCGGACCCTACAAGCACCGCCGCGGCTTCGATCTGGTCGCCCAGGCGATGAGCGGCATCATGAGCTTTACCGGCGAACGTCCCGATGGTCCGCCGGTGAAATGCGGCCCGCCGCTGTCCGACATCACCGCCGGCCTGCTGGCGAGCATGGGCATCCTCGCGGCCTACACGCACCGTCTCAAGACCGGCGAAGGGCAGTGGGTCGAGACCTCGCTCTATGAGGCCGCGCTGGTGCAGACCTACTGGCAATCCACGATAGCGCTGGCCGCTGGCACTGCGCCGCGTGCGATGGGTTCGGCCCATCCGCTCAACGCGCCGTACCAGGCCTTCGAGGCCTCGGACGGCTGGCTGGTGGTCGGCGGCGCCAACAAGAAGCACTGGCTGTTGATGCTGGAAGCCCTCGGTGCGAGCGAACTCGCCTCCGATCCGCGCTTCGTCACCGGGGCCGACCGCATGGCCAATCTGAAGGAGCTCGAAGCTGTCCTGAGCGAGCGCTTTCGCACCCGGACGCGGGCGCACTGGCTCGCTGCGCTGGACGAGAAGGGCGTGCCGTGCGGACCCGTGCACGACATGCTGGAGGCGCTTCGCGATCCGCAGACGCTGGCGCGCGAGATGGTCGTCGAGGTCGAGCATTCCACGCTCGGACCCGTGAAGACGATCGGCTTGCCGGTCAAGTTTTCGGAGACCCCGGGCAAAGTGCGCACGGGCGCGCCGGTCTACGGTGAGCATACAAGCGAGGTGCTGGTCGAGCACGGGTTCGACCAGAAGCAGATCGAAGCGCTCGAAAAAGAAGGCGCAATCGTCCTGGCATCAGGAAGACGCGAGGAACGCGTCGCCTGACCGGACGTCGAAAACAACAAGATACAAAAATCAGCTGGAGGACATCATGGGTCGGACGTCAACACTTCTGCTCTCCGCCGCCGCAATTGTGCTCGCCGGCACGATGCCGGCGCTCAGTGCCTGGCAACCGCAAAAGCCGATCGAGTTCGTAGCGACCGCCGGGCCCGGCGGCGGCACCGACAATCTCGCGCGCGCCGTGCAGAACATCATCACCAAGCACAAGCTGGTGGAGCAGCCGATCGTCGTCGTCAACAAAGGGGGCGGCAGCGGCGCGGAAGGCTATGTCTACGGCAAGGCGTCCGCCGGCGATCCCTACAAGGTGATCTTCGGCACGTCGAATGCCTGGCAGCAGCCGCTCGTCTCCAAGGTCGCCTTCAACTACACCGATCTCACTGCGATCGCGGCGATGGCGCAGGACGAGTTCCTGCTCTGGGTCAAGCAGGACGCGCCCTACAAGACGGCGGGCGACTATCTGAAGGCGGCCGCCTCGGGCGAATTCAAGATGGGTGGCGCGCAGTCGAAGGATACCGACGAGGTGCTGACCCGCATGATCGAGAAAGCCGGCCACATCAAGCTGACCTACATCCCCTTCAAGAGCGGCGCAGAGACTGCCGTGCAGCTCGCCGGCGGACACCTCGACTCCCACGTCAACAATCCCAGCGAAAGTCTCGGGCAATGGCGCGGTGGAACGCAACGACCGCTTTGCGTTTTCAGCCCGAAGCGGCTGCCGCAGGGCGCCAAGGTCACCGCGACCGAAGGCTGGGGCGACGTTCCGACCTGCGTCGAGCAGGGCCTCGACATCAAGCAATATGAGCAACCGCGGACGGTGTGGCTCCCCGGCAAGGTCACCCCGGACCAGGCCGCGTTCTATGTCGACCTCATGAAGAAGGTGCAGGCGACGCCGGACTGGAAGGACTACATCGAGAAAACCTCCCAGGTCGACACGTTCCTGACTGGCGCCGAACTCGACAAGTTCATCAAGGAGGACCTCGAGCACGTCAAGCAGGTCGCGGGCGAGCAGGGCTGGTTGGTCAAGTGAGGCGGCCGATGGCGTTCGATCGCGCAGCCGAGTTCAACCACCGTCCTCATCCTGAGGAGCCCGCCGCAGGCGGGCGTCTCGAAGGATGGCCGGGGATGGGATGTCGTCCGGAGCCGTCCTTCGAGACGCGCGCCAAAGCGCGCTCCTCAGGACGAGGACTGAGCAAACATCTGGCGCTTCGCTGGAGCGGCCCATGATCTCGCGCCGCGCCCTCGAACTTGCGACCGCCGTTCTCACCGGCAGCTTTGGTGTGGCCGTCGTCGTCTCCAGTCTCGATAACGGCATCGGCTGGTCAAGCGCGGGCGTGGACGCCGGCACGTTCCCGTTCCTGACCGGGATCATCATCGTGCTCGGGAGCTTCTACAACCTGGTGCGCGGTTTGATGCCGGTTGCGTCACTGGCGAACGTCCCCATCGCCATCACATCGATCGAGCTGCGCCGGCTTGCCGGCCTGTTCGTGCCGGCCGCGATTTTCGTGGCTGCGATTCCGTTGGCCGGGATGTACGTCGCCTCAGCCCTGTACATCTTCGCGGTGCTGGCGATCCCCAGACAACAATCCGTGCCGCGCGCGCTTGGCATGGCGGCGGCGACAGCGCTCGCGCTCTACGTCGTGTTCGAGCGCATGTTCCAGGTGAGCTTGCCGCACGGCGCGCTCGCCGCGGCGTTCGGCTTCTGACGGAGAGGCCGATGGACAACCTCGGAGAACTCCTTCACGGCTTTGGCATCGCGATCACGCTGCCGCATCTGGCGCTGATGGTGATCGGCGTGCTGCTCGGCATTCTCGTCGGCGTGCTGCCTGGGCTGGGTGCTCCGAACGGGGTGTCGCTGCTGCTGCCGCTGACCTTCGGCATGCAGCCGGTCTCTGCCATCATCCTGCTCTCCAGCATGTATTGGGGCGCGCTGTTCGGCGGGTCCGTGACCTCGATCCTGTTCAACATCCCGGGCGAGCCGTCGTCTGTCGCCACCACCTTCGACGGCTACCCGATGGCGCGCGAGGGACGTCCGACGACAGCGCTCGCCACCGCCTTTGGCTCGGCGGCATTCGGCGCGCTGATCGGCGTCATCCTGATCACCTTCCTCGCATCGTGGGTCGCGCAGGTCGCACTCGCCTTCGGGCCGGCGGAATATTTTGCAGTCTATTTCCTGGCCTTCGCCAGCTTCGTCGGCATGGGCGGGGCGGCGCCGATCAAGACCGTCGTCGCACTGGCGATCGGCTTCGCCATTGCCGCCATCGGCATCGACACTGTCTCCGGCAGCGTGCGCCTCACGATGGGCGTCGACGAGCTGGTCAAGGGCGTGAACTTCGTCGTCGCGGTGATGGGCCTGTTCGGCATCGGCGAGCTGCTCGTCGCCGTCGAGGAAGAGTTTCATGCCCGCGCAGTCTCGTCGAAGATAGAGTGGCGCGAGGTGTTTCGTGCCGTCGGCCGCCTGCCGCGACATAGCGTTGCGCTGCTGCGGAGCGCGGCCATCGGATGCTGGATGGGGATCACGCCTGGCGGCCCGACTGCGGCGTCGTTCATGAGCTACGGCATCGCCCGACGCTTCTCGCGCCGTGGCCGATACTTCGGCACGGGAGAGGTCGAAGGCATCATCTCGCCGGAGACGGCCGATCATGCCGCCGGCACCAGCGCGCTTTTGCCCATGCTCTCGCTCGGCATTCCCGGCTCGGCCACCGCGGCCGTCATGATGGGCGGGCTCATGATCTGGGGCCTCAATCCCGGGCCGATGCTGTTCGTCGACCAAAAGGACTTTGTCTGGGGCCTGATTGCGTCGATGTATGTCGGCAACATCGTCGCCGTTGTGCTGGTGCTGCTGACCGTGCCGGTCTTTGCGGCGCTGATGCGGATTCCCTTCGTGATCATCGCGCCGCTGATCGTGATCATCTGCGTTGTCGGCGCCTATTCGGTGTCGAACTCCTATCTCGATGTCGTCATGATGCTCGGCTTCGGGATCGTCGGCTATCTCTTCAAGAAGCTGTTCTATCCGCTGGCGCCACTCGTGCTCGCGATCGTCATCGGCGACAAGGCCGAGGACGCGTTCCGGCAGTCGATGCTGATGTCCAAGGGATCGCTCGGGATATTCTTCGCCAACAAGCTGGTGACATGCCTGATCGTGGCGGGCATCGTGCTGTTGCTGCTTCCGCTCGTGCTGCAGCTTGCGCGCTTGCTGCGCAAGCCTGCGCCGTCGATCCACGAGACGACAGTCCAGAACACAGCTCGAGAGACCGCTCGAGAGAAGGTGATCATATGACCGCAAAGCCGCTCATTGCACTGGCAATGGGAGATCCCGCTGGCATCAGCCCGGAATTGACCGCAAAGCTCGTGGTGCAGGACGACATCCGCGCCCGCGGCCGGATCGTCGTGATCGGCGACCGGCGCGTCTTCGACCAGGGCGCGCGGATTGCCGGCGTCAAGCCGGAGCTGACCATGGTGGAGCAGGGGGCCGATTTGCGCGCGGCGGAGGGCGAGACGCTGTTCGTCGATCTCGGGCACCTCGATCCCGGCGAGGTCCAGCAGGGGATCGCGAGCCTCGCCGGCGGCAAGTTCGCGCTTGCCAACTACAAGCACGCGCTCGAACTCGGCCGCGACGGCCGGGTCGATGCCGCCTGCTTTACGCCGTTCAACAAGCAGGCGATGCGGCTGGCCCGCGCCGAGTATGACGATGAGATCGCGTTCTCCGCCGAAGTGGTCGGACTCAAAACTCCCGCAAGCGAGTTCAATGTGCTGGACCGGCTCTGGAATGCCCGCGTGACGTCCCACATCCCGCTCAAGGACGTCGCCGCGCGACTGTCCGGCGAACGTATCCATCGCGCGCTCAAGCTGACTGATGCCTGCATGCGCAATGCCGGCTTCGCCCGGCCGCGCATCGCGGTCGCCGGTCTCAATCCGCATGCCGGCGACGGCGGTAATTTCGGCCGCGAGGAGATCGATGTCATCGCACCCGTGGTCGCGGCCGGCCAGCGCGAGGGCATTGCCGCCGAAGGGCCGTTCCCGGCCGACACCGTGTTCCTGCGCGCCAAAAGCGGCGCCTTCGATGCAGTGCTGACGATGTATCACGACCAGGGCCAGATCGCGATGAAGCTGATGGGCTTTGATCGCGGCGTGACGTTGCTCGGCGGCTTTCCATTTCCGATCTGCACGCCGGCGCACGGCACTGCCTACGACATCGCCGGCCAAGGCATTGCATCAGTCGGTGCCAGTCGTGCCGCGGTGTTGCTCGCCGCGGAGATGGCCGTGCGTCGCGTCGCCTGATTTCTCCGACGGGGAGGTGGGCGCCTGCTTGTGTCTGCGGTGGCCGCGCAGTTTCGGACTTTCCGGGAAGAAGTGGAAACTTCCGTCCTCGTAACGAGTTGCCGTCGCATGAACGTCTCCAATCTCGGAGTTGGAACATGGTCGACGACGACCCGCTACGAACGGCGGTGGATATTGCTTGGTCCGTTTACCGCGCCCGGCATCGCCACGTCGATGCCGCGGATAGTCGTCGCTGCCTGCTTGAGCGTCATCTGCAAGGGAGATGGAAAGCGCGCGGGAGCGATGCCGAAGAACTCACGCAATTCGGGATTGCCTTCCTCGATCGGCTTCCTGACGACGAATGTTGAGGCTCATGGAAGGGCTCGTCTGCCGGGTCGCGGCCGCAAGTGCCAGGCCGAATTGGACGCTGCTCGCGATTTCGAACCTTCTGTCCGCCGCGATCATTCTGGTCGTGCGTGCGGCGGTTTAACGGGTAGCCTCTCATGCGCATCGCTCAGATTGCTCCCCTCGCCGAAAGCGTCCCTCCGAAACTTTACGGCGGCACCGAGCGGGTAGTGGCCTGGCTGGTGGATGGGCTGGTCGAGCTCGGCCACGAGGTCACGCTGTTTGCGAGCGGCGATTCCAGGACGAATGGTGCGCTTCATCCGGTTTGGCCACGCGCGCTGCGTCTCGGGCGGAAGGGGGCGGACCCGACGGCCGCGAGCGCCATGCTGATGGAGGCGATTGCAAGGCGTGCGAAGGAGTTCGACGTGATCCACGCGCATGTCGACTGGCTGTCGTTGCCGTTGCTCAGCCGTCTCGGCGTGCCGTTCCTCACGACCATGCACGGTCGCCTCGACTTGCCCGGGCTACCCGACGTAGCCAGGCAATTCCCTGAAGCATGCTTTGTGTCGATTTCCGATCATCAGCGCCTGCCGCTTCCCGATGCGAAATGGATCGGAACCATCCAGCACGGGCTGCCGTCCAACCTGTTTCGTCCGTCCTACGAACAGGGGTCCTATTTGGCGTTTCTCGGGCGTCTCACCGCAGACAAAGGTCCGGAAGACGCCATTCGCATCGCACGTGCGGTCCAGATGCCCCTCCGCATCGCCGCGAAGGTCCCCCGCGCCGAGACAGCCTACTTCAGGAAGCACATCGAGCCCAACATCGACGGTAAGAACATCCAGCTTGTTGGTGAAGTCGATGACGCGGAGAAACAGCCCTTCCTTGCCGAAGCCGCTGCGCTGTTGTTTCCGATCGACTGGCCGGAGCCGTTTGGGCTGGTCATGATCGAAGCGATGGCATGCGGAACCCCGGTGATCGCCTATCGCTCCGGCTCTGTCCCCGAAGTCGTCGAGCACGGATTGACAGGCTTCATCGTCGAGAACGAGGAGCAGGCCGTCAGGGCAGTCGGCGAATTGGGCAAGCTGGATCGAAGGAAGGTGCGCGCCCGCTTCGAGGAGCGCTTTTCCGCGAGCCGAATGGCGAGGCAGTACGAAGACCAGTACCGCAAACTGGCTGCCGCCGCGGCTCGGGAGTTGATCACTGAACCGTCGGAAACGTGAAAGGACCCGGCGATGTCGCTCGGAAAAGCGGGGCAGATTTGCATCTTTCTGGTCTTCGCTCTGGCTGCGCCGCCGGCGTTCGCCGCGGAGATCGACGCCGCTGCCATCAAGGTCGCTGAGCCGTCGAAGAAAACCCTGTCGAACGATAAGCCGACCGCGGCGGGTGTCCGGTTGCAGGTCCTGCTGGACCGCGCGCACTTCTCGCCCGGCGAGATCGACGGCAGGTTCGGCGAGAACGCCAAAAAGGCGTTGCGGGCCTATGCCGAAGCGCGGCAGCTGCCGGTTTCGGACACCGTGACGGACGATGTCTGGACCGCGTTACGGGCGGACGACCGGCCGGTGACGATGACCTATGCCATCACCGAGCAGGACGTGGCGGGTCCTTTCCTGAAAAAGCTGCCGTCGAAGATGGAGGACATGATGGAGCTTACAAAGCTAGGCTTCACCAGTGCGCGCGAGGCCCTGGCCGAGAAATTTCACATGAGCGAGCAGCTCCTGGCCGCGCTCAACTCCGGGCGCCATTTCGATCGCGCCGGCGACACCATCGTCGTGGTGGACACATCAGGCGCAGGCGAGGGCATCTCCACCAAGGCCGACAGGATCGAGGTCGACAAGGTCAGGCAGACTGTAAAACTGTTCGACAAATCGAATGCGCTGATCGGATTTTATCCCGCGACGGTCGGCAGCGAAGAGAAGCCGTCGCCTTCAGGCACGCTCAAGGTCACGGAAGTCAGCCGAAATCCGTACTATCGCTACAATCCCGCTTATCGTTTCAAGGGCGTCCATTCCCGCAAGCCCTTCACCATCAAGCCCGGCCCGAACAATCCGGTCGGCACGGTCTGGATCAACCTGTCTGCCGAGGGCTACGGCATTCACGGCACGCCTTCGCCGGAGAAGATTTCCAAGGCGGAATCTCACGGCTGCGTGCGTCTGACCAATTGGGATGCCGAGCGCGTCGCCGGCCGTGTCTCGAAAGGCACGCCGGTGGCATTCGTGGGCAGCCCCGGATGAACGAACGCCTCGAGGTGGCAACGCCGCTCGCCGATTGTGCGCTATTTCGGGATCGGCATCGTCAGCTCCTTGTCGGCCGTATCCACCACGAAGACAGCCAGCAATTTTGCGGGTTCGGTGTCGCTGGCATTGGCGCTGACGGCATGACGGTCGCCGGGTTTTTCAGAGAAGTTCTCGCCCTTGTGAAAGACCTTGGCGGGGCCGTCATTGACCTGACTGCGGATCGCGCCTTCCAGGACGGTGGCGTAGATGAAAGCCGAGGGCGCGTGGATGTGGGCCGGCGAGGAGCCTCCGGGACCATACTCGACCAGCACGCCTTTCATGCTCTTCCCCGGGACATTGGGCAGCGCCTGGTCGAACACGACGGTCACCTTGGCCGTGGGGGCCGCCGTCTCGGCGGCATGGGCCGTCAGGAATGATGCGGCATAGACAGCGGTTGCGATCAGCAATTTGCGCATGGGAGTCTCCTCAAAGCCTCGCGAGCCATGTTGCGAGCGACGTTTTGCCGAGCCGCGCCTCGCCGAGAGGGTTCAGCGATGTGTCGTCGATGGGAGCGCCGTAGTACGGCGCCTTTGGGTCTCCCACCACGGGTCGAGCGTCGCCGGACGCCTTCAGGCGCCGTGCGATGAATTCGTTGAAGGGCGCCTTCTCAGGTCCTGCGATATCGATCGTGCCGTTGAGCGGCTGGCCCATCGCGACCTCTGCGAGGCGATCAGCCACGTCGTCGGCCGCGATGGGTTGAAACAATGCCGTGGGAACGACGATCCGGCCCTCGGCCGCACCCATGTCACCGATGGCGCTGAGGAATTCGAAGAACTGGGTGGCGCGGACGATCGAATAGGGGACCGGAGATGCCTTGACGATGGTCTCCTGCGCCAGCTTGGCACGAAAATAGGCGATGTCGGGCGAGCGCTCGGTCCCGACGATCGAGAGCGCCACATGATGCTTCACGGCCGCAGCCGCCTCGGTCGCAGCGAGGTTTTTGCTCGAACGCTCGAAGAATTCAAGCACGGCGGCAGGCTCCCAGGACGGCGCGTTGGCAACGTCAACCACGACATCCGCACCCGCCAGCACTGCTGCGAGGCCTTCCCCGGTCACGGCGTTCACGCCTGACTTCGGCGAAGCCGCAACAGCGTCGTGGCCTTGTTGCTTGAGCTTCGTTACGAGCTTGGATCCGATCAATCCGGTCCCGCCGATCACGACGATCTTCATGGCCTATCTCCTCGGCACGTTGCGAGCGCGAGCCTTTCAGGATCGACGGCGCCCGCGTCGCGAAAGCGATGAGGCGACTCTTACCGGGGAAATGGGGCAGGCTCTTGCCTGTAACCGGCCTGCCTTGTCCAAAAATGCTGAAGACGTCTGTCCAATCGCCGATAGATAAAGTTGCGTATCGAAATAGTCCGACGCACGGAGCGCACCGCTGACGCCGGCATCCGCCAGCGGCGCTCGCTAGATTGCAGCACGTCCTTCTCGTTGGCGTTCGGTTACAGACGGCATTCGCACCACGCAGCGGAACCCGACATGGCCGGTCGAGGTATCGACCGGCTCGGCGTGCCGCGCAGCCGGGCGATATCGGCGGCAATAGTTCGGCGCGCAAAGATGCGAGCCGCCCTTGAGGACCTTGCGCGGAATCTGGATGTCGGGGAGGCGAGGGTCGTAGCTTGTGTGCTCACCGCCGCCGCGGGGATTTTTGGGGATGCAGCAGGGCTTTGCAGCGTCGGCGGCGTGCTTCGACGACCACCAGTCGGAGGTCCACTCCCAGACGTTGCCGATCATGTCGTAGAGACCGTAGCCGTTCGGCGGGAAGGCCATGACCGGCGAGGTACGCTCGTACCCATCCTCGCCGAGATTCTGGACGGGGAAGTTGCCCTGCCAGATATTGGCCATGTGCTTGCCGCCCGGCACCAGCGCATCGCCCCAGGCGTATTCCTCCGCCTCGAGGCCGCCACGCGCGGCGAACTCCCACTCCGCCTCCGTCGGCAAGTCCTTGCCGGCCCAGTGGGCATACGCTGCCGCATCGCTAAAGGAGACGTGAACGACCGGATGGTCGTCGAGGTCCTTGATGTTGCTGCCGGGACCATAGGGATGGCGCCAGTTGGCGCCGCGCAGGAAAGTCCACCACTGGCTCCAGTCGGTGAGATCGGTGATGCGCGGCGGCGGGGAGAACACCAGCGATCCCGCGTAGAGCATCTTCGCCAGCGCGCCCGGATAGTCCTTCGGATCCGGAACGACCTGCGCCTCGGTGACATGGCCGGTTGCGTTGACGAACTGCTTGAACTGCCGGTTAGTCACGGGCGTGCGGTCGATCCAGAAGCCGTCGACAGCGACGCGATGGCTCGGCGCTTCCTCGGGATAATGATGGTCGGATCCCATGCGAAAGGTTCCGCCGGGAATGAAGACCATCTCGCCGGTCTTCAAATCATCCGGCAACCACTCGCAGTGATCCAGATCCGCTCGCAACATGGTGGAAGCTCCGATACCCGCATTCCACCCGATGCTACTGCGCTACCTCTGGCAGACTTCGACGATGGCTCCTTGTCCGGCCCATTGGACGCATTGTCTGGTCCCCCACTTTTTTGGCGCTCCGGGCAGAGGAGGACGCTGCATTGCGTCCACATCTCTTTCCTTTGCACGCACGTCTTCGAACACGCGGCAAATCCATGCCGCGTGCGCTCTGCCACCCGCAGAACGCTTCCGCTTAATATCGCTAAGGTTGCAAATGATACCCGAAGATTGGACGGCTGTGATGTGCAATTTGTGCCAGTCTGCCCGGACAGTGAGACCTAATGCCCCATGGCTCAGATCCTTCAGTGCAGAGGCATTTGAGAGCAAATCTTGCGACAAATTCGGCGATGACTTGCCTGAAAACGCGAAGTCAGCTTGTCGTACCCACCTCGCGTTGTAGTGGTACTTCGCTATCGCGTGCCGCAGAATTGTCGCGCTTCAGTAACACGGTACAGCCATGGGGCAATTCCTTCTGGTTGATTCGCGCAAGCTGGATGGTTTCGAAGGTCTTCAGCAGGCCGTCCACGGCTCGCATGTCGATGTGATGCAACTCGGCCGCGGTCGGTTGCGCGGAACTTTATCCCATGTCGGCATCGGCGACTTCTCGCTCAGCATTGGTGCTTTCAACGTCGGCATGCGCACGCAGCGGGTTTCCAGCGACGACAGACTGATCATCGGGATGCTGCTCGCGGCCGAAGAGCGCGTCGCCCACTGGTCGTTCGACATGCAGCTCAATGATGTGCTCGTCATTCCGCCGCGGCTCGAACATGACGGTGTTTTTCACGGCGGCTCCGCCTACGCCGCCATGCGATTCGACATCAACGAGGTCGCGACGCTGTTCGGCGGAGAAGCACGGCTAAGCGATCCCGACACCTGGCGCAGCCGCGGTCATTTCCGCGCGCACATCGAGACCGGCGCGATCGCCTCGCGCCGCCTGGTCCGGATCATGTCGCACCTGCGCGACAACAAATATGGGCTGACGCTATCAACTGCCGATTTCTGGAAACGATCGATCGCCGAATGCATGGCTGCCAACGTCGCGTCGTCGCTGCCACCCGACGGGAATGGCTGGCTCCCTTCCGCACGCCGGCTGATCCGCAAGGTCGAGGAGTTTCTCGACGACGCCGGCACCCGTCCGGTGCACGTGTCGGAAATTTGCGCGGCGCTCGGCGTATCGCGGCGCACCCTCCACCGCGCCTTTCAGGAGGTATTCGGTCTCGGTCCGGTCACCTTCCTCAGGCACAAGCGTCTCTGCGCTGTTCATTCGATCCTGCACCAGAGCGCACCTGGCTCGACCACCGTGACAGCCGTCGCCATGCAACAGGGCTTTTACGAGCTCGGCCGGTTTTCGCAATATTACCTGGCAATGTTCGGGGAGCGTCCGTCGCAAACGCTTGGAATTGCGACGGTGCAGCCCGTCGAAGACGATATCACCAGAACCTAGCGCTCTGAGTCTGGACCGCGAACGACGCCATGATGGCATGCGTGCCGGTGTTTTGCCGGCGTGAAACGGCGAAAAAAACCGTCATGAAAACAACCAGATGGCTACTGTGCATGGGGTTGTTTTCACAGTTTTGAGTTGGATAGGCAGGCCGCCTTCAGCTTTACGCCCCGCAGACGATCACGCCATACCAGCCCAGACCCCGATAGGTCTCGTAGCCCGGGGTGGCATGGAACGCGACCAGCGTGCCCGAGCCGTCCTGATAGAAGCCGGAACGCTGGCCATTGAGCGACAGCGAGATGCGTTCGCTGAGAATGCCTTGTCCGTCGGAAGCGGCGATCACGCGAAGATTGGAGTCGACCAGCAGCACGCGCGCCTTGTCGCTGTCGCCGACACGCACGCCTTGCACGATGGCGCGGGCCTGTGCCTCCCAGTCGAAATGGATGGCGAGCACCCCGATCGGCGCGCCGTTGGCCTGTCCACCGGCGCGGACGCTGGCGCAATAGGTCGCGACCTGGGCATTGCCGAGCAGCGGCTGGTTCTCGACGTCGCCGGCGACATAGTCGTCGCCGGAGCGCAGGGTCTTGGCCTCGCGAAACCATTTGGTGTGGGCGACGTTCTGGCCGACGGCGTGAAACCGGTCGGCGCGGCCGTTGGCGATGACGTTGCCATCGAGGTCGCAGAGCCAGAGGTCGAGATAGACGGTGTAGGCCCCCAAGATCACGCCGAGACGCTGCGAGGCATGGGACACGGCCGCGCCGTCGGGCGAGGCCGCGCAATCGACCAACGCGGAATCGGTCGCCCACCAGCGCACGTCGCAGGTCCGTTCATAGAGGTTGCGGTCGATGAGCTCGATGGCGTTGAGCGACAAATCGACCATGCGCTCGCCGCGCGAGCGCTGGCTCATCCGGTCGATCGAGGAGACGAGATCGCCAGTCCGTTTCGTCAATTGGCTTTCGAGCTCGCGGGCGATGGTCTCGACCTGCTGGCCGACGCCACGGACCTCCTGCGCCACCACGGCGAAGCCCGCGCCCTGTGCGCCGGCACGCGAGCTTTCGATCAGCGCGTTCAGTGCCAGCATCTTCATCTGGTTGGTGATCTGCTGGATCGACTTGGTCTTATCGACCGCGATCTGGTTGACCTCCGCCGTAAGGCGGTTGATCAGCGCGGAGATGTCGGAATCATCCTCGGCGGATTCATTTGCGATCGGCTTGGCTTTGAGACCCAGCGCAGCAGACATCGGGGGCTTCCCTTGGCAATGAGGTCTGATCTGCAACGAACCCGGAACAATCACTGACAGATCGAATACAATTCTTTTTCGAAGATTCCGCCTAACGCCTGCTTAATTTGCTGTTTTGCGGAATGCTCAAATGATAGTCAGTCCGCGCAGCAAAGCGGCAATCCACCGCTTTGTGCGGCGCAGACATTGCAAATCCCGGGGGATTGCGGGCCAATCGTTCCGTCGGCCGGGCGATGCAATACCTCCGGCTCCCAGGTTCCTCAAACCGACCGCTGTTCATGACGCCGCCCGCCACCGCCTTGCCCGTCGAAGCGCCCCAGGCGTTCCTGGGAGTGGCGCGCTCGCTCACCGACAAGCTCTGGCGTGACCGGCTGGATGCGCGCGGGGCGGCGAAGGCGCTTGCCATCGTGCAGCGCCACCAACTGCCCGAGCTGCTGGCGCGGGTGCTGGCAGGTCGCGGTGTCGACAGCGATGCCGTCGCCGATTTCCTCGATCCAACCATCCGCAAGCTCCTACCGGACCCGTTCACGGTGACGGAGATGGAAGCCGCCGCGAAGCGGATCGCGGATGCCGCAGGGAACGGCGAGAAGGTAGCGATCTTCGGCGATTACGATGTCGACGGCGCGACCTCGGCGGCGCTGCTGACCTGGCATCTGCGCCATTGCGGGCTTGACCCGCTGATCCACATTCCCGACCGCATCTTCGAGGGCTACGGGCCCAACACGGAAGCCGTGCGTGCGCTGGCCGAAAAGGGCGCCACGCTGCTCGTCACCGTCGATTGCGGCACCACCAGCATCGAGCCGCTCGCCGAAGCAAAACGTCTCGGCATGTCCGTCGTCGTGATCGACCATCACCAGGCCGGCACGGAGCTGCCGCTGGTCGATGCGCTGGTCAATCCGAACCGGCTCGACGATCTCTCCGGCCTCGGCCATCTCGCCGCCGTCGGCCTCGTGCTGGTGACGTTGGTCGCGGTCAATCGTGAATTACGCCAGCGCGGCTTCTGGACCGCGGAGATGCCCGAGCCGGATTTGCTCGGCATGCTGCATCACGTTGCGCTCGGCACGGTTGCCGACGTCGCGCCGCTGATCGGTCTCAACCGCGCGTTCGTCGCCAAAGGCCTGATCGCAATGCGGCGGCGCGACCATGTCGGCCACACCGCGCTGATGGACGTGGCGCGGCTCAACGGCCCGCCGGAGGCCTGGCATCTCGGCTTCATGCTGGGGCCGCGCATCAATGCCGGCGGCCGCATCGGCCGCGCCGATCTCGGCGTGCGGCTGCTTTTGGAGGGTGACAGCGTCGAGGCCGCGCGGATCGCCGCCGAGCTCGACCGCCTCAATAGCGAGCGCCGTATCATCGAGCAGGCGGCCGAAGCGCAGGCCGAAGCCGAGGCGCTCGCCTCGATCGGGCTCGAGGACAAGATCGGCGTGATCGTGACGGCCTCCGAAGGCTGGCATCCCGGCGTGGTCGGTCTCGTTGCGTCCCGGTTGAAGGAGAAGTTCTCGCGGCCCGCCTTCGCGATCGCGCTGGAGCCCGGCGGCATCGGCACCGGCTCCGGCCGCTCGATTGCCGGCGTCGATCTCGGCAAGGCAGTGCGCCAGGCGGTCGCCGACGGCATTCTGCTCAAGGGCGGCGGCCACGCCATGGCCGCGGGCGTCACGCTGCGCAAGGAAAAGCTCGCCGAATTTCGCGCCTACCTCGAGCATGCGTTGGCCCGCGACGTTGCCGAGGCGCGCCACGTCAACGAGCTCTACATCGACGGCGCGGTCTCCGCGCGCGCGGTGACGACCGAGCTTGCAACGACGCTCAACCGCGCCGGTCCCTTCGGCAGCGGCAATCCGGAAGTCGTGTTGGCGCTGCCGGCGCACCAGCTCGTCTATGCCGACGAGGTGGGACAGGCACATTTGAGGCTACGCTTCAAGTCGGGCGACGGCGCCATCGTCAACGGCATCGCGTTCCGTTCGATCGGACAGAAGCTCGGCAATGCGCTCGTTGCCAATCGCGGCCAGCAATTGCATGTCGCGGGATCATTGTCGCTCGATCGCTACCAAGGCGCCGAGCGTGTGCAATTCCGCGTCGTCGACGTCGCGCTACCCGACCAGGGACCATCCATGATTAGATAGGTCCGGCAAACAACAAAAAACGAATAGCAAAAAAGGGAGTGAACATGGCAGGGCAGGTTGAGGGCAAGGTCGCGCTGGTGACCGGCGGCGCCTCTGGCATCGGCGAGGCCGTCGTCGAGATGTTCGCGCGCGAGGGCGCCACCGTCATCGCCACCGACATCGACGAGCTGCGCGGCCCCGAGCTCGCCAATAGCATCACCAAGGCCGGTGGCAAGGCGATTTTCCTGGAGCAGGACGTCACCAGCGAAGAGCGCTGGATCGAGATCACAGCCGAGATCGCGAAGCGCTTTGGCCGGCTCGATATTCTCGTCTCCAACGCCGGCACCGGCATTGCCGTGCCCTCGATCGTCGACATGACGCTCAGCGATTGGCGCAAGCAGAACGCGATCAACCTCGACGGCGTCTTCCTCTCGGTCAAGCATTGCCTGCCCCTGATGCGCAAGACCGGCGGCGGCTCGATCGTCATGATGTCCTCGCTTGCGGGCCTGCGCGGCGCGCCCGGGCTGTCGGCCTATTCAGCGACCAAGGGCGGCGTGCGGCTGTTCGCAAAGTCGATCGCGATGGAGTGCGCGGCGGCCTGTGACGGCATCCGCGTCAACTCCGTCCATCCCGGCATCATCGACACGCCGATTTGGGGCAAGATCCCGACGGGCGCGACCGGCAACCAGGGCAATGCGCCGATCGATCCCGAGGAGCGTGCGCGCGTCGTAACGCCGCTCGGCCGCGCCGGTCAGGCTGCGGAAATTGCCTCTGGCGTGCTGTATCTGGCCTCCGATGCCTCGCGCTACGTCACCGGCAGCGAGCTCGTCATCGACGGCGGCATGAATGCTGGCGGCGTGCCGCGGCGGCAATAGCCCGCCGCGCGGGCTGCGAAGGGCAGGGTGGCGCCCGCGGGGGCTGACGCGCAGGCGTCGGACCTGTACAACGCGGGCGTCGTCCGATCGACAGAGGTGTCCTTCCGCCATGGCGCACAGCCTTCACTCTTCGTCATCCACGCCAGCAACGTTTCGATCGAACCGTCCGGATCTCGCGAGCGACGCGATCCGCAGCGCGCGCGAGGATCTTGCCGCCTGCTTTAGGATGGCGGCGCGCAACGGCTTTGAGGAGGGCATCTGCAACCACTTCTCGGCCGTGGTGCCGGGCCATGACGATCTCTTCCTGGTCAACCCTTACGGCTACGCCTTCCGCGAGCTGACCGCGTCAAAACTTCTGATCTGCGACTTCCACGGCAATGTGCTCGAGGGCGAGGGCGTGCCCGAGGCGACCGCGTTCTACATCCATGCCGAGATGCACAAGCGCCTGCCGCGCGCCAAGGTCGCCTTCCACACCCACATGCCCTACGCCACGGCGCTGTCGATGACCGAGGGGGATCCGCTGATCTGGGCCGGCCAGACCGCGCTGAAATTCTACGGTCGAACGGCCGTGGACCGCGACTACAACGGCCTCGCACTCGACAACCGCGAAGGCGCACGCATCGCGTCGGCCGTGGGGGATGCCGACATCATCTTCATGAAGCATCACGGCGTGATGGTGCTGGCGCCGACCATCGCGGAGGCCTGGGACGATCTTTATTATCTCGAACGCGCCGCCGAGGTGCAGGTGTTGGCGATGTCGACCGGGCGACAGGTGCTGCCGGTCGATCCCGCGATTGCGGCCGAAACCTACAGGCAGATGCGCGAGGGCGATTCCGAATCCGCGCGGCTGCATCTTGCCGCAATCCGCCGCCAGCTCGATGCGGAAGAGCCGCAGTACCGGCACTAGCGATCGCGTCGTAGCCCGGATGGAGCCATAACTAAGACCCCTGGCGCAGCTTCGCCAGCACCTTCAGCCCGCCATAGCCGTCCGCAGGCGTGATGCCCGCGCGCTGCTGAAAGTCCTTGATCGCTTTCATGGTGTCGTTGCCGACACGGCCATCGGTGCCGCCGGTATCGAAACCCGCCTTGGTCAGGCGCGTCTGCATCTCCTGCACCTCGGCGAGCGTCAATGCGCGCTCGGAGCCGGGGAATGGCTGGATGAAAGGCGGGGCGCCGAGGCAGCGGTCGCCGAGATGGCAGATCGCCAGCGCATAGTTCATCGAGGGATTGTAGCTCTTCACCGCGTTGAAATTCGGTCCCAGCAGAAATGTCGGCCCGCCCGCAACCGGCGTCCACATCTGCGCGGATGCGGAGGCTTGCGGAAACGGCTGGCCGTCGG
The DNA here is from genome assembly GCF_055811255.1 of Bradyrhizobium sp. MI1.11. Taxonomy (NCBI): domain Bacteria; kingdom Pseudomonadati; phylum Pseudomonadota; class Alphaproteobacteria; order Hyphomicrobiales; family Nitrobacteraceae; genus Bradyrhizobium; species Bradyrhizobium sp. MI1.11. Next base: position 52,398 of record NZ_JBVVPM010000029.1, read on the forward strand.
CGCGGGTGACGCCGGCCGCCTGCCAAGCCGCATAGGTCCGGCTGCCGCTCATCTCACCGGGCGTGCGCACCTCGTAGCCCCAATGCTCGCCGCGGTGCCATTTGCCGCGATTGACGAGATATTTTGCGGTCGAGCCCAACGCGTCGTCGGGCTTGCCGAACGGCGACACCTTGCCGTCGCCGTCATAGTCGATGCCGACATTGAGCCAGACTTCCGGCATCCATTGCGAATGCCCCATTGCGCCGGCCCAGGATCCCTGCATCTGCTCCGGCGTGCTCCAGCCCTTGTCGACAATGCGCAGCGCGTTGATCAGCTCGGTTTCCCAATAGGCTTTTCGGCGCGGCTCGTTCCAGGCGAGGGCGGCGAGCGAGGGAAACACCGGCGTCATGTGGTTCTGCTGCACCAGCGGATCGCCATAGGCGGACTCGACGCCCCACAGCGCCAGCAGCGTACCGCGCCCGACGCCGAAATCGCGCTCGATGCGCGCGAGCAGCGCCTCGTTGTTCTTCAGCGCGATCTTGCCGTTGATGATGCGCCAGTCGGAGACGCGGCGATTGATGTATTGCCAGACCTGCTCGTGGAATTCGGGCTGGTTGCGCATTTGCTTGAAGACGCTCATGTCGGGCTCGACCCGCGCCATCGCGCGCTGCCATGTCGCAGCCGAGATGCCCTTGGCCATTGCACGAGCGCGAAAACCCTCACGCCATTCCTCGAAGCCCGGAGGCGCGGCCAGGATGCGCGTTGGGAATGCGATGAGGGCGGCTGCTCCGAGCGTCGATCGAAGCAGAGCGCGGCGGCTGCGAGAGGATATAGAATCAGCGTGTTTCATGGATGCATTCTAGCGGGAAACATGGCGGCTGTGACCGGTTCCTGGAACTGGAGGAACAGACGCGGGCCCCGCGTTCCCCGGAACAAACTGTCGCACTCCCGCATTCCCCCAGCACGAATTTGGAGGAGAAGAAGATGAGGAAATATCTGTTTGCCGCGGCCATGGTCACCGCCATCGCTGCGCCTGCTTTTGCCGACGAAGTCGGCGTTCACGTCGGTCCGGTCGGTGCCGGCGTGACGGTCGGACAGTCTCACGAATATCGTGAGCGGGACCGCGATCGCGACCGCACCACCGTCATCAAGGAGCGTGAACCTGCCGATCGCACCACGGTGATCAAGAAGGAAGATGAATTCGGCAATCGCAGCAAGACCGTGATTCATCACGACAACGACTGATGGAGTGGGGGGGGGGGGGGGGGGGGGGGGGGGGGGGGGGGGGGGGGGAGGAGGGGGGGGGGGGGGGGGAGAGAAAGAAAAGAGACCAACAGGACA
>NZ_JBVVPM010000029.1:53727-115887 GCF_055811255.1 Bradyrhizobium sp. MI1.11
ACAAGTCTATACTTATCTTCTCCCCCCCCCCCCCCCCCGCCCTCCCCCCCCCCCCCCCGCCCGGCGGGGCGGGGGCGCCCCCCCCCCCCCCCCCCCCCCCCCCCTGCCGTCGCACGCAGTCCGTTCATCGATAATTCGGGGTGGAATGAAGATACGCGCGCATGCGGAAAGTCATGTCGTCGAACTCGACGACGGATCGCAATGGCAGATCTTTCCCGGCGATCTCGCGACCACGCTGAGCTGGAAGCCCGAAACCGACCTGCGCCTGGAGCGAAGCTGCGACCGGGTGAGTTCGCATGAGCTGGTGAATGACACCGATCAAAGCCGCGTCCGGGTGATTGCCGCGGGCGAGACCTGGCCCGATGGCGAGGTTAAGAAAGCGTTGAAGGGGAAATAGGGCGCGCCTGCAGCGGGTCGGATACCCCCAGTTTTGGGCCTGTCGCTTTACGGTCGATTCGCTTCCGTCTGCGCACAATGCGTGAATGCAGGAGCTGTTCGACATCATCCGCGCTAATCCCTGGCCGTTCGGCGCCGGGTTGTTCGTCGTCATCCTGATGATCCTCGCGGAGAACTTTGGGCGCGGTATTCAAGGCGACGGTACCGTCAGTGACTTCTCGGATTCGGACGGTGGCGGCTGCGGCGACGGAGGAGGCGGCGACTAGCGCCCGTCAGCGGCGAACGCGCTTCGGCTAGTCCTCCTGCAAATCGGCCGCGATGCCTGCGAGCCACCGGCGAATGCTTGCCTCGGCCTTGGCATCGAGCCCGGCGGCCAGCCGCTTCTCCAACGCGATCACCCTTTCCCGGCACGCTTTCAAAAGCGTCGCGCCGCGCGGCGTCAGTGTCCATTGCTGGATGCGGCCGTGGACGGGATGCGGCGTCATCACAATCGCACCGTCACGTTCGAGATTGCGGATGATGACGCCGACGGTCTGGGGCGTCAGAAAGGTGAGGCGGGCAATGTCGGCGCCCGAGAGGCCCGGATAGGCGTTGAGCATGGTCAGCACCGCGAATTGCGGTGAGGTGACACCGAGATCGGCCAGCGACCGCTCCATCGTCAGACGGACCGCGGCGTGGGCTTGGCGCAGCAGATAGCCGAGATAGCCCTGCTCGCCGCGCTTGCCTTCCCCTGGGGCTGGCACGCGCACCGCCGGGGCAGACGTGGGGGCCTTCCGCCGCGGTTGCGATCTCGTGATATCAGGCGGCTTGCGCAACATGTAAGTGCTCTTATAATGTCTCAGCACTCTTACAATACCACGAGGTGAACGGCAATGTCACACGCCCGCAGCGAATACGAGGATTTCAAGAGGATCGCGCCCGACGCGTATGAGCTGGTGCTGGCGCTCGGCCAGGTCGCGGCCAAGGCCGGCCTCGACAAGCAGCTTCTCGAACTGGTCAAGCTGCGGGCATCGCAGATCAACGGCTGCGCCTTCTGCCTGCAGCATCACATCCTGCTTTCGGAGCGGATCGGCGTGCCCGTCGACAAGCTCAATTTGGTCGTGGCCTGGCGCGAGGCGCCGATCTTTTCCGCGCGCGAACGTGCCGCGCTGGCCTGGGCCGAGGCGCTGACCTGCCTGCCCGACGGCGTCGGCGAAGACGTGTACGCCGAGGCGAGCCGTGAATTCTCCGAGACTGAGCTGACGTACCTGACCTCGGCGGTCGCCTCGATCAACGTCTGGAACCGTTTCGGTGCGGCGTTTCGCTGGACGCCGGCGACGCGGCCCGTCGAAGCCAATGCCGCAGCGTCCTGATTGCAACGAAGGGAGATCACGATGACAGCAATGAGTGTTCCCACCGCGCCGCGCCCGGCGTCATCGCGTTCGATGGCGATCGCCGTCGTCGGCGGGCTTGCCTGCGCGCTTGCGATCGGCAAAGCGCTGCCGGTGACGATGGACACCATTTCCGGCGCACTCTCGCCGCTCTGCGCCACCGCCGCCGAAAGCTCGCCGCTCGACAAGGTCGAACCGATCGGCTCCTACCCGCTGCCGAACGTGCCCGGCAAGCGCGTCACGATCGTGCGCGTGTTCTACGGCCCCGGCGGGTTCTCGCGGCCGCATCGTCACGCAGGATCCGTCACCGCCTACATCACCAAGGGCGAGATCCGCTCCCAGCTCGGCGGCGGCCCGGTCGAGACGTTCGGCGTCGGCCAGTCCTTCTTCGAGCCGCCCGGCTCGACCCATCTGGTCTCGGCCAATGCGAGTACCACGGAGCCGGCAGAATTGATCGCGGTGTTCGTGGCGGACGAGGGCGCGCAACTCACGACGTTGCTGGATTGATCCGTAGCCCGGGTGAGCGAAGCGACACCCGGGGCAGTCGTCGCGTGAGTCCCGGATGTCGCTTCGCTCATCCGGGCTACGTTACCAGCGTGCTCTCTCGTCAGCCGCCGTAGGATGCTGGATCAGGATTGTCCGACGGATGCTCGAACGACTTCTTCATCGACACCGGCATGGGTACGTGAAAGTTCAGGCCGCGCGGCGGCACCGGCTCCATGAACCATTTGTTGTAGATCTGCTCGATCTCCGGGCTCTTGTAGAGTTTTGCGGTCGCGCGATCGACCACCGCCTTGAACGGCGCGTCGTCCTTGCGCAGCATGATGCCGTAAGGCTCCGGATCGGAGAACGCGCCGGTGCTGATCGCGTACAGCGACGGATCCTTCGAGGAGGCGATCATCGCCGCCAGCTGGATGTCGTCCATGACGAAGGCCACGGCCCGGTCGGTCTCGACCATCAGGAACCCTTCGGGGACATCCTTTGCGTTCATCACGGTGATGTCGAGCGAGCGGGCCGCATTGGCCTTGTTGAGCTGCGTGATGTTGGTGGTGCCCGAGACCGAGACGACGGCCTTGCCCTTGAGATCGTCGATTTGGTCGAGCTTCGAAGTCTTCTTGGACACGAAGCGGCTCGCCGTGAGGAAATGCGTGTTGGTGAACCACACTTGTTTCTGGCGATCGGCGTTGTTGGTCGTCGAGCCGCATTCGAGATCGACGGTGCCGTTCGCCATCAGCGGAATGCGGCTGGACGAGGTGACCAGGTTCTCGTTGACCGCGAGCTTGTCCAGCTTGAGCTCGGCCTTGATCTCCTCGACGATCTTCATGCAGATGTCGATGGCGTAGCCGACGGTCTTCTGCTTCTCGTCGATATAGCTGAAGGGCACCGCGCTGTCGCGCACGCCGAGTGTGATCGCGCCGGTGTCCTTGATCTTCTTCAAGGTCCCGCTCAATTCCTGCGCATGAGCCGGCACGCCGAACGCGACGGCCAGAACGGCCACTATAGTGAGACAACGCATGTGCCTTCCCTTCATCCTGTTTACCCGCGGGGAGGAAAGCAATTCTGAGGCCAGACAATTTCGAGGCCAGAGAAGGCTCCGTCATAAGGAGGCCGGGCCGGTCAGGCGGTGTGCGTGCAATTCGCTGTCATAGGACCGTCATCAGACAGTTTGGTTGGCTGTCTAGATGGCGCAAGCAGCGTCAATTCTCGTCGCCGCCCGATCCCTCGCGCAGGTCCGGCTTGAGCACGTCCTCCGGCAGCGCATGTGCCACGGGCTGCGGCGTGCCGGCGATCTCCGGGCCGACCTCGCGGCCGCGGGCATGGATCAGACGCTCGTACGCCGAGACCAACGTGACGTAAGGACTGACCCAGATCCAGCCGTCGCGGGTGAACACCTGCACGTCGAAATGCAGGTGCATCGAGGTGCCGGCGGGATGATCGAGATAGTTCGAGACCACGCCGATCTTCTCACCCTCCGATACGATGCGACCATTGAGCAGGCCATCGGCGTTCAGCGCCTGCGGGTTCATATGCATGTAGCGGAAACGGATGTGCTCGGTCCGGCTGTTGATTTGCAGCGTCACGGCCTGGTCCTTGGAAGCGCGTATGACCCTCGCATCGCGCACGGCGACGATGGCGCGCTGCTTGGGATCACAGGCTTGGCGGCCTTCACCAGGCGATGGGCACTCAGCCGCGCGGATGTCCTCGCCCTGATGGCCATAACCGCCGCCGCATTGCCAGACCTCGAAACTGCGGGATTCGCAGAAGTTGTCGCGCCAGGGGTAAGCGGTCGTGCTCTCCATCTTGTCGCGCTTGGCATAGGATTGCGAGTGTACGAAAGCGGGCGCCTTCTCGAGAGGAAAGCGGATCTGTGCGTAGGCCATCACGTCGGGATGGCCGCCCTGCTTGCGATAACCGGTGTTCGGGATGATGTCGCCGCTCGGCCGATAGGTGAAGTCCGGGGAACGCGCCGCGGGACGATCGAGAATGTTGGAAGCGATGTCCGTGAGCGGCCGCATGCGCTGGCCGCCCGCCACGCGCAGCGCCTTCAGGAAGCGCTCGGCGACCGGATAGGCCTCCTTGCAGGCAAGCCGCCGCGGCTTGGCGACGCTGTCGAGGCATTGGATCGACACCACATAGGCGACGCCGAAACGGGTGAAAGCGTAGCGCACATAGCCTTCCCGGATGAATTTGCGCAGGTCCGGGTAGAGCGCTGCGAGCGGTTTGACCGGCTCGCCCTTGCCGCCCGAGGGATCGGCAATGTCATAGACGAGCGCCGAACCCGTGATCTGCACCTCGACCGGTCTTGCGAAGACCCGGCTCGGCATGCCGTCTCCGGTACCAGGCTCGAACGAAAAGGTCGCGCTGTAGCCGGCGGGGCCGGCATCGAACATGTCGACGGAATTGAAGTCGGCCTGGTAGCGCGACAGCGCGACGGTCGCTGGCGCACCATTGCGCCGTGCTTCGAAATACGCAGCAGCGTCGAACGGCAGCAGCACGGGCACGGAGCTGCGGGAGATGCCGGTGAAGAATTGCGAGGAGATCGCGTTGAGCTGCACCAGCGCCGGCATCGTGCGCGGATCATAGCGCGGCATCGAACGACGGGGCGCGAAGATGAAATCGTCCGCGACCCGGGGATGGGCGTTGATTTCGGTGCGCAGCTGATCGAGCGCCGCGCGCCAATCGACGCGCAGCGCCGTGAGCGAGGGGCTGCGGAATTCATCCGCAGTGAGCGGAGAGGCAATGAGGAGCGAAAGCGACGCCAGAAGTTGCGAGACGAAGCGGAAACCTTTCCCAACCACTGTCTCGCCCCCCGGCGGCACCTGTTGCGCTCGCGTTGGCCCCGTCAGTCCTTGGCGCGCTCGGAGTAGGAGCCGTCTTCGGTCATCACGACGATTCGGGTGCCGACGGCGATGTGCGGCGGCACCGTGGTGCGCAGGCCGTTCGAGAGCACGGCGGGCTTGTAGGACGAGGAGGCGGTCTGGCCTTTGGTCACGGGCTCCGTCTCGACCACTTCCAGCGTCACGCGCTGCGGCAGGGCGATCGATACGGGATTGGCGCCGTGCAGCGACAGCTTGACCGTCATGCTCTCCTGAAGATAGGCCGCCGCGTCGCCGATCACGTCCTTGGAGACCTGGACCTGGTCATAGGTCTCCGGGTTCATGAAGTGATAGCCGTCACCATCTTCGTACAGGAAGGTATAGTTGCGCTCTTCGATCGTGGCCTTCTCGACCTGGTCGGTGGTCTTGTAGCGCTCGGAGATCTTTACCCCGTCCGAGATTCGGCGCATTTCGATCTGGCTGACCGGGGTGCCCTTGCCGGGATGGATGTTCTCGGCGGTCACGACGACATATAGCTTGCCGTCTTGCTCGATCACGTTGCCCTTGCGAATAGAACTGGCGATGACTCTCAAAGCTGTATTTCCTGCTTGCTTGGCCCGGCTCGGGCCAGGACGTGGTCAAATTGATGGGGGACCTGGGGCCCCAAATCAGACCGCGGCACCCGTTTCGGGCCGCAACATACTGGTTTTGCCGTTGGATGCCAGCATTTTGCTGGCCTGCGGGACGGCCGGTTAATGGCTGGGGACAAGCCGATGTCGCCGTTCTGGTCCCCCTCGCGGCATCTCGACCGCCGGCCCTTCCTGCAGGCCAGGGGAGCAATCACCGGGGCTCTACGGGGATTTTTCGCCGAGCAGGGCTTTGTCGAGGTCGAAACCTCCGTTCTCCAGGTCTCTCCGGGCAACGAGACCCACCTGCACGCCCCCCGGACCGAGATCGTGCGACCCGACGGCAGCCGTGTGAGCCGATATTTGCGGACTTCGCCGGAATTCGCCTGCAAGAAGCTGCTGGCGGCCGGGGAGACCCGGATTTTCGAGTTCGCCCGGGTGTTCCGGGACCGCGAGCGCGGCGACCTGCATTTGCCCGAATTCACCATGCTGGAATGGTACCGGGCAGGCGCCCCCTATGACGCCATCATGGCCGACTGCGTCGTCCTCATCGGCCGCGCCGCCCAAGCGACCGGGATTGGCACCTTCGCCTTCCGCGGCCGGACCGCCGATCCCTTCGCCGAGCCTGAACTTGTGACGGTGGCCGGCGCCTTCGAGCAGTTTGCGGGAATCGACCTGCTTGCGACCATTTCCGGTGGCGAAGGCGACCGCGCCGCGCTTGCCCGGGCCGCTGCCGGCAAGGTCCGTGTGGCCGAGGACGACACCTGGTCCGACATCTTCAGCAAGGTTCTGGTCGAGCATGTCGAGCCGCATCTGGGGCAGGGGCATTTGACCATTCTGTTCGAATACCCATCTCCAGAGGCGGCACTGGCGCGCGTGAAGGCAGGCGATCCCCGCGTTGCCGAGCGGTTCGAGATCTACGCCTGCGGTGTCGAGCTCGCCAACGGCTTTGGCGAACTGACCGACGTCGAGGAGCAGCGCAAGCGCTTCACGCAATCCATGGCGGAGAAGCAACGCCGCTACGGCGAAGCCTATCCGCTGGACGAGGACTTTCTGGCCGCGGTCGCGGCGATGCCGGAGGCGAGCGGCGTCGCGCTCGGTTTCGACCGGCTGGTGATGCTGGCGAGCGGCGCATCGCGAATTGATCAGGTGGTCTGGACGCCGCCTGCAAATGAAGCGTTAAGCGAGACATGATGAAGAGCAATCTTGCGCGCACATTGCGCGAGCCGGCCGAACTTGTCGCCGAGCAGCTGGTATCAGCCACAGCGCTGCCGGTGCTCGATCGCGTTGCCGCACGCTATGCGGTTGCGATCACGCCGGCGCTGGTCGATCTGATCGACAGGTCCGATCCCGACGATCCCATCGCGCGGCAATTCGTTCCGACTGCCGCGGAGCTCGAGATGCAGCCGGGCGAGAACGCAGATCCGATCGGCGATCATCCGTACTCGCCGGTTCCCGGGATCGTGCATCGCTATCCCGACCGTGTGCTGTTCAAGCTCGTTCACGTCTGCGCGGTCTATTGCCGCTTCTGCTTCCGCCGCGAGATGGTTGGACCCGGCAAGGAGAACGCGCTCTCGGACGGCGCCTATCGCGCCGCGATCGACTACATCCGATCGCACAGCGAGATCTGGGAGGTGATCCTGACCGGGGGCGATCCCCTGATGTTGTCGCCGCGGCGGATGAGCGAGATCATGGCGGATCTTGCCGGAATCGATCACGTCAAGATCATCCGCCTTCACACCCGCGTGCCCGTGGCCGAGCCCGCGCGCATCAGCGAGGAGATGGTCGGGGCGCTCAAGGTCGAAGGCGCCACCACCTGGGTGGCGCTGCATGCCAACCATGCGCGCGAACTGACGGGGCCCGCGCGTGCCGCCTGCGCGCGGCTGGTCGATGCCGGAATTCCCATGGTAAGCCAGTCCGTGCTTTTGCGCGGCGTCAATGACAACGCGACCGCTCTGTCGGATTTGATGCGAGCTTTCGTCGAATGCCGGATCAAGCCCTATTATCTGCATCACGGCGATCTCGCGCCCGGCACGGCGCATCTGCGAACGACGCTCGCCGAGGGGCAGGATTTGATGCGGCAGCTGCGCGGACGGGTGTCGGGACTGTGTCAGCCCGACTATGTCATCGACATTCCCGGCGGCGCCGGCAAGTCGCCGGTGGGACCGAATTACGTGTTGCCGATGCAAAATACCGCACCTGATGCGGGTGATGCGGCATCGGAAACGCGCTATCGTATCGTGGATTATTGCGGCGACGTTCACCTCTATCCGCCCGAGACCTGATTGGTCGTGATGGAGATTCTGGCTCGAGGAATGGAGGGAGAGACATGAAGAAGATCATGGTGGCAGTATCGCTCGCGGTCTTGCTCGGCGGCGCGGCGGTCGCGCAGACCGGCGGCACGAAGGGATCGACATCGGGCGGCGCGGCGTCCGGATCGCTGCCGCAGGCACCCGTGGGCCATCGCCAGCCGCGCGTCGGCGACGTGCCCAGCGAGAAGAACCTGAGCGACCCGAACGATCCCCTCAGCAAGGAAAATCAGGCGCTCGACAAGAAGATCAAGAGCATCTGCCGCGGCTGCTAGGCGCCGGAGCAGCGGGCAGGGTGCGACAGCCTCACCCCGCCCGCGATCGTTCGGTCAGGCGGAGCGCTCGTGCAGCCCTGCGCGTTTGGTGTTGCGCCGGATCTCGACCGCGTCAGCGAGCTGTTTGAGCACGGTTGCCGTGGTCGCCCAGTCGATGCATCCGTCCGTGATGCTCTGGCCATAGGTGAGCGGCTTCCCCGCCACCACGTCCTGGCGTCCGGCGACGAGATTGCTCTCGACCATCACCCCCATGATGCGGTTCTCGCCGCCGGAAATCTGGCCGGCGATGTCGGCTGTCACGAGCGGCTGGTTTTCCGGCTTCTTGCTCGAATTGGCGTGGCTCGCATCGACCATCACGAGCGGTGCGACGCTCGCTTTCGCCAGATCGTTGCAGGCCGCTGCGACGCTTGCCGCATTGTAATTCGGCGTGCTGCCGCCGCGCAGGATGATGTGACAATCCTCGTTGCCCGCGGTTGAGGCGATCGCCGAGCGGCCGAGCTTGGTCACCGCCATGAAATGATGCGGATTCGAGGCCGACTTCACCGCGTCCGCCGCGATGCGCACATTGCCGTCGGTGCCGTTCTTGAACCCCACAGGGCAGGACAGCCCCGAGGCCAGCTCGCGATGGATCTGGCTTTCGGTCGTGCGCGCGCCGATCGCGGCCCAGGACACGAGGTCGGCAATGTATTGCGGCGTCGTCATGTCGAGGAATTCGGTGCCGGCGGGCAGGCCGAGATTATTCACGGCCGAGAGCACGTTGCGCGCCAGCCGCAGGCCCTTGTTGATGTCGAAGCTGCCGTCCAGATCAGGATCGTTGATCAGGCCCTTCCAGCCGACCGTGGTGCGTGGCTTCTCGAAATAGACCCGCATCACGATTTCAAGTTGATCGGCAAGCTCTTCGCGCAAGCTCGCGAGGCGCTCGGCGTATTCGAGCGCGGCCCTGGGATCATGCACCGAGCAGGGGCCGACCACGACCAGAAGCCGGTCGTCCTGGCCATTGAGGATCGCGTGGATGGCGTTGCGTGCCGCCATCACCACGCGCGTCGCGGTGAGCGTACGCGGGACTTCCCGCATCACCTCTTCAGGCGTGCTCAGTTCTTTCAGTTCGCGGATACGAAGATCGTCGGTCGTGCTCAGCACGGCGGGCTCCTTGTCATTTTGAGACCCTGCCGGCCAATAAAAAAGCCGCCAGGTCTGGCGGCTGTTCGGACTAGATGCTGCAATTTGTCAGATTGAGCGTGATCCTCCCACCGCCAGCGAGCTGTCGTAGCTAAAATACCAATAAAAGCTGGTGGTGACGGTGATCATGGCCAGTCATATAGCGCGCGATCGGCGGGTTGTCACCCCCTAAGCGAGGTGAGGATCACGGGGCGCCTCAACTGTTGCTTTTGCGTGCCGCCAGCGCCATGCCGATCAGCGTGGCGCCACCGAACAGCAGGTTGATGCCGACGAGGATGCCGATCGCCCATTCCGCCGAGCTCGGCAATCCCGTGATCACCATGAACGAGATCGCGATATCGACGAGGCCCGAGATAAGAAGCCACGACCAGCGGCCGCCCGGCTCGCGGCGGTGCTCCAGCGCGTACATGATGGTGGCGATGCCCTCGGCGAGGAAATAGGCGCCGAGCACGATGGTCAGCGTCAGCACGGCCTGCATCGGTCGCGCCAGCAGCAGCATGCCTGCGAGCACCGCGAGCGCGGCCGAGATCAGCGACCACCAGAAGCCCGGCGTGCTGCGCGCCCAATAGGTGGCGATCAATCCGCCGATGCCGCTGATCAGGAACATCCAGCCGAGGAAGATCGCAATCGCAAGGCTTGCGAGCGGCGGCAGGATCAACGCGGCAACGCCGAGCACTGCAAGCAGGATGCCTTCGAACAGGAAGGCCTTCCAATGTGCCTTGACCGTCCGGCTCATGGCGGATTGCAGCCGGGAAAAATCCTCAGGCGATGTCATGGGCGGGCTCCGGATCGACAGGTGTGTGCTCGATCCAGTCTAGTACGTGCACACCGCGCTTGCCATCCCGCGGCTCAGCCGCCGCCGTGCGCCGACGAAAAACCTTCGCCGCTGGTGCGGATGCGGTTGCGCCCGAGAACATAGATCGCGGTCGTGACGATCAGAAGTGCGAGGCCGAGCAGGATCGAGACCAGGCCGATCGGGATCAGGGCCAGGGTCAGATTGCGCTCGGGGTTGATGAGCCAGTGATGGATTGAGGTCAGCACGAAGGCGAGCCCGAGAAAGCCGACGCCGCCGCCCGCGAGCAGCAGCGCCCACATCCGGCGGAGCTGGCTGAGGCGCTCGCGCGCGACCTCGGTCCGGGGCGCGTGATGGCGCGCGACGCGCCGCACCAGGCGGATGGCGAAGGCGATCGAGCTGAAGCCGATCAGCAGGCTCGCGCCGCCCAACCACATCCGCAGCGTCGGATCGAGATCCGGCATGCGCTGGAGTGTGAGCAGCGGGAAGTCGAACGCCGAATGCAGGGCGAGCGGGCCTGCGAAGATCAGCAGCCGGCTGGAGAGACGGGCCCAGTCGCGATGATGGCGGTTCGCACCCAGCGCCGTGCCGGCGCGCGCGATGGTCAGATAGGCGCCGGCGATGATGCCGAGCGCGCCGTGGAATGGCACGGTCAGCACGCTGCGCAATGCAGCCAGCGAGCGCCACATCTCCGCGTGCTGGACGAGATAGGCGAGGTTCTCGTAGGCGGCGAAGCCCAGGCCGACCGCAGCGCCATAGACCACGGTGTCCATCGGATTGGCGAAGGTCCGCCGCTTGGTCGAGGCGACCAGCACGATCGCGATCACCTTGACCGCTTCCTCCGGCAGCGCGACGCCGAAGATCGAATGCATGGCCAGCGCCGCCCACGGGTTGTCCGGAGCCGCGACCATTTTGGCGAAAGGGGCGCGGGCCAGGCCCAGCAGCGAAATGCTGGCCGCGCCGAGCAGGAACGCGGTCCAGACCTGGGCCGGCGGTCCCGGGCGTTCCTCGGCGGCAATGACAAGCCACAGCATCAGCAGCGCCGGGGCAATGGCGGCCGTTCCGATGACGGTGGGTAAAGCTTCAATCAGGTACATCGGCGCCGAAAATAGGTTCCCTTGATCCGCTTATCCACATTGCCCGATGCGACCTTGTGTCATGCGCTTGCTGTCGCGTCGCTTAACAAGCGCGACAGCCTACGTTCATTAGGACGGTCGCCGAGGTGTAGAATATGGAGCGCAATCAATCGCATGACAGAACCACCTCGTCGTTTCTGACAACGGTCGCGCGCCTGTCATCGGATCGCGATTGGTAAGTCAGATCAAGGCAATGTGCAGGTTTCTTCGATTCACGATGAACGTGTCGCCGCGGCAAGTCCAGAGCCGGGATTGCCCCGTGCGGGCTATGCACGGCCGGGCGACGGCCTAGTCACGCCTGGTCGCGCGGGATGGCGACGCGGTCCGGCGGGCCCGGAGTTGCTCCACCTCCCAGAAGGCGCGTATGAGGCACGTGCCGAGGCAGAGCACGATGAGCAACAGCAGGAAGGCCTGATCGACGGCGGGGATGTGGGTCATGGCAATGATAAAGCAACCGCTATGCCACCGCGTTCCTTCCCGGCCTGCACCACGTGCAGGGCTGCCGCTCCCAAGCCCGCTTTGACTCAATGCGTGGTGAACGGCGGCGGTGCGTCGGGCGCCACGTCGAAAGCGCCGAGATGGAATTCCTCGCCGATGGACGCGTCCGGCTCGGAATGCTGCGCCATCAGCGTGAACGCTGCCTGCGGGTATTGCTTCCAGATATCGAGATCGCCGGCGGTGATGGTGAGCCAGCCGAAGGTGTACATGTAGCGTCCCGGCTCGGTGACCCGGCCGACCTTGTCCCAGGTGATCTTATCGACCGTGATCTTGTCGACTGCCATTCGGTCCCCCGATCGCAAGTCTGCAAATGATGCCCGGCACGAGGCGCGGACCTTCAAAAGCTTATCTCGAAATAGGGCTGCGATAGGGCGGCGAGGCCGGCGGTTCAGGCCGATTGCAGCATAGGCGAGCGGACGATCAGCCGGACGACGTCGTCCCGCGACTGCTTTTCCGCGAATTTGACAGCAAAGCCGTTTTCGAATTTGCGGATCACGCGCCCGACACAAGCGCCGACCGCAAGCGGAGTTCCCACTGGCGGATCGTATTCGCAGGATATGGCGACACCGGCCGTGGAGACGTCGATGATGAAGCAGGCATGGGTGTTGCCGTCGGCGAGCGTCAGGAAGGTGTGCGCGACCTGCGGAACGAAGCGCGCGTCATTCCGCAGCTCCTGGACACTGGCGTCCTTTTGCTTCTTCTCGAGCCAGGTCAGCTTTTCCGACATCCAGGCGCGCCGGGCCCGCGTCATGTCGAGCTCCATCAGGAAGCCCGATTTCAGCGTCGCGCTGATGGTGCACTGGAATTCGCCAAAGTCCTGGAAGTAGGAGGTCACGCGCTCGCCGACTTTGCCGACCACGGGAACGTCGACCATCATGCGGAACGGCGAGACGCGGCTGGTGCGGCAGGCGAAGGTCCGGAGCTTGCCCTCGCAATCGTACCAACGCGGCAGCGAGTAGCTGCCACTCACGGTGACTTGCACGGCACGCTGTCTGAGGAATTCTGCGACGGACATGGGCGCCAATCGTGGTTCGGAGGGTTCCGTAGTTCCACGGTAGCAATCAAATTCTAAGCAAATGATACCGGCGCTCACGAGCAGGGGTAAATTTTTGGTAAATGCGCCGGTCGAGACAGGCGGCATAGCGCCGCGATTATCAGTCCCGTGACCTCACGATCGCGTCATCCGAGCAGCACCAGCAGGGCCAGCACGCCAAGGGCCATGACGAGCTTGATCGTCGCGCAGGCCACGCTGCTCGGTCTTCTCTCAAATCCGAACCACGGCAATGAATGCTGCATCGCGCGCGTTGCGACTGCTTCGACGATGGCGAACAAAAGAGCGATTCCGGCGAGGAAGGACCACGATGTATCCGGAAGCATCCATGTCGAGAGCGACGCGGGAACGGACGCTTTCAGCGATGCCAGCAGCGCGAACCATCCGAACAGGGATACGAAGCCCTTGATGATTTCGGGCCCGATCGTGCCGGGCTCGATACGGATGCCGATCTTTCCAAGAGCGAGTTCGATGCGCTCGCCATCGCTGAAGAAGAGGAAGGCGCCGAGGTAGAGCGGAACGCGCGACTGAAACAGGAGTGCGATGATGCCGAACAGCACGGCGTAGCCGTAGGCGTCAGCGAGAATGTTCGTGCCGGCCGTAGGCGACGGCGCAGCCGTGGCCCGAGACAGCGATCTGGCGCGCGCCATGTGCTCCAGCATTCTGGCGCGCCGTTCCGGCGCGTAGGCTGCCGTCCGGTGGATCCATGGCGGCGGCGCCGGCGAGGCAATCCCGGCCTGGTCGTCCGAGGGAGATTTATGCTGCGCCATGGGCCTGCATCTGGTTCCGTCTGGACATTGGTCGGAGGCGAGGGGGAAGGAGGTTCATTGCGAGGGCGGCAGATTTCGCCGCGTCATCCAAACGTCCGGATGATGGCGCTCCCTAGCGGAACAAACTTAATAAGCCTTTTCAATGCGTTAGCTGGTCGGTTAGCCAGCAATTCGCCCGCTGTAATCCTTGAAGAAATTCCCCTACTGGCAACCCGTCCGCCGAACGACCAGTGACGCTGCGCACCTCGCAATCTTCCCCGCAGCTTTGCCGCGCCGGCCAGCAAATAGGGGGGCGGCCCTTAGTGGGCGCGCGTCAAAACCGCAATAGTTCTTACCAGACCAACAACGGAGGCTTTCATGGGTAATCGCGCCAAGCGTCGTGCGTGGGCATGTCGCGTCATGTCGGACCCGCGGCTCACAGATATGCACCGACAGCTCGCCTTGACGGCGGCCGAGATGGACCGCAGAGGATTCATCATGTGCGAGCTGGACGGCGAACTGTTTTTCGAGCCGAAACCGCAATACGCGGCAGCGAATACTGCTGCTGGCGTTGTCTATCTCTAGCTTTTTATCAGGAGACCTTTGAGTGAGGATTATTAATGTGCGTCCCGGTTGGGACGCCAAGCATGTTGCAAAAATAGATATAGAGCTTGCCCCAGGAGTCCGAGCCGTAGACATCTCGGTTACTCGCAAGCCTGACGGCTCAATGCGCGTGTTTGGCGCTGGCGTCCGCTTTGACAGAGCCGTTGCTGATGACATTGCGCGCGCCGCGATAGCGGCTGGGGGGCGTGGCCATGGCCGACAGTAAAGCTCATAAGCCCGGCGGCCTTCTAGACCAATACAATCTGCTGGGTGCCATCATCGATGCGTCGTGGGCAACGCGCCTAGACCACAAGGTGGCCCGCCACATCATCGACCGCTATTACCCAAAGCATGGCAATGGCCGTGCCAGCCTGCGCTACCTAGAGCGGGCGACGGGAGCGAGTCGCCCCAACGTCATCGCATCGGTTCGCCGCCTCGCTGAGCAAGGTGCCATCGTTCTGGTTCGGCAAGGTCAGGGGACTCGCCCTTCCGAATTTTCCTTGAACTTCGAATTTCCCTCTAGCGGTATTGCTGACGATACCACTAGCACCAATGAGCCTAGTGGTTCTGTTAGCGATACCACTGGGGGTATTGCCCACGATACCTCTAGCGCCTCTAGCGGTATTGCTGACGATACCGAATCCTATCTACTGAATCCGGCCTACAAGGCCGAGATACAGAAAGATAGAGATGACACGCGCCCGCCTACGGCGCCCCCGCACGGGGCTGGCCTTGCGGCCACCCCGGCTGGGGGGACGGCGGTGGAAGAGTTGGCGAGTTCCCAAGCCAAGCCAACCTTTGAGCTATGCTACCGCACGTATGACTGCCTCAAGGGCAAGAGGGAAGCCAAGGCGGCATGGGATGCGCTCCCGGCCGAGGTAGACCGCGCCGCCGTGATTAGGGCCGCCTCGGCATGGCGAGCCTCATGGGGCGCGCAAGGCAAGCCAGATGCGCCGCGCAAGCACCTGGCCACCTGGTTGCGCGAGGAGCGTTACGATGAGGACCCGCCGCGTGGATTCCAGAAGGTTGAGCGCGCCACCAAGACCAACCTCAAGGCCTGCGCGACCACATCAACCATAGTCACACCCGCCAAGGCTGCCGCGCCGATAACGGCCCGCATTACTGCAAGCAAAGTTGTCCAAGTTGAAAAGGCGTTAGAGCTGCGCTTCACAGCAACCGACGAGACTGGCATGGAGCACGAGCACGCCATTGTCTTGGAGCACCCAGACATGCAAACGCAATTCGAGGGCCAGCGCCAATTCGCCAGGCTCGTGCATGCGGCCGGCCTTGAGCAAATCGACGACTCTTCGGAATTGCACGCCCGTACCATCATCATAACCGAGGACGGCTTCGCCGCGCCAACAACCCGGCCGGATGACGAGCCACCCTTGCCGGTTAACCCTGAGCCTGCGCGGCACGCCAATCCGGCACCAACTATGCCGAATGAAAGCCCGCGCGATTTCGCGGCGAGGATGGCAACAAGCCTCGGCGCCGGGTGGCCGGCGCGGATGGGCGCTGAATATGAATATGAGGAGGACGACGAGGCGGCCTGACCGGACAGAAGACCGTGATTTCCTCGGGGCCTGATTTTGCGCGTAAGCGCTTGATCGCGTTGGCCATGGGGCCGATTTCCTAAGTGTGCAGCCGCAAGGCCACACCACGACCGCTTAAGCGGCAAAAGACGAAACCCATCATGGGTGCACTCACGTGAAGATACCAGCAAACGACAACCAACCCCGTACCCCTGAGCAACATCGCGCCATCCTGGCGGAGCAAGCAACGTCGGGCGAGCGCGCGTATCAGGGGGGCGCTTGGCCACAGGGCCGGCGTCTACACAAGGCCGGCAAACTTGCGCTCGTGACCGGCCTTGTGGATTGGCAGGTGCGGAACGCTATGCCGCGCCTGAGTGCGGCAAACGATAACACGGCGGTTGACTTCGATCAGACCGAAACAGTTGAGCGCGATGTTGTAGACGCCGACGAAATCATGGCGGCGGTCGCCCTGGAGAAAACAGAGCCGGGCAAGCATTACCGCGAAGGCAGCCAAGAGGTATTTGTTGTCACCGAACGGGACAGCGTCGGTAAGCCGGTCAAAGGCGAATGGCGCCCCATCGCTGGCGGAACAAGTTTTGACCGCAAGCACTCCGCAGCTGCACCGGATTGGGCTGTTGACGACATGAGTGAAGAGGAAAAAATAGCTGGTGCCATCGACACCAAGCGTATTCGAGAAAAGCTCGGGCGAGCTGTTTGCACGCTACTGGATCTAGCCGCGGGAGACTCGACCACAGGCGAGATTGCGGACGCCATCGGTGTCAGCCGCGCTAAGGCCGAAGGCTATGTCGATATGGCGGTTCAAAAATATTTACAGGTTGCGGCCTGAGAACTGAAAAAACCTGCCTCTCGCCTCTAGAGGGCAAGGGTACTGAAAATTCCTCGATGCTGCTTCGAGCAATTTCTGCCCTTACGTGACGTGCAACTTGCGCCGGCTTAGTCCGGCGATTTTTTGGCACCACAACTTGCAACACACCACACAAATCACGAGGAGGATGGCCAATTGGCCACGCTCAACCAAACGCTTGACGCCATCCAGCGTCATGTCGGCTTCCCACGTTCGCGTGGCTATAGCGTCGGAAGGCGCCTCCAGGAGGCGCGTCTACTCCCGCTCGGTGGACCCGGCATTGCGCCTGAACTGGATCAGCGAGACGTTTGCCTTTTGCTCGCCGTCCTGATGTCTGCTCCCGTGTTGCCTGAAGCCGTGGAACACGCGCACGCCTATTCCGTCATGACGCCGGGTGGCGTTGTCCTGTCGGCCGCCGCACCCAACAGCATCCCGCGATCAGCGCTGGAATATCTGGAACTGAAATCCGAAATCACTGTGAGCGGGACTGCCGATGCCGTCGATGATGTTCGGGGCCATCGATTCGAGTTCGTTCATGGCTGGCGCGAACTTGCAGCATACACGCCCGAGGGCACCGTTACGCGGTTTGTTCTGCCGGGACAGTTAGCGTCGCATCAACAGGCGCCGCACCGAGTTGCCGGCGTGGTCAAGGGCGATGCATTCGTAAGTTTGATGAAGGACTTGTTTTGATGGCACCTCTCACGAAGAAACCAGCCGACGAATTCCGCATTCCCTCATTGGCGGAAGCAAGCCCGGAATATGCAGCGCTACTGCAAAAGCAGAGCGATCTGTACGTACTGCAATCCAAGCTCAATGGCGAGCTGCGGGATATGCAGAAGCAGATCGACGCGACCGGCGATAGGGGCCCGCGAGTTTCAACGCGAGTAGCCGAGTTGCTGGGCGACGCACCCGACTCTGCGCCGATGCTTCGAAAACAGGCGGGGGACATCCGCAAGGAACTCGCTGACGTGGAAGCCGCCATCGAGATCGTTAGGCGGCGTCTTACCGAAGCGAAGGGGCCAGCGAGCGTGGCCGCGTGCCAGATTTCCAGGCCGGAATACGGTCGTCGTGTTGTGGCTGTGGTGAAGGCGCTCGAAGCTCTCGCCAAAGCGCGAGCGGACTACGACGATCTGAGAAATCAATTCGAGGCCGAAGACGTCGCTTGGACGTCGCTGGTGCCAATGTCTCTGGGGTTTTTGGGAGATCGCCACGACGGTCACCTGACGCGCGCTGTAAAGGAAATGAAGGAGGCGGGTTATGTCTAAAGGTTCCGAGCGCACGTCCGACGTCTCGGACAGAAAGCCAGTCCGACGCAGCGTCAAGATGCCTGGCGAAAGCCGACACTCCGAATGCTCGGACTCACCAGCCGTGATTGCGCGCAAGCTAATGCAAGCAAAGCGCGAGAAGAGATTGCGGGTGACGCAGCGCAATGGCTGAAACTATTTCAGGATTCGCCATTTCCTGGAACAGGCCGGCTGTCATCGCGGGCCTGTTTGAGGAACGCTTTGCGCGCGGTGCATTTGACAAGCACCTCGCGCAGAATCCAGATGTCGCCGCGCTATGGGCGCACGATCAAAGCAGGCCACTGGGGCGCATCAGCAACGGGAGCCTCAAGCTGCGCTCGGACGCAATTGGACTCTATTACTCGCTAGAGCCCAATCCTGAGGCGCCGTTAGGGCAGGAGGCCTTGGCCACCGTGGGCAATGGCACAGTCACCGAAGTCAGCGTCTCATTCACGCCCGTGGTTGAGGAATGGACGGACGATGGGGATCTACCTAAGCGGCTGATCACCGAGGCTAAGCTTTTCGAGATTAGCTTGGTGCTGTGGGGAGCATATGGCAGCGGCACCTCGGCCCAGATTAGCCGGGCGTCCAGCAACAACGAGGCAGCTCAACGTCGGATAGCCGCGAGACGTGAAGCCATGCGCGCCCGCGGCATTTTGTAGGCGGGTAGGGGGAGGGCTGGGTCAGTTTTCAGCAAAAATTCGCCTTCGCTTACCGGCGCCTTCCTCGAACGCGCGAGATGGGTGCCCCGGTTCAAAACAAAAATTTGGAGAGTTAATTGACCACCCCAAAACCACCCTCGCACCTCAAGCCCGCGACCCGGAAATGGTGGGCAAGTGTTGTCGCGGACTTTGAGCTGGAGCCGCATCACTTGCGTTTGCTGCAATTGGCGGCGGAAGCCTGGGACCAGGCGCAGACCGCGCGTGAAGTTCTTGACCGTGACGGGCAGACCTTTCTCGATCGCTTCGGCCAGCCGAAGGAGCGGCCGGAGGTCGGTATCCTGCAAAACGCCCGGATTTCGTTCGCCCGATTGCTGCGGGAGCTGGCGCTTGATGGGGTAGACGGGCCAGAGGCGCCGCGCGCGCCGAGAACCGCAGATTATGGGGCTCGTCGCTAATGCCGGTCAGAGCGCGCAAGAATAGACGTAAGCAGGCGGCTGGCCTCGAAGAGTGGAGAAGCGTGTTCGAATGCCAATTTGATTTTGATCGCGACCTCGAAGGCGCTGGCATCATCCTTGACGCCTACGACAGACCCGATCTGGAGGTTGCGCGCGCAGCCTGGCAACGCCTGGGTGCCGAGTTCATGCGGACGCTGCCTCCGCGCCATCCAGCGCTAAGGCCGCCATGGGCTTTGACCACATTCGGGCCGCCTTGATGCCCGCGCGGTCCAGACGAGATCGGCGGCGCAGAACGTCGCACATAACCAGCGAGGCCGCTGCCCTGTTTCGGCAGGGCATTCGCGCGCCAAATGACCAGGCCCTCAGGATCGCCTTAGCCGCCGCGCTTGGCCGCTCGAAATTCCGGGCCAGCCCGCTAGATCGCGAACCGAGATCGTTGCTCGGCTGTGACCGCGAGCCGGTGGAAGTCGTGCTCGCGTTGAGGGCGCAACTGCTGAAAGAGATCGGTGAGAAGCCTTCAGCCACCAGCACTCTTGCCCGCTCAAAGCGGGCGCTGATCCCGTCAGAACGACTTGGAGAAATCTGAAATGAACGCGTTGATTTCCTCGGATTCCGAAAAGACCTACGGCCTATGGAATCCTACCAGCGACGGTCGACGAAACGGGCGTGAGGCTGGGCGACGGCTGATGACCGCATCCGCGGAGAGTCTGGCCGAGATGTCGGCGAAGATCGAGGCGGGCAAGCTTGAGGCGCTCCAGATGTTGGGCAATCGTCAGCATGTCTACGAACAGGCGCTCGGCGAATATCATCGTGCGTTCTACGCCGAAATTGAAATTTGGCTCGCGAAGGAAAAGTCGCGGAAAGGCGTTCAAGCATGACTCTCCCAACCTACTCGACCGGCACTGTCTCAGTTGCCAACGGCGGCACAACCGTAACCGCCTCCGGCGCGATCTGGTCCGGCGCCAATGCCAAGGAAGGCGATTTTTTCGTCCGCTCCGATGGCTTTGCACTGATCACGGCCGTCACCGACAACACGCATTTGACCATCACGCCATGGCCCGGCGCGACCGTCAGCGGCGGGGCGTACTCGATTGTGCAGAATTACAATGGCCGCATCTTGGGTGTCGCGGCTGCGCAAGATGTCGGCACGATGCTGACCGCTCTCAAAACGCAGGGGTTTTTCTTCTTCGTCGCTCCGGGCGCTACCGCTCCTGATCCGTCTTACGGCGCCGATGGTCAATACGCGTTCCAGCCGGACACGGGTAAGTGGTGGCTGAAAACCGGCGGCGCGTGGGTGCTTACTGGTTCGCCCTACGGCTTGCAGCCCGCGATGAACCTTTCAGACCTCGCGGATGCGGCGACGGCGCTAAACAATCTCGGCGCGGTTTCGGCGGCGAACAATCTGTCCGATCTTACGGACGCAGCAGCGGCGCGTTCGAATCTCGGCGCCCTAGGAGCGGTCAAAAAGCAAGTATTCACTTCGTCCGGCCCCTATACTCCGGACGCGCATCTGATTTATGCGATCATTGAGTGCTTCGGCGCTGGTGGCGGCGGCGGTGGCGTGGCGGGTAACTCCGCGAATGCTGCAAGCGGGGGTGGCGGCGGTGCGGGCGGCTATTCGCGCACAATCGCTTCGGCAGCGACGATCGGAGTATCGAAAACGGTAACTATCGGCGCGAAAGGCAACGGAGCCGCAGCGGGTAATAACGTCGGCAGCAATGGCGGGCAGACGAGTGTGGGCGGACTCTGCATTGCGAATGGCGGTAACGGCGGCGGTGGAACGAACAGCTTCGCGATGCCCTCTGGAGGAATAGGGGGCGTCGCTGGCGTCGGCGATATCACGACTTCCGGCGCCCCTGGGAACGGCGGATTGTCGATCGCTGCCTCTGTTGTCAACTCGATGATTTCAGCCAAAGGCGGTGACAGTCATCTCGGCGCGGGTGGTGTGGGCGTGTTTTCTAACGCGGGTGTGGCGCTCGGCGGGTTCGCTCAAGGCTACGGCGGAGGCGGAGCCGGCGGATCACAACACGGTGTCACGGCGAATGTTGCCGGCGGCGACGGCTCGCCGGGTGTCGTCATCATCACCGAATTCTGTTCGCAATAGGGACAAGCACGATGAGCATCTTTGCCGTAGTCGACCAAGAGACCGGACTGATCGTCAATCGCATCGTGCTTGATGATGGCGCGGCGTGGACCGCGCCAGAGGGGCATTCCGTCGTCGAGGAATCATCGCAGGTGTTTCAGATCGGCGGTCGCATCCTTGGTTCGGTCTACACCCCGCCGGCCGCTCCGGAGCCGCTGCCAGAGCCGATTCCGTCCTCGATCAGTGACCGGCAGTTCTTTCAACAACTCGCGGCTGCTGGCATCATTACGCAGGATCAGGCGCTGGCCTCGAACGCCGCCGTCATCCCGCCGCCGCTGCTCGCGATTATCGAAGCCATGCCGCCCGATCAACAGTTCGCGGCCAAGATGCTGGTTTCAGGCGCGACCATATTTGAACGCAACCACCCGATGACGATCGCCATCGGTACGGCTTACGGCATGACGTCGGATCAGGTGGATCAATTCTTTCGGGATGCGGCGGCGCTTTAACCATAATCGGCCTCGTGCAAGGCTCGGTCTGCGCGCTAGGATCTCTAGTTCGTTGGAGCCGGATATTTACGCGCGAGCGCATCAAGCGGTTCTTGGCTCTCCGCCTCGGTTAATTTCCTCACAATGAGGATCTTGTGCTCAGAGCGTTTTCGATAGAGATCAAAATGGTCCGGTGACCAGATTTCGGCCGCCGGACCGCGGAGGCTTTGAAGCCAGACGAGGGTATGGGCGCGGTGTTTCATATCGGAGCCAATAGCGGAATCCAGCTTTCGTTTACCGCTGATGGCCCAGACCAATTCCCAGCACGATGGCCTTCTGGCGTAGCGCGCCCTCGGTTCGCTTTGTCATCTTGGCTATCTTGATAACAGGCGTACGCGCCTTTGAGTGCGCCTTAAGTTCCTTGACGTCGGACCTGGTCCACTCGCGGCGAACAGTCTTCTGCTTTGTCTTCTTGGCCAACGTGACGCTCCTTCGATGTTGAGGGCGCGGTCTAACAATATAGTGCGCAATTCGCAAGCCGCGCACTTATCCAACCAACGCGCGATTTATTTGAATCGCGTCTTCACCGACAGGAACCAATGGCAAACGACCTCGTAGTACAACTTGGCGCGAAGCTGGATCAATTCGCCAGCGATATGAATCAGGCCGGCGATATGGCGGATAGCGCCATTAGCCGGATTGAGCAGTCGTTCGCGAGCCTCAACCCGACAGCTGGTGGCTTCGCTTCACTTGGCACGGCAGCGGCTGGCGTCACTGGTGTTGTCGGCGGACTGCTTGCCGCGATCACTCAGGTAAACAGCCAACTTGCCGACCTTCAGAAGAACGCTGAGTTTACTGGGCTGACGGCAGAGCGCTTCCAACAAATTCAGTTCGCCGCAGGACAGGGCGGAGTTTCGTCCGAGGACTCCGTCAACGATCTTCGGAAGGTGGCTTCGCTGCTGGCAGATGCCAAGGAAAATGAGAACTCTCTCACGAAGCTGCTTGATGCGAACAACATCAAATACAAGGATCGCAACGGTCAGGTCATCAGCCTTAACGAATTGCTGACGATCGCAGGCGGACTGATCAACAAGTTCGATTCTCTACCCGAAAAGACGAAGGCCGCGCAGATGCTCGGCCTTTCCGAGGGTTGGGTTGAGGCGATCCGTAACGGCAGCAAATCGTTCGAAGAGATTGCACAGAGTGCAGACGCAGCAGGCGTTATCATCGACGGCGCTACAGTTGCCAAGGCTGCTGCGTTTGACCGTGCGTGGAAACAGTCCTCCGCGCAACTTGCCGCACAGTTTAAGTCGGTTTCGTCGGACATCGGCGGCTGGCTGGACGAACTGATCGATAAAGCCAATGATCTAGTTAAGACGGCACTTGCCTCGCAGAATATTCAGTCTGGCAGTGGGCAGAGCCTATTCGATAGGTACGCAGACTCCGCGGACATTTTCCAAAAGAACCTCCGCGGCGCAGCTCAGGACGTCGACCAGGTCAGTCGCGCCATTGATGCGCTGAACAAGTCTGGCAAGGGCGACCCAGAGATCGTCTCCGCGCTGGAATTGATCCGAGCTAAGGCGCAGCTAGCCGCAGAGATGCTGAAGGCTGCAGCTGAGGCGGAGTCGAAAGTTGCTTTTCCAGGCGGCGTGCCTACTCCCGCTGCCCGGCCAGCGTCGGCTAATAATGCTGACCCCAATGCTGCGCACTTACCGAAGCGCAAGGACGGTGACGAAGCTGCAGACGCATACGATCGCGCCACGGAATCCTTGAACAAGTACATCGCCACGACCAACGCTGGGGCTGAGGCGCAGGGTAGGGGTGCGGGGGCTATTGCGGCGGCGCGCGCTGACTTGGAGGTTGGGAAGTGAGTGCAATCAACGGTTACGTTCGAAGCAACGCGGCATTCCTGCTTACAGATGGCCTTTCGTATGTTGAGGGAATCCCACAGGATGTGACTCTCAACAAGGCTCATCGGCTGCACGGGTTGAATGCCGTGCTGTCAGCCACTGGTCCGGCACAGCTCGGCGAATGGATGTCGACCCGCCTTGTATACCGGACCTTTGACGATTTGATTGAAACTGCCGATTGGCAAATCAAACATTTCTTTCATCGTTACGCGCGCGAATTCTGCGATAACGACGCGGTCTCCTGCATAGTGCTGGCGGGCTGGCACGAAAAGGAAAATCGGCCGGCGATATACTGTGTTGAGTTACAGACGTCCGGCTCTCCAAAAGCAATATCGCTCAGACAGAACGCCGGTTTTGTTGAGGAGAAGCACGTTGCCGTCAGTTTGAGGGAGTTATCGATTGTTGCGATGCCACCGCCATCGCGTGAGGAGTTTAAAGAGGCAGGCTTTGACTTGATTGCCGATGTGGAGAAGGTCGACCCCGGATCTTACTTGCTGCATTGCATGGAGATTCAGCGTCGCAAACGCTTCGAGGGGCGTCACGTTGTCGGCGGGCTTGCGGTATTGTCCACGATCACAGCCACAGGAGTGGAGCAGCGCGTTGTGCACGTGTGGCCGGAAGATCGACCCGGCGAGCGCATTGAGCCGGTGCCGATTGATTGGGCTGCGTACAGGGAGCGCGCTGGGTTAACCGGGCCATTGCGCGAAGGCGCGCCCGCTGGTTCGGCGGCCACGATGGTGGCGCCTGGATGAGCGGCTGGTCAGGAGCATTCGCACAAATCATTCTCGAGGCGCGGCGACTTTGAGCTTTATTGGTTCCAGCGAACCATCGCGAAAGTGGCCGGAAAATTCAACTATCACTCTGTCGCCCGGGCTATCCGACTTTAAACGTAGCATTCCTGAAACTGCATCAGCGCCCCCTGCGGGATTGACCGAAACATCAAGGCTCCAATTCAGCGGGATCGTGTGATGCTGGGGCGACTCCAATTTCATCGCGTCGATAATTTCCCCGTGCGGTTTTATCAGCTTGGCCTGCTTGAAAGTGATTGCTCTTTTTATGTCACGGAAGCCAATTTTCAAGGAGTACCGACCCTCTTGATCAACTTGCGAGTTCCAGCGCATCCGTATCGAGGGAAGCTGACTCTGCTTAGCAGCTTTACGTTCGCGGTGCTTGTCCACACGGGTCCAAACAAAGGTGGCGCCAGAAATCAGCAGTGCCACCCCCGAGATCACGCGAGCAAATAAATCGGGATCAGATGCTGCCATGCGCTGCTACCTTCGACTTAGAAAAAACTGCGAACCCGGAGTGAGCCTCCACTACGCCCCAGGCAAAGCAGCCAATCGAAGTCGCGGCGGCCAAGACGGCAACATATCGGAAAACCTCCCCAATCACGCCATAGCGTTTGGAGGCCGGCGTAGGGCGCAGAAATGGAAACTCGTATTCACGCTGCTTTCGGCTCGAGTTGCTGGCGATCATCAGGTTAGTAAAATAGGAAGCTGCGGTCGCGATCATCGCCGCCACTAGCCCACTCGCAAAGCAGATCAGCGGCTCACTTATCTGCGCAAGCTGGTCAATCGATAAGAGAGACTTCGAAGCCATCGTTCCGATAAAGGCGAGCATAGCGACCGAACTGCCGCCATTGATTAGGATCATGGCCTTTATGGCTTCTTCCCCTGCCTTAACAGCAGCCTCATTTGCGCTCTTGCCAAACGCTGTCTCCAGATCGTGCGCGCGCTCAGCTACGCGCACGCGCATTTCCAATTGCTCTTTTGGATCCAAGACCGGTTTGGGATGCGGGAGCTGTTGCGGTGCGTCCATAATTCCTCAGTGAAGCCAGCGATAAAACGCCCATCCGGCCAGCAGCAGGGCAGCAAGCACGAGCTCGAATCGGCGAGGTCGGGATATCCAACGATCCTAGCGCGGGCGACTTGGGCAGAATAGTGCGCTGATTCGCCAATATCGCGCCCCGACTCAGGAGCCGCCTTCCATCGCGCAATCCAGCGCTGTGGAGGCGAGCATGTCGCGTGTCCAAGCATATCGATCGCACGAAGAGCGTAGCGCGGCCAGGCGGAAGTGGATGAACGTGCCTCCCGGCATGACACCCGAGCTTGCGGACGAGTTCATGCGGCGGTTGCGGGCAGGGGAGACGCTGCGGAGGATCACGTCAGGCGACAAGCGATGCGGCCCTGCATTGGTCACCCCTCAGCGTTTCAAGAAGCATTGCGAGTTGCACCCCGAGTGGGATGTGGAGGCGAGGCGCTTGGTCGAGGCCAACTTCAAGGCTGCCGATGCCTCAAAGGGATGGAAAGGGGGCAGAGCGCATTGTAAGAGCGGCCATCCCTACGCGATCTACGGCATTCTACGGAAGAATCATTGCGGCCGCGCTTACCGGTATTGCACCGCGTGTGTGGGTGAATCCTACAAGGCTCCGAAAGCTCTACCTTCCTCCGAAGTGATCGAAAAGGCGCAGCAACTCTTGAGGGCGGGCGTGCCCGTCAGGCAATTCACCACATCTCAGCTGCCCGGGTACCTCTGCAAATTCAGGGTAGTCAGGGCCATGCGCTTGCATGTACCTGGATTTAACGAGATGGTCTTGATGAACCAAAGCAAGATGCGCCGGATCATCAATCCGACCATAACAACGATCGTAAAACCGAGTGCACATATCCTACCGCGTTCGACCAACCTAAAAGCTTCAGGGTTGACGGGCCAGATCGCGGGCAATTCGGATTATTTGTTCACCATGGTCGATGACGTTGTCTCGCGTGCTTTGCCGCGCGACATTCGTATGGAGGTGATCGGCATGGTCGTCCTTGATGTGTTGGATGGCAAGATCCGCCTCGCCGACATCAAAAAGGTCGGGAAAAAATACGCGAGCAACCTCTACGGCGAGCAGAAGTACACTGTCTCTCTCGACGCGCCGGCCTTCCGCGATGGGAATATACCCCTCATCGAGAGGTTGTCGGAAGCCGATGGAATGTGGGCATAGCCAAGCACTGACGCGCCGAAGCGCCCCGAAAGGAGGGGTGGATTTTTTACCGAATCAGGGCAAGGTGTCCGTGGGCCTGATAACCCGGACCAGAGCTATAGCCGCACATCCTTGGTCAGGATGCTCCCGATTGGCGTCGGGGGTGACGGCTGAATGAAAGTGCCAACTCTTGGCATTTTCGACGGACGCACTTGGCGGTGCGGCTCCGAACCCTGCCTTTATGGCCGGGGTCGGGCGTGCTGTCCAGAGGGTAAGACTTCCCAGTCCCTCCCTTAAAAGCGCTCGGCGTGTCGCTCTGGCACGTTATCAGCCCCCGGCTGCAGCGGCTGTCCCGCTGCATGGGCCCTGATAAGCCCGACACAGAGCATCACCAATGACCACCCATCCCACTGACTTCCGGCCCACACGCTCCTGGGTCGCCGCGGAAATTTCCCACCTACGCGACGGCTTTGAGGTCCTTCGAAGACTGCTCTACGACCTTCGCGAGACAGAGGAAGAGATCACCACCGAGATGATCAAAAGGTTGCTCTGGACGGCGGACCACGTGGAGGCGGAGCTTGAGGAGGCCCTCGGCCATGCCAATGAGCTGGCTGATGACGAGCGTGCTGAGGTAGCCGCGAGACGGTCGGCGATTGTTCTGCAGGCGGCGGAGTAACCCTGGTTTGCCCATTGGCCGGCTCCTTGAAAGAGGGCCGGGCCCTCCGCAGGCGAGCCAGAACAGTAAAGGAGAGCGCTGCCGGGCTCGAAATGCCAGTCCCCCCGGCGGCGCTCTTGTCTCAGACTGGGCACTGAAATCCCACTCTGTTTTGAATGTGCAATGACTGTGCCACAGGTTGATGACGGCGCCTTGCTCGGCCGCGGGTTCGTGCTGGCGCCCACGTCGAATCTTGAGCGGCACAGAAGCGGCCCCAGCCCGGGGCTGGCTAGGACTGGGGCCTTGGGCGCACTTCTCCCAAAGGCTGGGGATTATTGCTTCCTCATGCCTTCGCCACCGTAGTCAGACTTGCTGACCATTGCCATTTTTTCCTGCTTAGAAAATAGGCATAGGTGATCTGCTTAGATGGACACTCGCCTATTTGGCCAGTCAAAGAGGCGGGCCCGCAGTTCTCCGGGCGAGAACAGATTGTGATTTTAATAAATCTTCGTTTGTTCCAAGAGCGTGTATTTATGAGCGGAACACCCAGAAGTAGGGCCGCCTCAGTGGGCGGCTTAGAGGCGACCCCGGCTTGGGGGGCCTGAGGGTTGATGCCGGGGCCGCTCCGCCAGCTCGGGGAGACAGCTAGCGAGACAGCAAGCCGGGCAGTGATGCTAGGTTCCTATGGCTGTCAGAAGCAGCCGCATTGAACTTCCCCATTCTCCAAGGCGCGCATCTAGTCGCGGGAGGCATGGGATATCTTTCGCGGACGACCAAGTTTCGGACGAGGAGCCCTGGCCTTGGGCTGCATGCCCTCGATCACGAATCTCACCTGTAAGGCGGTGAAGAGGTTAAAAACCCGGCTTAGCTGCGGGTCAACTTTCCCGCCAAATGTCTTGTAGACATTCGTTCGCAACATCCCGAGTTTGTGCGCAAGCGCGGTCACGTTTTGCGCTTTCACGACGCTGCTGAGTCCTCGAATGGCATCCGCCGGATTCTCGCAAGCGAAAGCCTCACTCAGGCGAGCCGCGGCCCCGTCTGGGCTGTCAGTGCCGGACACAGGCACAACGGAGGCCCTTACGTTTATTGCGCTAAACAGCCTGAGTATTCGGCTTAGCTGCGGGTCGATTCGCCCTCCAAACGTCCTGTAGAGTGCGTCTCGCCGCAAACCAGCGTCTCGCGCCAATATCTGGACGTTCTGGGCTTTCATGACCCGGCTAAGCGCGTTCTTTGCCTTCAGTAGGTCATTTTCTGCAAATTGTTCAGTCAGATAGGCCGATATTGCCGCCGGATTATCGCGGACCAAATCGGCTATATTTGCCTCATCGCCTGTCAGCATCACTAAGAGTTTGTCCGTCACTGTGGCCGCCGAGCTACAGCATTTCTAGCGGATGCATCTAGGTTACCACCATCAGATATTGACCGCTTCCACTTGGGGACATGAAGATGAAAAAGACTTTGCTCGCGCTGGCCGCCATTGCGGCGATGACCGGTTCGGCCTCAGCCGCTGACCTTGGCGCCCGTCCCTACGTGAAGGCGCCGATGCCGGCTCCGGTCGCTAACTGGACTGGCTTCTACATCTTCGGCGGCGGCGGCGGCGGTCTCTCGAATGCCGACCAGCATATCAACGACACGGCCACGGGCATCCCGCTGACGATCGACCAGCGTCAGGGCGGGTCCGGTTGGTTCGGCACCGTCGGTCTCGGCTACGACTGGCAGTTCAGCGGCACCTGGGTCGCTGGTGTGTTCGCCGATGGCCAGTTCGGCAGCATCCGCGCCACCATCCAGGACCCTATCTTCGACATCACTGGCACCCAGAAGCTCGAAACTTCGTGGGCCGCTGGCGTACGCCTCGGTTGGCTCGCTGCTCCGAACGTTCTCACCTACGTCAATGGTGGTTACTCCGGCGCTCACTTCGGCCGCACAAACTTTATGGACCTCGCTGGCGTTGACGCTGGTGTGCATCTCAACGGCTACAACCGCAACGGCTGGTTCATCGGCGGCGGCGTCGAGAACAGCCTGAACTTCTTCGGCATCAACTCGCCCGGCTGGTTCATGAAGACCGAATATCGTTCGGCCTTCTACAACGCCAAGAGCCAGGCCGAGCTCGACAATGTCACAAACCTCCCGTTCGTGGGCGGGCACGATGTCCGCGCCAACAGCTGGAACCAGACGATCTCGACCTCGCTGGTCTACCGCTTCAACTGGACCGGTCCGGTGGTCGCGAAGTACTGATCCGAACGCAAGTTTAGACGTCAAAGCCCCGGCATTGTCCGGGGCTTTTTCGTTATGGCTGTTGCTTTCCCTTGAGCAGCCGGAGGTGGCGCTTTTCGCTGGATTAGTAACGAAGTGTTACAATTCAGCTCCAACGTAGGTTTGCGCCGCATTTGTCGCGAGGCGACCGTGTATAAAGATCAGTACGTGCGTCGGCCTCAGCCGGCGAGGTAAGCAGGCAATTTCCGCAGGGGCGCGCTCTTGCCCAATCCCGCCAACGACAACGTCCGCGTGCAGCCGCGCGGCCTACGCCGTGCCAATGCGGCCCGATATCTGGGCATCAGCGCGACGCATTTCGACAAGCAGGTGAGGGCTGGCACCGTGCCCAAGCCGATGGATCTATTTGGCGTGAACGTATGGGATCGAACGGCCTTGGATGCTGTCTTTGACGGCGCTCGTCAGCCAGCAAACGACAACGAATGGGATAGCGTTCTGCGCCATGACGAAGAAACCGAGACACCTGCACGTCTACACTGATCGCCACGGCCACGAACGCATATACCTGCGCAAGCCGGGCGAGAAGCGCGTTCCGCTGGCCGGGCCGCTGTTCAGCTACCAGTTCTGGGAAGCCTACCACCGGGCCGCGCAGGGCGTTCCTGCGGCCGTTCTGAACGCGGCAGCCCAGCCAGAAGACCGTAACCCGCCAGGCAGCGTGTCAGCGGCAATCGCGGGCTACTATGGCAGCGCTGAATACAAGCAGCTGGCCGCCAGCTCCCGCAGCAATCGCAGGCGCATTCTTGAGCGGTTTCGCGAGGAGCACGGAACGAAGTCTCTGGCCAAGCTTGAGACCAAGCACATCAATGCAATCATCGATAAGAAGGCCGACAAGCCAGCCGCCGCAAACGAGCTGCGGAAGTTGCTGCACATCGTGTTTGAGTACGCCATCGGCGCCGGCACGCTCACGGAAAACCCGATAAAGCGGGCCAAGCGCGTCAAGTACGTCAAGCGGTCTCACCGCGCTTGGACGGATCTCGATGTTGAGGCCTATCGGAGGCGCTGGCCCGAAGGCACGCCGCAGCGGCTAGGGCTAGAACTGTTCATCCACACCGGTCTCCGCCGCAGCGACGCTGTAAGGATCGGGTGGGATCATGTCAGAGACGGCTGGCTTACCATCACAACCGTCAAGTCGCGGCACCGGAAGACGCTGAACATTCCGATCCACCCAACGCTCTGGCACCACATCAAAGACACCCCGCGCAACCAGCGGACCTTCCTGCGGACCAAGTGGGACAAGGATCGGAGCGCCAAGGGCGCGACGAACTGGATACGCAGCGCCGCCCATGAGGCGGGTCTGCCGAACGATTCCAGCCCTCATGGCTTGCGGCACGCCATCTGTGTTCGGCTGGCTGAGGCAGGCTGCACCCCGCATCAGATCCAGGCCATCACGGGCCACGATAACTTGGCCGAGATCGAGACGTATACGAAAGCGGTGAGCCAGAAGCGTTTGGCGCAAACAGCAATGGATAGTTTGGCTAACCCCAAAACCGGGTTAGCCAATTTCGACGCTAACACATTGAATTTGCTAGAAGCTTTGGCGCTCCCTAGCGGAATCGAACCGCTCTCTCCACCGTGAAAGGGTGGCGTCCTAACCGATAGACGAAGGGAGCAAACCCAGGGCCCCGCCGCTTTTCGCGGCACGGCCGCTGGCCGCCCGAGTCATGCCCGGCGGCTGCAGCGGGCGAACCTATAATGGCCTTTGGCGCCCTGGGCAAGCCGTTCGGGAACGGTCTTTTGGCACCGGTGGATAGCCTCCCGCCCCAGGATCAGTCGGGGCAAATTCAACGGTTTCTTAGGTTCCCTGAGCTAGCGCTGGACGGGGAGAATTTAAGCCGATGCCACCGCCCAAGAAGCGCGCAGCCCGCAAGTCGCTGTCGCAGCATGCCTGGATCACGCTCGAGGGCGGGTTCGCGGCGCGGCAATGCCTGGTCCAGGACATCTCCGCCACGGGCGCCAAGATCACGCTGGACGAGGATGCGAGCCAGCTCCCGGGCGTGATCCGGATGGCATTCGCACGCGATGCGCGGACCGGGCGGAGCTGCCAGGTGGTGTGGCGCCGCGGCAAATCGGCCGGCATCAAGTTCATCTGAAGCGACCCCCGATGGCGCGCGGCGCCGGTCCGGGCTAGAACGGCCCGCATGCGTGCGCCGCTCCTCATCCTGATCTCGTTGCTGACGACGTCCGCGGCCGCGGCGGAAGCCTTGCGTCTCCCGCCTGCGGAGCGCCCACAGGCCGGCAAGGACTTGCCGCTGAAGGGTGCCGGCGGGAGCGCGAAAGCGGGCTCTTGCGCCGCCTATGGCCGCGGCTTCCATCTGGTCGAGAGCACCGGCACCTGCGTCAAGATCGGCGGCTCGATCAGCATCGAGACCACGGTCAGGCGCTGACGTCGATGCCGCCGGACATCATGCGGCCCGAGATCATCGTCCCGTTCGTGATGTATTGCGCGCTGCTGTGGTGGGTCGGCCGCGGCCTGAGCTGGACCGCGCGGCTCGCCACCGCGGCCGTCACGCTCGTGCTGATTTTCTGCGTGCTGCTGTTCGAGCGCGGCTGGCCTTAAACAAAAAACGCGAAAACAACCCCATGCACAGTAGCCGCCACCTCCCGGCGGCGCGCGGCGAAGTGCGGATTCATCGTGCTCTCAACGGAGTTTAGGCCGCATCACCGCTCACGACATCGGCGGTGCCACAAATTGCGCAAAACCGGGCCGTTTGCCGAGCTCGGCGAGCCAGCGCGTCAGATGCGGCTGCGCGGGCCGGGTGATGCCCTCGACGCCGAGCCAGCGCCGCGCATAGGCGCCGATCGCAATGTCGGCGAGGGTGAACGCATCGCCGTCCATGAACGGACGCGTGGAGAGCAGACGGTCGGCGATGGCCCAGACCTCGGCGGCGGCATCCGCATCCTTCTGCAGCTGGATCATGTCGCGCTCGGCGGGCGGCGTGCGCACGAGGCCCCAGAACACCGGGCGGTCGACCGGCTGCACCATCGACAGCGTCCAGTCGAGCCAGCGGTCGACGCTGGCGCGCAGCTTCGGCGCCTCGGGATAGATTTGCGTGCCGCGCCCGTGCGCGAGGCAGAGATAGCGCATGATCGAATTGGATTCCCACAGCGTGAAGTCGCCCTCGACCAGCGTCGGGATCCGCGCATTGGGGTTCATCGCGAGATAGTCGGCCTCGCGGGTCTTGCCGAAGGCCATGCCGGCGTCGATGCGCTCGTAAGCCAGGCCGAGCTCGGCGAGGCACCACAGCACCTTCTGCACGTTGACCGAATTGGCGCGGCCCCAGATCGTCAGCTTTTGGTCCGGCACATCATCCTCCCCAAGCTTTTCTTGGTGTCGTAGCCCGGATGGAACGAAGCGCAATCCGGGGTGCTTCGGCAGCGTCAGTCCCGGACGACGCGTGCGCTCCACCCGACAAGCGCGGGTGATAGCGGAATCCACTGCGGCGAGCGACGCGCGATTGCGCCGATCCTCTCATGCAAAAGGTCCGCATGCAAAAAGCTCCGCCTGAGGCGGAGCTTTCGTGCAGGGTCAAGTTGGTCAGGCGATCAGCGGCCGAAGAACAGCCATAGCAAGATGATCACCGGGATCGGCACACCCAGCATCCACAACAAAATTCCGCGTCCCATCGCGTCCTCCTCCAATTGCATTGTCGAAGAGAGAACGCTGCTGGCACGGGCTTGTTCCAGCGGCGAGCCTACCAATGGCCGGTGTTCGGCATCGACGACCACGGCTCCTGCGGCGGCTTCGGGTCGCCCTTCTGCAACAGCTCGATCGAGTGCAGATCCGGCGAGCGGACGAAGGCCATGTTGCCGTCGCGCGGCGGGCGGTTGATAGTGACGCCCGCCTTCATCAGCTTCTCGCAGGTCGCGTAGATGTCGTCGACCTCATAGGCGAGATGGCCGAAGAAGCGATCCTCGCCATATTTTTCCTCGTCCCAATTCCAGGTGAGCTCGACCAGCGGCGCGCCGCGGCTCGATGGCTGCTTCTTGAGCGCCTCGAGATCGTCCGACGAGCACAGGAACACCAGCGTGAAACGCCCCTTGTCGTTCTCGATCCGCCGCACCTCCTTGAGCCCCAACGCATCCTGGTAAAACTTCAGCGCGACATCGAGATTGCGCACGCGCAGCATGGTGTGGAGGTATCGCATGGTTGTTGCTCCCTTGAACGGATGGGGTTTTGCTTTGGGCCGAGACGGCGGAGAAGGAGATAGCAGGAAATTGGGGGGAGGGGCAAAGGGTGGGTGCACGTGTGCGTGAGGGTGAAGCCCGCTGATGAAGCAAATCAGCCGGCGACTTCAATGCACTTTCACCGCAAATCCAGTGCCGCACACGCGCCACCGGCAACGTATGCGGGCCGGTCTGCTGCCGCGGCCTATTGCGCCGCGAGGCGCTTTCCGGCCTGCTCGATCGGCGGCATGAAGAGCGATACTGCGGTGCCTTCGGGGTCACGAAACTGGAACGTCTTGTTGCCCCATGGCATCGTTTTCAGCTCATGAACCAGGGTGACCTTGTCTTTCAGGCGCTCATACTCCGCATCGATGTCTTCAACCTGAAACTCGATCACGGCGGTGCGGTTTGCGCCGGGCTCGGCACTGTTTTCTTGCCAGAGCGCGACCGTCTCGGCAGCGCCGATTGCCAGGTTGGCGCCCGGCGTTACGATCTTGGCGAACACCGGCGCGAGCCATTCGGCGGAAACTCCGGTGACCATTTCATAGAACGAGACCATGATGTTGATGTCGGAGGCGATCAGGCGAGTGGAGGCGAACTTCATGGCATGTCCTTTGGTTGACCGCAGATTTGAGCGGCATCGCGGGGCTCGTCGCACACCGCTGCTGCCACCCTGATGTCAGCAGTCACGATGCCGTGCCGAGCGCGCGAACTACGGGCATGAATTGCGATGGCAATGCTGGACTGCGCCTCAAGTGAGACACGATGATCCCGGTGAAAGGGCTGGACTGCACCGTCACCGCAATTTTAGAGTCACATGGGCAGCGCGCCAGTTCGTTCGAGGCCTAAGCCCAGCCTCCAAGGAAGACGGGCCCCGTGATGACTCAACGCTTGGGCGTCCAGGTATCGAAGTTGCCGTCCTTCTTACCGACAGCTCTGGCCTTCTCAACCGAGATGCCGTCGCGGCAGGCGATGTAGGACTGAACCTGGGCGTTGGTCCCGGCTCGCTTCGCAACCCACATGTCACGCGTGAAGCCGTTCTTTGCCATGCAATCGAGCGCATGAGGGGTGCTGTTCGAGGCGGCGTGGGCGCCGATTGTTGACAGCAGCAATGCGGAAACAGCGATAATTGTTTTCATGAAATCTCCCAATGAAGCGCCTGTACAATAGCCGCCGTAAACAAAGCTACAAGGCGCTGTTGTCAGAACGCTCAACTTTCCAGATAGTCGATCGTTGGAGACTCTTCAGGTCGCTGGAGGTCGGGGCGTCGCGCCGGTCGACCGAAGGGGGACTCAATTGCAAGCTCCCGGGAGATATTGATGCGTTTTAGAACGGCACTTTTGGTTGCTTCACTCGTGGCGCCGTGGTGTGCGGCTCCGGACACGGCAAAGGCTGCGGGCAGCATGACGCTCTGCCTGCAGGCTGGCTTCTCGCAAGCCTGCTGCAAAGCCGAGGAAGCGAAGGGCGGTTTCAACGGTGACGGTGCCGATGCCTCTGCGCGCCGCTGGAATAGTCTTGCTATGTGCAAGAGCGGGAGTGCGCAGAAGATCAAGCGCTAGAAGACGAGCCCCTTCACGCGAAGCACCTCCACAGCGCTAACCGGGCCCTCAGAACGGTGATCCAAAACCGCGGAATTTGGCCACCTCACTCACGGGTGGACAGGCTTGTTTAGCCGTTGGCAGATGAACTCCTCGCGGAGATGACGCGACTAACCGCCATGGCCAATATTCTAGGCGAGCTTCTGTTCGCACTTATCCGCTCGATTGTTGCTGGATGGGCGTATGCGCTCTGGGTCAAACTGGCGACATGGCTCGAGCCGAAAATCCAACGGCGTTGGGTGAAGGTTGCCGTAGGAGGCCTCCTCGGCCTGGCAGCCTTTTTTATGATTCCGATACTGATGGGGCTGTTGGGCCTTTGAAGACAATGAAATCCGTTCTCATCCCCGCACTGGCAATCGGGGCGCCCGTCTCGACGGTGCTGCTCGTCATGGAGCAGCTCACCGACTACTCCATCGCTGTGATGGCATGGGAGATGCCGGGCATATCCGCAGCTTATCTTTTCTGGGGAGCTGTCGGCAGTTCCGTTTTCCTGGGCATCGCCATCACTTGGGCCGTGAATGCCATCGTTTACGGGGCGCCCGCCTTCGTCGTCCTCACGGTCGTCAAGCTGGCAATTCGCGGTTCGCCGAAGTGACCTGACAATGACGGTGATGCCAGATATCTACTTCTCGAGCCCGGCCTTCTGCCGCATCGTATCGATTAGCTCTGAGGCCTCTGCCTTGGTCAGATCCTTCTTGGGCAGCTCCTTGTGGGCCTGCTCGGCGAGGGTCTTGAGGTAAGATTCCTGGGCACCGGTCATCGGGTCGTCGCCGGAGACCCAATCCTTCGGATCCTTTTGGGTGTTGTCCGCCATCTTGTTGTCAGTCACGGCGATCTCTCCTTTTCAGGTTCAATGCCGGCTGACGCCTTTTGTTCCTTATTTGTTCGTGGCTGACCCATGACGCAGCAAGGGCCGCACTTGCCCCGATTCAGCGTCGGGAGATGATCACGGAACGGCCGGCAGCGATCGGCGTCTGCGCATGAGACCTATCTTGCGACTTGCCTTGCGCCCCCAATCGAGGATCGGTGCCTCAACCGCGACATGCAAGGCGGCGGCGAGACCGATGGAGAGCAGGATGCCGGCGATGATTGTCCCGACGATCGACAGACGCCACAGTCCGTCAAAGCTGGCGATCCATTTCACCACCAGATAATGGACGATATACAGCGCGTACGAAATCTTGCCGAGCCATTGCAGGATCGGTGAGAAGGATCGTCCTTCGGTCTCGACAGCGATCACAGCATGGATCAGCAATCCCGCACCTACGCCATAGGTCAGGACGCGCGCGAACTGCGCGTCGATCGCGCCGTGCACGAAAATCCAGTACCAGCCGGCCACGAACAGGCCCGCGGAAACGGCTGGGAAGTGGCGCGAAAAGCGCAATCGTCCGCTTCTCTGGAGATAGGCGATGACAACGCCGGCACCGAATTCCAGCACCAGCGGATGAAAGTAGATCCCGAACTCAAGGCCGAAGACGAGAGCAAGAATGACCAGGCCGAATCCAGCGAACAAGATCTCGAACAGCCGGTCCGGCTTGATCGCCAAGACGACCGCGACGGCGACATAGAAGTGCAGTTCGAAAGCCAGCGACCACGCCGGCCCGAGGTACCAATTCGGATATGTCCATGCGAAGATGGTTCCGAGGTCGAGAGCGGGGCGGTCGCCCGGCGCCAGCGCGATCCAGGAAGAGCTGATAAACGCCGCCAGCAACACCAGCCAATAGAGCGGAAAAATTCGGAGCGCCCGTCTGAAAGCGAAATCCAGCGGGTTGTGTTGTGCCGTCGCCGTGGTCGCGATGATGAAGCCGGAGATCACGAAGAAGATGTCGACGCCGCTCGCGAGAATCGTCAGCGCGCCCTCGGCGAGCTCGGGGCCGACCCTATCGGGTCGCGCACTGATTGCGTGTCCGCAGACCACCGACAGCGCAGCGACCCCGCGCATCGCCTGTATACCCGCGAAGATCCGCACCAAGCCCCGCCACGTTTATTGATACGCAATCTAGGCGAGAAACCCATTAAGGAACAGTTGCGCTGATGCGATAGAATGGCTGCTGGATGCGCTGGCGATGAGACATGCATCTCAAGGCGGATACATTTTGCTGAGCCTGTCATCGAAGGCACGACCATTGACGGCGTTGCCCTGCTATGCGGGTGCTTCTCAGCGGCGCCTGAGCAAGCGCCTCATCCTTCGAGACGACCGCTTCGCGGCCCCCTCAGGATGAGGCTCAGCTGCATCCGTCTCCGTTGAAGTGCTGCCGCCTACTCATTCCTCATCCTGAGGGCCCGCCGCAGGCGGGCGTCTCGAAGGATGGCCGCAGTCGAGCTTCCAGCCACATGTTTCTTCATGTGCGAGAGTCCCGCACGCGACGGCGCGTGAATCGAAAAACCGCCCCCGATTGCCGGAGGCGGTTCTCGAAAATCTGGCCAGAGAATTATCGCGACCGATATTCGCTTCGCGCGAGACGCCCTAGTGACCGGTGCCGGGCTTGGTCGTCTTTGGCGGCTTGCCGTCTTCGATCCGGCCTTCGTTGCGCAAGTCGCGACCTTCCTGGGCCTTCTTCTGGCTCTCGCGGGATTTGCCGTGTTCGTTCATCTCTTCTTTGATGAATCCGGCGCCTTCCTTCACTTTACCTTCAACGCTCATGACGATCTCCCTTGCTGGAGATGGGGCAACTCGCGGCGAGACCTGACCGTTCCGGTGCGCGCACGATTGTGAGGCGTGCATTGGCGACAGGTTCCAAAAAGATCCGCGTCATGATGGGTCATGAAATGGCCGCGCCGCCTTGTGGGAAGCGACGCGGCCGGGAAGCAAGCCGTACAGGAAACCGGCTTACTTCATGTTGCTGCGGGTCCTGGTGCCGCCCTGGTCGCTGCCGGGGCCGGAGCCGCCTTGGCCGGAGGCGTCGGGCCTCACCATTCCGCCCTTGCCCATGCCGTCATGGCTCATGCCGGTGGTGCCGCTCCTCATCGTGCCCTTGTCCGTGTTGGTCATACCGGGCTTCTGCATGTTGTCGGTCTGCGCGGCGGGGCCGGTCTGGTTCTGCGCAAAGGCGGAGCCGCACATGAGGCCGAGGGCGGCGGTCGCAATGACGAGCTTCTTCATCTCAAACTCCTGGTTGGTTGTGTGGGCCAACGGGAGCGCAGAAACCGTGTTCCTAAAACAAGGTGTTCCGGAGTGCAAAAATTCTCGTCTGCAACGAGGGTACTTTCGGTTCTGATTGACTCAGAACCGCTCCGGATTGTTGTGACGCGTTTTCTTCGCGCGAACTTGAAAACGCCCTACGCCGCAAGCCGCTGGTCGGTCGGGCCCGTCAGGTGCTTGAGCACTTCCGCGTGCTCCAGGTCGGGAACCGCAATGGCCGTGTGGCTGTAGCTCGCATGGGTTCGTGAGTTTGCAATCCGGTCCAGGATCTCGCCGCCCTTGATGACGTGGAGGCCCATGCCCTCTCCGGACGGGAAGATCGCGAGCACCACGTCATAAGCCGTGATGACGGCCCGAAGCGCTTCGGCCTTGTCTTCGGCAATTTCGACGAACACGCGAACATCGGCCGCGAGTTCACGCAGCTCGTTAAAATCCAACACTGTGGGGTACTCCAACGCAACGATACTGAGAGGAGCTTGGAGGCGTTAGGTTACTGAAGTCTCAACGGCCTATGCCCAGCCACAGGTTTATCGACCAGGCGCCCCCGTCAGGCCGATAGACGCGCGGGCGTTGCCGCCTGCTCGGCGATGCGCCGGCACGGGAAGGACATCTGGAGCGGGGAGGGACGAAGCGCGCCTCGTACCCATACGGGCGTCACGCGATACACGCGTGACTTATGCGCGCTTTACTTGGCGTATCCCTGGGAGCGGAGCCACGCGATCTTGCGGTCGCCGTTGATCCAGTCGTCGGCGTCTGCCTTGCTGGTGAAGCCCTTGATTTCGCGCTGTTCGCTGTCCGGGTAATCCGCCAGGATTTTCCAGTCGTTGTCTGCAATGCGGACGGTTTTGAAGGTCACTTTTGTTTTTGCCATGCCGCATTATGCAGGAGATGGCCGGAAAAGAGAACCTGCCTTGTGACGGTCACCGGTGTGGCCCGGGCGCAGACCTCGGGGGCCAGCCTGATCGGCTTTGCGCGGCCAGGTCCCCGAAAAGGCGAAAGCCCCGCCTGGGGGAAGCGGGGCTCTCCGATGGGGGTGAAGCTTGGGGACTTCAAAGAGTTAGACGCCTCCGGGAGAAAATGGTTCAACGCGAAAACGGCGAAGGCTGCGGCATCGTTCCCACGGCGTCCGGCCCCCCGCAGAACCCCTGCTTGCGTTTTGGGCGTCGATGGGTTCTAAGCCCCGTCACTTCATGAAAGTTGGCATGAATCAGAAGCGCGTTGCGCGGTTGGACCGCGTCCTGAGCAAAGCCTGCTCGCGCGCACAGAAGGAAATTCAGACATGGCGAAGATGACCAAGACTCAGTTGATTGATGCAATTGCCGAGGGCACGCAGCTGTCGAAGAACGACGTGAAGTCGGTCATCGAGTACATGGCGACCGTTGGCTACAAGGAGCTCAACGAGTCCGGCGAGTTCGTCATTCCCGGCTTCGTGAAGATGTCGGTGGTGAACAAGCCGGCGACAGAAGCCCGCATGGGCGTCAATCCCTTCACCAAGGAGCCGAT
Organism: Bradyrhizobium sp. MI1.11; assembly: GCF_055811255.1. Lineage (NCBI taxonomy): Bacteria > Pseudomonadati > Pseudomonadota > Alphaproteobacteria > Hyphomicrobiales > Nitrobacteraceae > Bradyrhizobium > Bradyrhizobium sp. MI1.11. The sequence goes on from NZ_JBVVPM010000029.1 coordinate 93,609, forward strand.
GCAGTTCGCGGCGAAACCGGCGAGCAAGTCGGTGAAGGCCTCGCCGCTGAAGGTGGCCAAGGACTCCGTCTAAGGGCTCGCTAAGGGTTCGCATTTTCGTTGCGGCGGCTCCTTTTTGCGGAGTGCTGCCGCGGAGTGCTGCAATGACTGCTTGCTTGTGCTGAACCAATAAGGAACTCTGGGCGATCGTCAGGCTTTGCTTCCGAGAGGGAGAAATCACATGACTGGTCTCAGCGAAGTAGAGATTCGAAATCGGGCCTATCACCTCTGGAAAGAGGCCGGCGAGCCTGCGGGCACGATGGACACCTTCTGGTACGAGGCCGAAAAGGAGCTTCTCGCCGAGCGGACCAAGCAAGGCGAAGTGCCGCCTGGGATGACCGACAATCTGCCGGTCTGACTGCGATGGTCTAAGAGGCGAGCGTCGACAGTTCTCAAAGCAGCCACCCGGCGTAACGCCCGGGTGGCTGCTTTGCTGTTCGGGCCACCGCTTGGATGGCGACCGCCTTAAAGAAAAACCCCGGGCTTAGGGACCGGGGTTCTTCAAGCTGGCCGCCCGCGTCGCGACGTGCCGCCAGCACCACTGAATTCGGCTTGATAACGTGAGACGGGAAAATTCGTTCCGGCCGCTAGTCCGGCGACACGGACACGTCGATGATCGCCGGCGTATCGACCTTGCGCTCGCGCCAGACGACGAGATCGCATTTGGGATTGAGCCACTGATATTCGGAGCCGCGCGCCTTCAGGTGCGCGAGCGCTGCATCATGTGCGGCGGTCCGGTCCGGCGCTTCGACCATGATCTCCACGGTCTCCTCGATCTGACGCACCACCTCGACGGCGTAGAATTTTCTGGTCACGGTCCCTCGCTCCGGAATGACTAACGGGGAGGGCGATGGCGCGTTCCCCAAAAGAAAAACCCCGCGCTTTCGCATGGGGTCTTCTTGGCTGGCGACGATGGGATTTCAGCGCCTGGCCGCCGGCCGCGTTCTCGCACTTAAGGTTGAAAACCCAAAAAGCAACCGCGGCGGCGCGCGGAAGCCTGAGGCGATGTGGCCGGCGAATTTTGCGGGGAGGGGCTGGACTTTTTGTTCTTATTTTGTTCTAGTGGGGCATCCCTTTTGGCAGCGACATTGATTTGGAGGTGCCCATGACTGTCGAGAAACAACGCGAAGTGATCAGGCTCTGGAATCAACTCAGGAAACTCGACGGCCCGGCCGCGGAAGAACTCCGCATCCAGATCCTCGAATGCTTTTCGGAGAAAGATCTGTCGGGGAAGGGCACGGCGAAGCGAGCGGCGTGATGAGCGTCGCACTACGTTGATGATAACGGGCCATCTTCCCCCACCTTCACCGATCGTTAGGAATCGTTTTGCGCTGATTTCTCGACTCCGATTCGTTCCTTGCGAACGAAATGGAGTCGGATGCAGAACAAGCCGTGCCTTCTGTGTCGATGCGGGACACGCGCTTCCAAACCAAGCCAGCGTGATGCTTCGCACGGTCCCTCCCGCGTGTCCTCGCTACGAGATCAGGCGAAGGAGACGCGACATGGATGCGTGCTGGTTTCTTGAGATGTTCGCCGAGATCGCGAAAGTGTTTTGGTATGATCGGCATCCGCGCTTGCGCAAAGGCAGGCCGTCGGTGCCGCAGGTGTCGCCGCGGTCGAAATCCCAAGACGCGATGTGAGTGCGCGATCGTTGGCGACTGCGCTCGTTTGTGTGCAAACGAAATGTTAAGATTTGCTTCGCGTCGATTTCTGCGATTCCGATTCGCTCTTCGAGAACGAAAGGCGGGCGAAGCTGGAACAAAGCCGGATGGCGGATCGCCAGAAGCTCCGCAGCCTCGGCTTTCGCGCGGGCTTGAGGCGGCTCGCCGACTTCTGGAGACGCTTCGCGCACTCCTAACGGAAGCTTGCCGCGAAGCCGATAACCGTATTCGGTTAGGTTAAAAGCGCGATCGCATTGCGCTTGCCGCTGCTTGGGATAGGTGTGTCTGGCGACGTCTGGAAACGACTTTGCCAACAAGCAATTTTGCCAAGAACGAATTCATGACACCTTTTTCAGAACCGAGCTTTTATCAGGGCGACCGCCACACCTATCGGCGCGTTGCCATCGTCGGCACGCTGTTCTGTCTGGCTTTCGTGGTGATCAGCGTCTCGCTGCGGCCACAGCTCGAGGAGACGCGTGTCGCGGTCAAAGCCGACAGGCTGATGCGCACGGCGGGCCAGCCACCGCACACGAATTAACGGTCCTCGCCGGAGATCTGATGGTCGGCGCAATTGCCTGGGCAGGCGGTGCCCCGCGAGGCGAGCGCCACGAAGCCGGCATAGCCGGACAGGTTGAGCAGGACTTCGAGCCAAACGGGCATGTCGGCCTCTTTTCTCCCTGAAGGCTACGCCAACGTGCGCGCGAAGCGCATGTTCCCGGACAAGAAGGCGCCGCGCCTCAAAGCGGGGTGGTGGGGTCGAGCCGCCGGCCGAGGACGCCTACGGACTCGCTCGACGGCTGCTCCTTAAGGAACTCGGCAATAGCCCGCGCCAGTTCGCCGTCGCTCATCGGCGTCGATGGCGGGCGCAGCGTGCCGACACCGAAACTGCGGACGATCTCGTCGTAATGCTGATCGCCGGATTTGGGAACGAGCCTCCGGATACGGGCCAGCAGCGTGGATATCGGCACTTTAGCCTCCTAGGCGCTCCCCGCTGGCAGCAATTGGGCTGCGTTGCCAATTTGCTGTCCGTGAAACTGAAAACCCCGCCAGCATTGGTGATGCTGACGGGGTCTTCGTGCTGTTGCCTCAACCGGATGGCAGAGGCATCCGCACTTGCACAAACAATTCGCGGAACGCGCGCCTGTTCCATGCGTGGCCGGATTTATTCCGAGCTCGGTTCCACAAGCTTGCGCGCAACCATCGCAACGCGCCGGCGTTGTCCATCCGAGATACGAAGGAGGAGATTCATGATGAGGAAGACACTGGCAGTTCTGGCTACCGTTGCAGCCGTCGGCCTGACCGCGGTTGCGGCGCCTGCGCCCGCCGAGGCGCGCGGCCGCGGTATCGGTCCGGGCCTCGCATTCGGCCTCGCCGCCGGCGCCATCACCGCGGGCGCCGTCGCCGCGTCGCATCCTTACGGCTATGGCTACGGCTACGGCCCGGGTTATGGCTACTATGGCGGCCCGGCCTATGCTTACGGCCCCGGTCCGTACGCCTATTACGGCGATGGACCGTACTACCGCCGCCACCATTATTACCGTCACTGGTAACGCCTGAACAAATGAAAAGCCCGGAGCAATGCTCCGGGCTTTTTTCATGCTCGGTGATCTGGTGTCGTTACGGCCAGAGCGAGGGCCGTTCCACCTTGCGCGCGTTGTCGAGCGTCGACACGAAATACTCTTCACGTTCGCGCTTGAATTTTTCCTGCGTGGCACGGAAGGCGGCGACACGGGCGGCGATCTCTTCGCGTTCGCGGATTTTGCGTTGTTCGTCCTCGGTCATGTCAAATCCCCTCTGCACGTGAGTATGTGTCCTACTGAACTCAAGCACTGCCGCCGCAATCACGTTGAGTCGCGTCAACACATGCATTGGCGCTTCTGATTGGGGCGTCAATGGGGAGGAGGCATTGCAGGATTGTGATAAGCGAGGGTCGGAAAAAATTGCCGACCGTGCCTTGCGCGGCAGTGGATAACAGCGTCAATAATCTTGTCGCTTGCGCATGTTGCAGCTAGCGCAAAAACAAATCACCAACCGATCAGCAGAACCAATCGGCCAAACCAATCGGCAAAGCAAAACGGGAGGCCGCGTTGATTGCATCGGATCTTCGCAGCGGCGTCGAGCGTCTCGGCGACATGATCGCCGAAGCCAAACGGATCGTGCCGTTCACCGGCGCCGGCATCTCGACCGAATGCGGCATCCCCGACTTCCGCTCGCCGGGCGGAATTTGGACGCGCAACCGCCCGATCCCGTTCGACGAGTTCGTCGCCAGCCAGGAGGCGCGCGACGAATCCTGGCGCCGGCGCTTCGCGATGGAGGAGGTCTTTGCGGCGGCCAGGCCCGGCCGCGGCCATCGCGCGCTCGCCTCACTCTACCGCGCCGGCAAGGTTCCCGCGATCATCACCCAGAACATCGACAATCTGCACCAGGCCTCCGGCGTCGCGAGCGACCACGTCATCGAACTTCACGGCAACACCACGTATGCGCGCTGCATCGGATGCGGGCAGGCCTATCCGCTTGATTGGGTGAAGCGCCGCTTCGACGAGGAGGGCGCCGCGCCCAACTGTCCCGTGTGCGACGAGCCGGTGAAGACCGCCACGATCTCCTTCGGCCAGACGATGCCCGAGGATGAAATGCAGCGCGCCACCGCGCTGTCGCAAGACTGCGACCTCTTCATCGCGATCGGTTCCTCGCTGGTGGTATGGCCGGCCGCGGGCTTTCCGATGATGGCGAAGGAAGCAGGTGCACGCCTGGTAATCATCAATCGCGAGTCCACCGAGCAGGACGACGTCGCCGATCTCGTGATCCGCCACGACATCGGCGAAACGCTCGGGCCCTTTGTCGGTAATTGAGGCAGCAATTTGATTCGCGGCTGTGCAAGCTGTTCATAGGTTCCGGCGAATCTCTTTTTTGTCTATGCGTCGCAACCGGGAGTGTTATCTTTTGAGTCGAAAGATTCGCGTCGCGTCGAGTTGAGAAGATTCTCTAAAGACGCGTGATTCGGCGCCGCCATTCAGGCGGGTTGCATGGCATGTGTGGGGTCCGGGGTTATGGGGTCGTCCGACGGATTTGAGTCCAAGAAGGTCGGAGTTCCCGCGGTGGGTGAACACGGCGGTGGCGGTCGCGACAGCGCTCTCAGTCCATTCACCGGACTTGGTGAGAGCAGCGCCAACCTCGTCGAGGTTCACGGCGTCATCAAATGGTTCGACGCCTCAAAGGGCTACGGCTTCATCGTTCCCGACAATGGCTGGCCCGACGTGCTCCTGCACGTTACCGTGCTTAGGCGCGATGGCTTCCAGACCGCCTACGAGGGCGCCCGCATCGTCGTCGAGTGCATCCAGCGGGCCAAGGGCTACCAGGCGTTCCGCGTCGTCTCGATGGACGAGTCGACTGCGATCCATCCGGCGCAGATGCTGCCGCCGCGCACCCATGTCACGGTGACGGCGACCAGCGGGCTGGAGCGAGCCCAGGTCAAATGGTTCAACCGGCTGCGCGGTTTCGGCTTCCTGACCTGCGGCGAGGGCACGCCCGACATCTTCGTGCACATGGAGACGCTGCGCCGCTTCGGCATGACCGAGTTGCGGCCCGGCCAGTATGTGCTGGTCCGCTTCGGGCCCGGCTCCAAGGGCATGATGGCGGCAGAGATCCATCCCGAGACGGGATCGCCGGTCTCGTCCCACTAATTCTATTCCCGCGATCGTGAGCAGAGGCGCGCTGGCTGACCGGCGCGCCTCTGGCTTTTCCGGCGATCGCCACGTAAGGACTGGTCCAGTCCCACGCCTCGAGAGCCATCCATGAATTTCGATCGAAAGGCCGTCTTCGCCGTTGCGAAGGGCTGGCTCGCCGCCATCCTCGTCATCGCCGGCTGTGCCGTCGCGAGCGCCCCCGTCCGCGCCGCCAGTTTCCAGCCGCTCGAGATCGTCACCAAAAACGGCGTGCAGGTGTTCTCGGTCGAGATCGCGACGACCGAGGAGGAGAAGCAGACCGGCCTGATGTACCGCAAGGAACTGGCGGACGGCAAAGGCATGCTGTTCGACTTCAATCCCGAGCAAGAGGTGTCGATGTGGATGAAGAACACCTATGTCTCGCTCGACATGATCTTCATTCGCGCCGACGGCCGAATCCTGCGCATCGCCGAAAATACCGAGCCGATGTCGACAAAAATCATCTCATCCAGGGGGCCCGCGCGGGCTGTTCTGGAGGTGGTGGCAGGGACGGCGCAGAAATATGGCATCCGCGCCGGCGACCGCGTCGGCCACCCGCTGTTCGGCAGCAAGTAGGCGGGTCAAGGGGCTATTGGCAGGGCTATTGCCCCCGTCCTGAGGTCTTTTGGGAAGCTTGCTGGTGCCGTTGGAAGGCTTGCTGGCGCTTTGGGAAGCGTGTATCGACGGGGCTCGCCGGACATTCGGGGTATAGCGCAGCCTGGTAGCGCGGCAGTTTTGGGTACTGCAGGTCGTTGGTTCGAATCCAGCTGCCCCGACCAGTCCGGAGGTGGGTCGGAACCGCACCAGAGAACAACAGCCCGTCGGCGAGGCGCCAGGCGATCCAGGCGAGAGCGCAGCAGCCGAGCATGGTGCGCGTTCAGTGCCGATGCCCGGAGCTGCCAAAGCCCTCCAAACCCTCGGCGCTCATTCCCTGCCCAACGCGACTTCTGCGCGATTTTTCAAGCCATTGGGCAGATCGGGCGGTGCGGAAATCGTAAAACTTTGTCGAACCTTTTGTCGTCGCCATGCACGTATAGGTGTTGGGGGATTTCAGCGCCCAATGCCTAACGGGCGCCGCCAAGCGATGATATTCCGCTTGCGCGGCGTTACGCTTTTCCGACCATCAGTTCGTCGCGTACCAGCCGAACGGAAACGGCAGGAACGGCCAGGCCAGCTGATTGTCGTTGGCGGCCTTCCGCGGGTCTTGCTCCGGCGTCTTCGCGGGCAGAGCAGGCGGCGTCGAACGCAGCGCCAAGCGCAGACATGCACATTGCAAATTCATCGTGGTGGCCCCCGCCCATTAATAGTTTTCAAAAATTTGCGTCAGCCTGGAAATAACCGCACGTCCTCAAAACGACGCGCTCATTCTCAAATCACACACAGTCTAGGAAAATCGGCGACCGCTTTCAACCGGTCTTGCCGCGCGCGCACAGGAAGTAAGGTTGATCGGTTAGGTTAAGGACGAGCGGTTGTTGCGGCCGTCTTCGTGACTGTTATCAGATCGGTCCGGCTCGCGACGGCTGCCTGAAATTCGTGCTCACATGATATCACAGTTCGTCGCAGTGCTCGTATCCTGTGAGTTCTGCATCATGTCTTTCGATCGCAACGTCCGAACCATCGGTCCGCAGGCGAGCTGGACCGAGATCTGGCATCTCTGGACCGTGTTCGTGCCGCGCCGCTCGATCAACGGGCAGCTGGTTTACGGCAAGGTCTGGCGCCGCCACGACGGCCGCGACTGGATCTACAAGAAATTCACCGAGTACGACAGCGAAGCGGCAGCCTGAAGCGGCGTCGCTGTCGTCCGGCGCGGTATCGCTGCCCCCTCAAGCGGCCTTTGCCGCGGCAGGCTTGGGCGGCGGCGGCTTCAGCGGCTTGTCCTGCCTCTTCGACCAGGAGATGTAATAGGCCACTGTCGTCATGATCGCGATGCCGGCGACGCTGACGAAGATCTGCGCGAACAGCGAGCCCGAGCTCATCGACAGCTCGAAATGACCGACGAAGGACAGGAACACGCCGACGCAGAACACGGCGAGCGACTGCTGGCCGCATACGATGATGGGATCGAACCCTTTCCATTCCAGGCCCGGCCAGTCCTTCGGCACGAAGCGGATCACCAGGATCACGATCACGACGAAGTGGATGAAGCGGTAGGGCGCAAGGTTGGTCTTGTCGTTCGGGTTGAACGCCGAGAACAGCCATTCCGGGAACATGCCGCCGAGGGTCGGGAAACGGCCAGCCATGGTCATGACCAGCGCAAACAGCATGTAACCGAGACAGAGCCAGAGCGTGACCGGCGCATTGATCAGCGCCATCGAGCGCCGCGCGCCGCCCATTGCGCACCAGGCGCCGAACACGAACAGCACCTGCCAGCAATACGGGTTGAAGTACCACTGTCCGGCCGGATAGGCGTTCAGGTTCAAGCCGAAATGGCGCGCGGTCAGCCAAAGCACGATGGACAATGCCATCGTCAGGTCCGGCTTGCGCAGCATGAACCACAGCACCGGCGGAAACAGCCCCATCAGCACAATGTAGAGTGGCAGCACGTCGAGATTGAGCGGCTTGAAGCGCAGGAACAGGCCCTGGCGCAGCGTCTCGGTGGCATTGTCGACCAGGCCGGCGACGTTGAACTCGTTGATCATCTCGGAATCGCCGAAGCGCAGCGCCAGATAGCTGATCGAGGCGATGTAGATCACGAACAGGATGATATGGGCGACGTAGAGCTGCCAGACCCGCTTGGTCAGCCTCGTGGCGCCGACCAGGAAGCCGCGCTCGAGCATCATCCGTGCATAGACGAAGGAGGCGGTGTAGCCGGAGATGAAGACGAACAGATCGGCGGCGTCGGAAAAGCCGTAATTGCGGGTGGTGATCCAGTTCACCACGTTGTCGGGGATATGGTCGAGGAAGATGGCCCAGTTCGCAATACCGCGAAACAGGTCGAGCCTGAGGTCACGGCCCTTTTCGGGGAGCGTGGCGTTGATGTTCAGGAAGGACATGCGACGGGAGCTTTCGGAGGGGACGGACAGGTGGGCGTCAACGAAGCAGGGCCGCCGGGCGAGATCCCGGCGCGGAAGGCGGGTACGCAATTGTCACGATGCAGCATAATGATTATACCCGTCGGCGAGGCATCCCGAGGGCCGGAATCACGGATCAGTTCCCTAAAGGTGTCTCTATACTATGCCCGCGGTTTCCACCAACTGCTACCGTGCCGCATCGAAATCGAACGAAAAGACGAACAAGAGGCCCGGACCATCCATGACCGCACGCATTTTCAAGCCCGCCAAGAACGCGATGCAATCCGGCCGGTCCAAAACCAAGGAATGGCAGCTCGACTATGAGCCCGAGCAGCCGCGCGCGGTCGAGCCGCTGATGGGCTGGACCTCGTCCGGCGACATGAAGCAGCAGATCACGCTGCACTTCCACAGCAAGGAAGAGGCGGTCGCCTATTGCGAGCGCAAGGGCATCGCCTACCAGGTGATCGAGCCAAAGGAATCGGTGCGCCGTCCGGTCGCCTATGCCGACAATTTCTCGTTCCGCCGCGGCGAGCCTTGGACGCATTGAGGGCGGGCCACGCGTCGAGACTCTGGTCATGCCCGGGCTTGCCGTCTTCGCTGAAGCTTCGCCGGCCCAACACCGAATGCCCTGCGAAGCCTTGGTGGAGCCGGGTCCCGGGCATCCTTGTTTTTAGCCCCGCGTGAAAGCCCGCGGCTGGCCGGAATAAGCCCGGGCAACCACGCGGGTTCTTCCCATCGTCCTGCCCTTGGCAGCCATTCCGCTCCGTGCTTCGCTGCCGCGCAAGACAGGCTCATGGCGAGGTGGGGGTATGGCCGGGCGTGACCAGCTCGACGGCGTCGATCTGAAAATACTCTCCGAGTTGCAGCAGGACGGGCGGGTTCGCAACAATGAGCTGGCGCTGCGCGTCGGGGTGTCCGGGCCCAACTGCGTCAGGCGGTTGAAATCGCTGTTCAGCCGCGGCGTGATCCGGGCGGTGCGCGCCGTCATCGACGAGCGGCTGCTCGGCTACGAGGTGGTGTCGTTCGTCTCGATCCAGCTCGGCAGCCAGGCCCAGCCGGTGCTGGCGGCGTTCGAGAGCTCGATCGCCGCGATCCCGCGCATCCAGCAGTGCTGGCGGATTTCGGGCGACACCGACTATCTTCTCAAATGCGTGGCGCCGAGCGTCGAGAGCATGCGCCAGCAGCTCCTGCATTTCGCCGCGATGCCGAACGTGAAGAACGTCCGCAGCTTCCCGGTGCTGGGCGTAGCGAAGGACGTGCCGCTGCCGTTGCAGAAGATCGCGGCGGCAGGATAGTTCGGCGGCAACTGTCCCAGAACGTAGCTCGCACAACGACATCCAAACGTCTGAAGGCGCGGGGGTTATTCCCTTGCTGGGATAGAAGTTCGGATAAGGCGGATAAAAAGATAAGTAACTCACCTAACTGTGACATGTGATTTGGGAAGTCCTGCAATGCGCCGAGCCGTGATTGCCGGTTCCTGGCGCCGGCCTACATGCGAGGTGTGAACCTCAGCCTGCATCGCATGCCGAGGCCTCTTTTGTGGGACCCTGAAGCAGGAAAAGACAACATGACCTCGATCTCGAAGACGTTCGTCGCATCCGCTGCGACGCTGTTTGCATCTGCGTTTCTCATGATGACCGCGCCGGCTGCCCAGGCAGAAGACTACTGCATCACCAATGGCGCCCAGGCCGCGCATGGCTGCGGATATCCGACGATGGAGGCCTGCCGGGCGGCGGCCGGCGGCATCGGCGGCTCGTGCTCGCAGAGCGGCGGCGCGAAGACGTCGACAGACGCGCTGGCCTTCCAGCCGAAGCAGACGCACTCGCGCACCAAGCTGCGCCCGGGCGGGCAGACCAACTCGAACTGATCGAGACCGGTTTCGAAATGTTGCGGCCTCCGAGTTGGATCTCGGAGGCCGCAACGGCACGACAGCCCGCGCGTCAGCGATACCGGCCGCGGAACTCGCGCGGCGAGGTACCGGTCCAGCTGCGGAAGGCGCGGGAAAAGCTCTTTTCGTTGCGGAAGCCGGCGATCTCCGCGATCCGCTTGATCGGGCTGCGACCGCGCATCAGCTCCTGCTTGGCGAGCTCGAATTTTGCCTCTTCCTTGAGATCGCGCAATGAGGTCGCCTCCTCGCTCAGGCGCCGATGCATGGTGCGGGTAGAGAGTGCCAGCTCGCTTGCGACATCCTCGGCTCCGAGACTGCGTCCGCGCGCATTGCGGAGCACGCGGCGAACGCGCTCGACCAGCAGCCGGTCGCGCCGATAGGGGAGCACTGTCAGCCGCAGCGCGCCCTTGAGCATGTTGTCGAGGTCCGCCGCGCTACGGGTGAGCGGCAGCGACAGATAATGCTTGTCGAAGGTGATGGAAGCACGGTCCGCATCGAAGCGGATGTTTCGGCAAAAGATGGTGGGATAGACCGAGACATGGCCGGGCTCGGCGTACGGGAATTCCGCGGCGCGGAGCGCGATCCTGGAATCCACGGCCCAGCAGGAAAAGCCAAGAACATAGCGAAGCAGGGTGACCAGGCAGAATTCGCGTAGAGATCCAAGGTCGCGCAGTTCACGGATGGACACGACTGCGGTCTCCTTGCCGACCGCGAGATCGAGCAGCACGTCCTCGGTGAGCAGACGATGGTGCCGGCACCAGCGCTTGAGCGCGACCTCCAGCGTCGGGGCGGTGATCGAGGCGCGGCACAGCATGCCGTAGGTGCCGAAGGGCAGCCGGCGCGAGAACCAGCCGAGCGCCTCGTCATCGAGCTCGCGCATGGCATGGCCCGCCAGCGCCTCGAACTGGCCGGCCGTGACCCGTCCACCCGGAGAATTGACAAGGTCTGGCGTTACCTGACCCCGGCTCAGCGCCTCGGTCGGATCGCGGCCGTAACGTTCGTAAGCGGCAACGACCCCGCGGACGAAGGCGGCTGGGGTCACGGCGCGGCGCGGGATCGCGGTTGCGACTTGAAAAGGCATCGGAAATCCTCTGGGAAAATCCTCGCCAAGTTTGGCGGAAAATGCAACCTTTTCGACCGCAGAAGGGCCCCGATGCCGCTAGGTTCGGTCCCCAAAAGACGGAGGAATCGCCTTGAATATTCCGAGCATCGATTTCGATCTGGGCGAAGATATCGGCATGCTGCGCGACACGCTGCGCGCCTTCGTGGAGGCGGAGATCGCCCCGCGTGCCGCCGATATCGAGAAAGCCAATCTGTTCCCGGCGGACCTCTGGAAGCGCCTCGGCGACCTCGGCCTGCTTGGCATGACCGCGCCGGAGCAATATGGCGGCTCCAACATGGGCTATCTCGCCCATATCGTCGCGATGGAGGAGATTTCGCGCGGCTCGGCCGCGGTCGGTCTCTCCTACGGTGCCCATTCCAATCTCTGCGTCAACCAGATCCGCCGCAACGGCAGTGATGCGCAGCGCGAGCGTTATCTGCCGAAGTTGATCTCCGGCGAGTATGTCGGCGCGCTCGCGATGTCCGAGCCCGGCGCCGGCTCCGACGTTGTGTCCATGAAACTGCGCGCCGACAAGCGCGGCGACCGCTACGTGCTCAACGGCTCGAAGATGTGGATCACCAATGGCGGCGATGCCGACGTGCTGGTGGTCTATGCCAAGACCGATCCGGAAGCGGGCCCGCGCGGCATGACCGCCTTCCTGGTCGAGAAGGGGGCCAAGGGCTTCAGCCACGGCCAGCATCTCGACAAGCTCGGCATGCGCGGCTCCAACACCTATCCACTGTTCTTCGACGAATGCGAGGTGCCGGAGGAGAACGTGCTTGGCAAGGTCGGCGAGGGCGTCAGGGTGCTGATGTCCGGCCTCGACTATGAGCGCACGGTCCTCTCCGGCGGCCCGCTCGGGATCATGGCGGCCTGCATGGACGCGGTGGTGCCCTACATGCACGAGCGCAAGCAGTTCGGCCAGCCGATCGGCGACTTCCAGCTCATGCAGGGCAAGCTCGCCGACATGTACGCGACCTGGCAGGCCACGCGCGCCTATGTCTATGCGGTGGGGCGTGCCTGCGACCGCGCCGATCACGCACGCAGCTTGCGCAAGGATGCGGCGGCTGCGATCCTCTATTCCGCGGAGAAGGCGACGTGGATGGCGGGCGAGGCGATCCAGGCGCTTGGCGGGGTCGGCTACACCTCCGAATTTCCGGTCGGACGGCTCTGGCGCGACGCCAAGCTCTACGAGATCGGCGCGGGGACTTCCGAGGTCCGCCGCATGCTGATCGGCCGCGAATTGATGGCTGAGACGGCTTAAAACCTTCACGCAATTGGAATCAACATGCCGCTCCATTCCAGCATCGATACGTCTTCGTCGGACTTTGCACGCAATTCCGAGGCCATGCGCAGCCTCGTCGCGGATCTGCGCGAAAAGCTGAGCCAGGTCGCCGGCGGCGGCGGTGAGGTCTCGCGCAACCGCCATACCTCGCGCGGCAAGATGCTGGCGCGGGAGCGCGTCGACCTCTTGGTCGATCCCGGCACCGCGTTCATGGAGCTGTCGCCGCTCGCGGCCTATGGCCTCTATGGCGGCGACGTGCATTCGGCCAGCGTTGTCACCGGGGTCGGGCGCATCGCGGGTCGCGAATGCGTGATCGTTGCCAACGATGCCACCATCAAGGGCGGCACCTATTATCCCATGACCGTGAAGAAGCATCTGCGCGCGCAGGACGTGGCGCGGCAGAACAATCTTCCCTGCGTCTACATGGTGGATTCCGGCGGCGCCTTCCTGCCGCTGCAGGACGAGATCTTTCCGGACGAGCGTCATTTCGGCCGCATCTTCTACAACCAGGCCCAGATGTCGTCGCAAGGCATCCCGCAGATTGCCATCGTGATGGGCTCCTGCACGGCCGGCGGCGCCTATGTCCCCGCGATGTCGGACGAGAGCATCATCGTGCGCAATCAAGGCACCATCTTCCTCGGCGGGCCGCCGCTGGTGAAAGCGGCGACGGGCGAAGTGGTGACCGCGGAAGAGCTCGGCGGCGCCGACGTGCATTCGCGGCAATCGGGCGTGACCGATCATTACGCCCAGAACGACGCGCACGCGATCGGCATCGCCCGCCGCATTGTCGGCACGCTGAAACCATCGGTGCGACCGAACCTCAACATGCATCCGGCGCGTGATCCCTTGTTTGCGGCGGAGGAGATCTACGGCGTGGTGCCCGTCGACGGGCGCAAGCCGTTCGACGTGCGCGACATCATTGCGCGCGTGGTTGATGGCTCCGAATTCGACGAGTTCAAGAAGCTCTACGGCACGACGCTGGTGTGCGGCTTCGCTCACATCTGGGGTTTTCCGGTTGGCATCATCGCCAACAACGGCATTCTCTTCAGTGAAAGTTCGCTGAAGGGGGCGCATTTCATCGAGCTGTGCTGCCAGCGCGGCATTCCGCTGGTGTTTTTGCAGAACATTACCGGCTTCATGGTCGGCAAGAAGTACGAGGCCGGCGGCATCGCGCGTGACGGCGCCAAGCTGGTGACGGCGGTCGCGACGGCGTCGGTGCCGAAATTCACCGTCGTGATCGGCGGCTCCTATGGCGCCGGCAATTACGGCATGTGCGGTCGCGCCTACTCACCGCGCTTCCTCTGGATGTGGCCGAACGCCCGCATCTCGGTGATGGGCGGCGAGCAGGCCTCGATGGTGCTGAGCCAGGTCCGCCGCGACAATATCGAGGCCAAGGGCGACAGCTGGTCGAAAGAAGACGAAGATAAATTCCGCGAGCCGATCCGCGCGCAATATGAGAGCCAGGGGCACCCGTATTACGCGACCGCGCGGCTCTGGGACGACGGCGTGATCGACCCGGCCGATACAAGGCTGGTGCTCGGCCTTGGCCTCTCGGCCGCGTCGAATGCGCCGATCGAGCCGACGAAATTTGGCCTGTTCAGGATGTGATGCGATGGACCGCTCAAAGCTCTACCGTCGTTTTCGCACGCTCCTGATCGCCAACCGCGGCGAGATCGCCTGCCGGGTGATCCGCACCGCGCGCGCCATGGGCCTGCGCACCGTCGCGGTCTATTCCGAGGCCGACCGCGAGGCGATGCATGTCGCGCTCGCCGACGAGGCCGTACTGCTCGGACCCGCACGCGCTCGCGACAGCTATCTCAATGTCGAGCGGCTGATCGGGGCCGCGCGAAAGACCGGCGCGGAGGCGGTCCATCCCGGCTACGGCTTCCTATCTGAGAACGCCGAGTTTGCGCAGGCGTGCTTCGACGCCGGCCTGGTCTTCGTCGGCCCGACCGCCGCGATGATGACCGCGATGGGCTCGAAGTCCGGCTCCAAGGCGCTGATGGAGAAGGCCGGCGTACCGCTGGTGCCCGGCTATCACGGCGAGGCCCAGGACGATGCGACGCTGGCGAAGGCGGCCGAGAAAGTCGGTTTCCCCATTCTGGTAAAGGCGTCCGCCGGCGGCGGCGGCCGTGGCATGCGCATCGTTCGCTCCGTGGATGAACTTGCGCCTGCAATCGTCAGCGCGAAGCGGGAAGCAAAAGCCGCGTTCGGCGACGACCGCATGCTGATCGAAAAATACGTCGATAACCCCCGCCATATCGAGGTGCAGATCGTCGGCGATAGCCATGGCAATCTGCTCTCGCTGTTCGAGCGCGAATGCACGTTGCAGCGGCGGCACCAGAAGGTGATCGAGGAGGCGCCGTCGCCGACGCTCAATGCGGCCCAGCGCGAGACGGTCTGCGCCGCTGCGCGAAAGGCGGCCGGAGCCGTCAACTATGTCGGCGCCGGCACCATCGAGTTCGTCTCCGACGGCAAGGACGTGTTCTTCATCGAGATGAACACGCGCCTTCAGGTCGAGCATCCCGTGACCGAGCTGATCACCGGGATCGATCTGGTCGAGTGGCAGTTGCGGGTCGCCTTCGGCGAGGCGCTGCCGCTCAAACAAGATCAGATCAAGCTCAACGGACATGCGGTTGAGGCTCGGGTCTACGCGGAGAACCCGACCAAGAACTTCATGCCTTCGGTCGGCAAGATCTCGACCTGGCGGTTGCCCGCGGAAACCGGCGGCCTGCGCATCGACGCTGGCTATCGCGAGGGCGACGCCGTCTCGCCGTACTACGATGCGATGCTAGCGAAGATGATCGCCTGGGCGCCGACGCGGGAGGTCGCGATCGAGCGGCTGAACCGCGGGCTGGAAGAGTCCGACGTCCGCGGGATCGTCAGCAACATCCCGTTCCTGTCGGCGCTGATGACGCATCCGAAGGTGAGAGCGAACGCGATCGACACCGGCTTCATCGAACGCGAGCTTGCGGTCCTGACGCAGGCACCGCCGGCGCCCGGCGAGCTCGAGCTCTGCGCCGCCGTGGCCGCTGTGATCAACAACGAGCGGCAGGCTGCGCAGGCGGACGCGAATTCGCCCTGGCAAACCTTTGGCTGGATGCCGGTCGGCCGCCGCCAGCGCAACTTTACGTTCCGCGTTGGCCACGGACCCGAGCAGAAGGTTGTGCTGAACTACGGCAGCGGCCCGTCCACACTGGTGATCGGCGAACGCGAGCTGGCGTTTGCGATTGCGCCTCGCGACGGCGGCTTCGATCTGACTCTCGACGGCGTCAAATCGTCGGTCGCGGCCGTGATCGACGGTCATGAGCTGTATTTGCGCACGCGCAACGGGCGCTTCGACCTGCATTGGGTCGATCCGTTCGGCGGCGAGACCGAGGAGCAGGCCGGCGCGGATAAGATCGCAGCGCCCTTGCCGGGCACCGTCGTCGCCGTGCTGGCGGAGGAGGGGGCCAAGCTCGAGAAGGGCGCGCCGATCCTGACGCTGGAAGTGATGAAGATGGAGCAGACGCTGCGCGCGCCCTATGCCGGCGTGCTGAAGTCGATCAAATGCAAGGTCGGCGACATCGTCCAGGAGGGCATCGAGCTCGCCGTGGTCGAGCCTTCCGGAGAATGAGATGAGCGACCCCGTCCGCATCATCGAAATGGGGCCCCGCGACGGCCTGCAGAACGAGAAGACGGCGGTCAGCGTCGAGGCGCGGATCGCCTTCATCGAGGCGCTGGTCGCGGCTGGCCTCAATACGGTCGAGGTCGGCGCCTTCGTCTCGCCCAAGGCGATCCCGCAGATGGCGAGCTCGGATGCCGTGCTGCGCGGCGTCAGCCATTTGACCGGTGCCGAATTCCACGTGCTGGTGCCGAACGAGAAGGGCTATGACGCCGCGCGCGCGGCCGGCGCCAAGATCGTCTCGGTGTTCGCCGCGGTTTCCGAAGGCTTTTCGCGGGCCAACATCAATTGCACGGTCGCGGAGTCCATCGAACGGTTCAAGCCGGTGCTGGCGCGCGCCAAGGCTGATGGTGTCAAGGTACGCGGCTATATCTCCTGCGTGCTGGGCTGTCCCTTCGACGGCGAGATCAAGCCGAAAGCCGTCGCCGATCTCGCCACCACGCTGTGGGAGCTCGGCTGCTACGAAATCTCGCTCGGCGACACCATCGGCGTCGGCACGCCTGATAAAGCCAAGGAGATGCTGCGCGCGGTCAGCGCCAACATCCCGCCCGCCAATCTCTCGATGCATTTCCACGACACCTACGGCCAGGCGCTCGCCAATCTGTATGCGGGGATGGAGGAAGGCGTCCACGTCATCGATGCCGCCGCCGGCGGCCTCGGCGGCTGCCCCTACGCGCCGGGCGCGACGGGCAACGTTGCGACCGAGGACGTCGTCTACATGCTCGAGGGCATGGGAATCAGGACCGGCGTTGATATGGAGAAGCTGCTGGCTGTCACGAACGAGATGAGTCGCGTGCTCGGCAAACCGCCCGTGAGCCGCGTGGCGTCCGCACTGAATGCAAGGAAGAAGCGGGCAGCTTCGTAGGGTGGGCAAAGGCGCATAGCGCCGTGCCCACCATCTTTCCACGATTTCGATCTCAGTGGTGGGCACGCTTCGCTTTGCCCACCCTACGTGCGCTCAGGCTGCCTTCAACCCAACATCGGGCAGGCGCGGCCGGCTCTTGAGCGCCTTGGCCATCATCGCCTCGACCTCGGCCTTCTCCTGCGGCAGCAGCGCGAGGCGGGGCGGGCGGGTCAGCGCGGTGCCGCGGCCCATGATGTGCTCGCACAGCTTGATGCACTGGACGAGGTCCGGGCGTGCGTCGAGATGCAAGAGCGGCATGAACCATTCGTAGAGCGGCATCGCCTCGGCATAGCGTCCGGCCTTGGCCAGGCGAAACAGCGTCTCGCCCTCGCGCGGAAAGGCGTTCGACATGCCGGACACCCACCCCACGGCGCCCATGGCGATGCTCTCGACGATGACGTCGTCGAGGCCGGCGAACAGCACGAAGCGATCGCCGACCATGTTCCTGGTGTCGATGAAGCGCCTTGTGTCGCCCGAGGAATCCTTGAAGCAGACGACGGTCTCGACGTCGGCGAGCGTGGCCAGAATGTCGGGGGTGACGTCGTTCTTGTAGATCGGCGGATTGTTGTAGAGCATCACCGGCAGGTCCGTCGCGGTGGCGACGGCGCGGAAATGCGCGGCGGTCTCGTGCGGCTTGGACGAATAGACCAGGGCCGGCATCACCATCACGCCGTCGATGCCGACGCGCGCGGCCTCCTTCGCGGTTTCGACTGCGAAGGCCGTGGTGAATTCGGCGATGCCGCACAGCACGGGCACGCGGCCGGCCGCAACGGATTTCGCCGTCTCCATGATCGCGACCTTCTCCTTGCGCTCCAGCGAGGTGTTCTCGCCGACCGAGCCGCAGACGATCAGGCCGGAGACGCCATCACGGATCAGTCCGTCCATCACCTTCGCGGTCGCGTCGATGTCGAGCGAGAGATCGTCGTGGAATTGCGTGGTGACGGCCGGGAAGACGCCCTCCCAGGAAACGCGGCGGCTCATGATTTGACTCCGAGTGGATTTGGCCGGCGGGGGGCTGGATCCGCCGGGGTTCTTGGAAGGGGATGGCGGTTGGGGTCAGAGCGTGGCGCCGACCTTGCGCAGCTCGGCGAGGA
Organism: Bradyrhizobium sp. MI1.11; assembly: GCF_055811255.1. Taxonomy (NCBI): domain Bacteria; kingdom Pseudomonadati; phylum Pseudomonadota; class Alphaproteobacteria; order Hyphomicrobiales; family Nitrobacteraceae; genus Bradyrhizobium; species Bradyrhizobium sp. MI1.11. The sequence continues at coordinate 111,958 of NZ_JBVVPM010000029.1, forward strand.
CGGGCGCCTTCGGCAGCCAGATCTTGTCGAACTCGGCAATGACGGCTTCGGTATCGCCGGCCGGCACCTGGCGGATCGGGATCGGGGCATTGCGGAAATTCTCGATCAGCGCGGGCTCGTTGGAGGCCAATTCGTCGATCTGCGCATCCAGCGTCGACTTGACGGTCTTGGCGATCAGCTCGCGGTCGGCGGCGGGGAGCGACTGCCAGACCCGGCCCGAGAGCACTGCGGCCATCGGCATGAAGACGGCGTTCATCTGCAGGATCACCTTCGACACCTTGTCGAAGCGCTGGTTCCAGGAGAATTCGAGATCAGCCTCGAGACCGTCGACCTGGCCATTGGCCATCGCGTCGAACACCTGCGGCGTCGGGATCGGCGTCGGAGCTGCACCCAGCGAGGAATAGAAATCGCGATAGACCGGCGTCGGATTGATGCGCAGCTTCATGCCTTTGATGTCGGCGAGCGAAGTCAGGTCCTTTGAGGAGAATACCGCCCGCATGCCGGTGATGCCCCAGCCGAGCCCGATCGTTCCGGTCTCCTGCGGCAGCACCTCGAACAGCTTCACCGCCGCCGGATGCCGTACGAATTTCGCCACTGCGGGCGTCGAGCGGACGATGTAGGGCGCATTGATCGCTGCAATGTGCGGCACGCGCGAGCCGAGCTCTGCGGCCTGGACGAAGCCCATGTCGAGCGCGCCGGACTGCAATTGCTGCATCATCGCGGGCTCGTTGCCGAGCTGGCCGGAGTGAAATACGGTCAGGGTCAGGCGGCCGTTGGTCGCCGCCTTGAGATCTTCACCGAATTTGAGCGCAGCCTTGTTCCAGGAATGGCCGTTCGGCGTAATCAGGCCGAGACGGAATTCCTTGGCCTGGGCGAGCGCCAACGACGGCGCGAACACCGATGCGGCGGCGCTGGCTGCGAGAAAGCGGCGGCGTGAAAGCGGCATGGTCGGGCTTCCTTTTGGACGGGCCTATTTGATCAGGATCAGCGAGAGTGACGGATAGAGCGAGAGCAGCACCAGCAGGACGCAGGAGATGACGAAGAACGGCAGCGTCACCATGAACATCTTGCCGGGCTTGGCGCCGGTGACAGCGGCCGCGACGAAGAAGCAGAGCCCGACCGGCGGCGACAACAGGCCGAGCACGAGGTTGATCACCACCACGACGCCGAAATGCCTGGGATCGATGTGATAGACGTCGGTTGCAACAGGCAGCAAGATCGGCACCGTCATGATCAGGCCGGGAATGCCGTCGATGACGGTGCCGATCACCAGCAGGATGACATTGCAGATCAGCATGAAGCTGATCGGGTCCTTGGCGGCCGTCTGGATCCAGGCGGCGGTTTCCTGCGGCACCTTGCCGAAGATCAGCACCCAGGAGAACACCGCCGCGGCGGCCACCAGGAACAGCACGATCGCCGAATAGATCGCGCTGCGCAGCATCATCTGCGGCAACTGCGAGAATTCGAACTCCCTGGTCCAGAACTTTCCGACCAGGGCTGCGGCAACGGCGCCGACGGCGGCGGATTCCGTCGCGTTGGCGAGACCGCCGAGGATGGTGCCGACGATGACGATCGGGATCAGTAGGGTGGGCGAGGTCCGCAGGATCGTCGCCACGCGCTGCCGCGGCGTCTGATAGTCGGCGCGCGGATAGTTGTAGACGTATCCCATCAGCGCAATGACGACACAAAACATCACCGTGAGGATCACGCCGGGCACGATGCCGGCGATCAGCATGTCGCTGACCGAGACCTGTGCGAGCACGCTGTAGACCACGAACATCACCGAGGGCGGAATGATCGGACCGAGCATGCCGCCATAGGCGGTCAAGCCCGCCGCAAACGTCTTGTCGTAGCCCTTCTTCTCCATCTCCGGCACCATGATCTGGGCCATGATCGCGACCTGTGCGGTCGCTGACCCCAGGATCGAGGAGATGAACATGTTGGCGAGGATGTTGACGTAGGCGAGGCCGCCCTTGAGCGAGCCGACGAAGGCCATCGCCATGTCGACGATGCGCCGCGTGATGCCGCCGCCGTTCATGATCTCGCCGATCAGGATGAAGAGCGGGATCGCGATCAGGCCGTAGCTGTCGACGCCGCCGAACAGCTGGAGCGGATAGGACTGGAACAGCACCGGATTGCCGGATGCGGCGATGTAGACCAGGCCGGCGAGACACAGGCAGAGACCGATCGGTACGCCGACCAGCATGATCGCGAGGAAGGCTGCCGACGTGATCATCAGTTGACCCCGTCGAGCTCGGAGAGCGCAAAGCCCTTCGGTGGGATGCGCGGGACCAGTTCGAGATCTTCCAGCAAATTGGCGAGACCATGCACGGTCATCGACACCGCGAAGATCGGCAGCGTCAGATAGAGCACCCAGGTCGGCCAGTTCAGCGTCTGGGTATGCTCCGTGTAGAGGAAATTGAAGGTCTGGGCCGCCAGCTTGCGCCCGTCGAAGCCGGCGCGGGCGAGGCCAATCGGGTCCATCCAAAGCACGCAGGTGACGATCAGGGCGGGACCGAACACGACGACGAGGCCGGTCGAGATCACCTTCGCGATCTTCTGGGCGCGGAGCGAAAGACGTTCCGTCAGCATCGTCACCGCGAAATCGAGCCGCAGCCGCGTCATCGCGGAGGCGCCGACGAATGTCAGCCAGACCACGCAATAGACCGCGGACTCGTCGATCCAGTAGATCGGGAAATGCGAGTAGCGGGTGACGACGTTGACCAGGATCAGGGCGGTGAGCAGGTACATCAGGCCCATCAATGCGATCCGCTCGACGGCGAGCAGGGCGCAGGAGGCGCGGACGACCATGCGTCGAACGCTGAACGCGCGCGTGGCCGGCATCGTCTGCTCGATCATGAAGAGGCCCCATTGCCCGCAAGATTTGTCGTGCGATGGCCGAATGTATAATTTATACATTTTGGCTGTCAAATGGAATCGCGGATTGCGTCGAAGGCGTGCACGCGCTTTTTGCGGGGACGCGATGACCTCAACATGCAAGACAGGGACCGTTCCGGCCGGCCGAGTCGGAGAGGGACGGAAGATCGGATGAAACTGCCTCTGAAGCATCGCACCCTGTCGGCTGCGATCGTCGACCAGCTCCGGCAAGCAATCCTCGACGGGACCTATCCGGCCGGATCGCAACTGCGCCAGGATGCGCTCGGCGAGGCCTATGGCGTCAGCCGTATCCCCGTGCGCGAGGCGCTGTTTCAGCTCGAAGCGGAAGGCCTGGTGCGGATCGTTCCGCAGAAGGGCGCCATCGTCTCCGAGCTGTCACTGGACGAGATCAACGACGTCTTCGACCTGCGCCGGATCCTGGAGCCGCGGCTGCTGGCGCACTCGGCTCCCCGGTTCACGGCGGAGGATTTCGCAGGGCTCGACGACATCCACAAAAGCTTCGAGAAGGCGATCAAGGCCCGCAACGTCAGCGAATGGGGGCAGCTCAATGCCGACTTCCACATGGCGCTCTACATCCACGCGCCGCAGCCCCGCACCCGGGCGATCGTGCTGTCACTGCTCCAGACCAGCGACCGCTACACGCGGCTTCAGCTCTCCAACACCAAGGCGATGGGCACGGCGGAGAAGGAGCATGCCCATCTGATCGCGCTCTGCCGCGCGCAGAAGATCGAGGAGGCCTGCCGGTTTTTGGAGCGTCACATTGAAGCCGTGCGCAAAGATCTGCTGCAGGTGGTGGGTGGCGGCACGCTCGCGCCGAAGTCGCGGCGGAAGCGCGAGTCGTAATCGACGCGCTGGTAGGGTGGGCAAAGCGAAGCGTGCCCACCACTTTTCGCGGAAGCACAGAGAGGTGGGGGGGGGGGGGGGGGGGGGGGGGGGGGGGGGGCGCCCCCGCCCGCGGCCGGGGGGGGGGGGGGGGGGGGGGGGGGGGGGGGGGGGGGGGGGGGGGGGGGGGGGGGGGGGGGGGGGGGGGGG
>NZ_JBVVPM010000030.1:0-48066 GCF_055811255.1 Bradyrhizobium sp. MI1.11
CCAAGCTCGCCGGCGGTGTCCACCGTCTCGACGGCCAGCTCATGGTCGTCCTCGACGTCGACCGCGTCCTCGAGCTCGCGCCCGAGATGATGGCGGCCTGATACGCCGGCACATCCGCCGACGTACCTGCAATTGGAAGTGCCCCCGCAAAAGCGGGGAGAAGCAGAGGTTCACATGCGAACTTGTCTCGTCGTTGATGATTCCAGCGTCATCCGCAAGGTTGCGCGCCGGATCCTGGAAGGGCTCGACTTCCAGATCCTCGAAGCCGAGGACGGTGAGAAGGCGCTGGAGGCCTGCAAGCGCGGCCTGCCCGACGCTGTGCTGCTGGACTGGAACATGCCGGTGATGGACGGCTACGAGTTCCTCGGCCATCTCCGCCGCATGCCCGGCGGCGACCAGCCCAAGGTGGTGTTCTGCACCACCGAGAACGACGTCGCGCATATCGCGCGCGCGCTGCACGCCGGCGCCAACGAGTACATCATGAAGCCCTTCGACAAGGACATCGTGACGGCGAAATTCCAGGAAGTCGGCCTTATCTGAGCGACCGCCCCGGAGGCTGAACGGCTCCTTCGGCGTTTGTCTTCAACTGACCGTTTCAGTCTGAGTTGGTGAGTAATGAGTGTTGCGTTCGCAGGTAATTCGACCCCGGGCTCGTCGCGGGAAGCCGGACCGTTGCGGGTGATGGTCGTCGACGACTCCGTCGTCATCCGCGGTCTGATCTCGCGCTGGATCGGTGCCGAGCACGACATGGAGGTCGCGGCGTCGCTGCGCACCGGGCTCGAGGCGGTCAACCAGATCGAACGCATCAACCCCGACGTTGCCGTGCTCGATATCGAAATGCCCGAGCTCGACGGCATCTCGGCGCTGCCGCAACTCCTGGCGAAGAAGCGCGATCTCGTCATCATCATGGCTTCGACGCTGACCCGCCGTAACGCGGAGATCAGCTTCAAGGCGCTGTCGCTCGGCGCCGCCGACTACATTCCGAAGCCGGAATCGACGCGCGAGGCGTCGGCTGCGGACATCTTCCACCACGACCTGATCCAGAAAATCCGCCACCTCGGCGCACGGCTTCGCCGCAAGCCCGCGGTTGCGAGCCCGCCGCTGGCGCCTGCGAGCCCGGCCCCGGCCGCACGTGGACCGGTTGTCGCGCGGCCTGCCGCGCCGGCTCCGGCCGTGCATGCGCCGTCGTCGTCCTCGGTGCTGTCCACGCGTCCGTTCTCGACCCAGGCACCGAAGGTGCTGCTGATCGGCTCATCGACCGGCGGTCCTCAGGCGCTGATGGCGCTCGTCGCCGAGCTTGGCGCCGTGATCGACCGCGTCCCGGTGCTGATCACCCAGCACATGCCGCCGACCTTCACCACCATTCTCGCCGAGCATCTGGCACGCACGAGCCGCAAGCCGGCAGCCGAAGCCGTCGATGGCGAGCCGGTGAAGCCGGGCCGCATCTATCTTGCGCCGGGCGGCAAGCACATGCGCGTCGTGCGCAGCGGCGCCGACGTGGCGATCGCGCTCGACGATGGTCCCGCCGTCAATTTCTGCAAGCCCGCGGTCGATCCGCTGTTCACCTCCGCCATCGACATCTGGCATGGCGCCATCCTCTCCGTGATCCTGACGGGCATGGGCTCGGACGGCATGCGCGGCGGCAAGGACATCGTCGCCGCCGGCGGCAGCGTGATCGCGCAGGACGAAGCCTCCAGCGTGGTCTGGGGCATGCCGGGCGCAGCGGCCAATGCCGGCATTTGCGCGGCGATCCTGCCGCTCAATCAGATCGGCGCCCGGGTCAATCGCCTGTTCGCGGGAGACCGCACGTGACGCCGGCCGACTACGACTATCTGCGCAAATTCCTGAAGGAGCGCTCCGGCCTCGATCTCTCCCCGGACAAGCAGTATCTGGTCGAGAGCCGGCTGCTGCCGCTGGCTCGCAAGGCGAGCCTTACCGGGATTCCCGATCTCGTGCTGAAGATCAGGAACGGCGACGGGCGGCTTGCGAGCGACGTGGTCGAAGCGATGACCACCAACGAGACCTTCTTCTACCGCGACAAGATCCCGTTCGATCATTTGCGCGAAACGATCCTGCCGGGGCTGCTTCGGGCGCGCGCGGCGCGCAAGTCGCTGCGCATCTGGTCGGCGGCGTCGTCGACGGGACAGGAGCCTTATTCGATCGCGATGTGCGTGAAGGAGATGGGCGCTGCCTTCGCCGGATGGCGCATCGAGATCGTCGCCACCGATCTGTCGCAGGAGGTGCTGGAGAAATCCAAGGCCGGCGTCTACAGCCAGTTCGAGGTGCAGCGCGGCCTGCCGATCCAGCACCTGATGAAATACTTCACGCAAGCGGGCGAGGTCTGGCAGCTCAATGCCGACATCCGCGCGATGGTGCAGTTCCGCCAGCTCAATCTGTTGCAGGACTTCTCCCATCTCGGCACGTTCGACGTGATCTTCTGCCGCAACGTGCTGATCTATTTCGACCAGGACACCAAGGCCGTGATCTTCGAGCGCATGGCGAAGGTTTTGGAAGCCGACGGTACGCTGCTGCTCGGCGCCGCCGAATCCGTCGTCGGCATCACCGACGCGTTCCGCCCGATCGCCGAACGTCGTGGTCTCTATCAGCTCAACCCAACGCGCTCCGGCCGCCCGATGGGCGGATTGATGCCGCCGTCGTTGAAGGTGGCAGCGGCGCGGTGAGATGCGTTCTTCCCTTTTCCCACAAGAAGGGAAGACGAGCGCACCTCACAAGATCGCATGCGGCAGAAACCGCGAGCCGTTGCCGGTGATCGGGCTCTCGTCCTCGCGGATCGACAGGCCGCAGGGTTCGTGATCCACCAGCCAGCTTCCCACCACCGGATAGAAGTCGGAAAAGTTCGGCAAGGGCGCGAGGGCCTGCCGCACGAATCCTTCGGCGCCGTAGGGTCCTGCCTGCTCGTCGAGCGGCATTCCGCCCGACACCAGCGTGACATTGGCGCCTTCGCGCGACAGCAGCGGCTTGCGCACATAGGAGCTGCCGAGCTCGGCTGCCCGCGGATCGTCCTCGAAGAACGCCGGCAGCAGATTGGGATGGTTCGGAAACATCTCCCATAGCAGCGGCAGGATGCCCTTGTTGGAGAGCACCGCCTTCCACGGCGGTTCGATCCAGCGTGTCTGTGCGTCCTTGAGCTTTGCGCCGAAGGCGTCCTGGAACATCCATTCCCAGGGATAGAGCTTGAAGGCGAGCGCGATGTCGCGGTCGTCGAGATCGACGAAGCCGCCAGTATCATCGCGCCAGCCGATCGCCTCGACATCGAGTAGCGTGGTCGTCAGTCCCGCCTGGCGCGCAGTGTCTTCGAGATAAGCGAGCGTGCCGGCGTCCTCCTCATTGCCCGTGGTGCCGGTGAGATGGACATGGCGGCTAGCGGCAATCTGCTTCCACGCTTCGATCAGTCGTTCGTGGATGGAGTTGAACTGGTCGGCCCGCGACGGGATTATGCGCCGTTCGATCGCCTGTTCGAGCCAGGTCCATTGAAACACCGCGGCTTCGAAAATCGAGGTCGGCGTATCCGCGTTGTATTCGAGCAGCTTTGCCGGTCCCTTGCCGTCGAATGTCAGATCGAGCCGGCCATAAAGGCTGCGGTCGTCGCGTGCCCAGCTCTCGGCGATCAAGCTCCAGAACGCGTCCGGTATCTTCAAGCGCCGCAGATGGCGCTCGTCGCCGATCACGCGGCCGGCAAGCTCCAGGCACATCGCGTCGATCTCGCCGGTCGGCGTCTCGATGCCGCGCTCGATCTCGTCGAGGCTGAAGGCGTAGTAGGCGCGCTCGTCCCAATAGCGCTCGCCGTCGATGGTGTGGAAGGCGAAGCCGCATTGCTCTGCGGTCTGCCGCCAGTCGTCGCGCTCGGGGCAGACGATGCGTCGCATGGGTCAGCCGCCGCCAGAGAAGCCATGGCCAAACGAGCCGAAGCCGCCGCGGCTCACGCCGCCGGAGCCTGAATCGGACGACGTTCCGGACGAGGAATGGCTCGAGGAGTCGCTGCTGAAGAAGCTCGATCGCGACGACCAGCGTGAGCTGCCGCCGCCGCCCGACGAGCTGCTTCTGCTGCTGCAGGCGGTGCTCGCCTGCACCGGCGCGGCCCCGGGGACCGTCGCCCCGGGGACTATCGCCCCGGTAGCAGAGGGCTCGCAATTCTGCCGCGGCATCAGCGTGTAGGCGGTGGTGCCGACCGCGATCGTTCCCATCACCAGCAGCGCGACACGGCCGGAGCGCTTCACCGGCTGTCGTGCAGGCGGCGGTCCTGCCGCCGGCCGGCGCTTGCCGAACTCCTTTTTGGAGGGCTTGTCGGCCATGTCAGTAGATCATGCAGGCGGCGTTGAGCAGGCCCGCGGCAAGCGAGGACAGGCCGAGCCAGATCGCGGGCGCAAGCTCGCCGGCCGCGATCCGCGCCGGCAGATTCGGCACGGGCACCCTCACCAGAAAGAGCACGATGATCTGCACGATCAGCGCGACGAGCGCCCAGATCAGGCAATCCAGCACATTGGCCGAATGCGCGATGGCGCTGACCAGCGGCGCGACGAAGCCGAGCAGGCTGAGACCGAGTGCGATCGCCGCGGCCGGCTCGTTGTCGCGGATGAGCTGGAATTCGTTGTAGGGCGTGATGCGGGTGTAGACGAACAGGTACGTCACGATCGCGATGAGCCCGGTGCAGAAATAGACTAGGAAGGCGGGCAGGCCGGCGAGTGATTGCAGGATCATCGTTCCCCCATCGTGCAGCGACCATTCGTCGGCGGGGGAAGGATAGCGGTTCAATGGCGCAAGGACGATAAGGCCCCGGTCGCATCCCCCAAAAAACAAAACCCCGCCATTTGCGGCGGGGTCCAGGCTGGGAGGAGCAAGCCCTGGGGCTTGCGCAGTAAACCGATCAGGCGGGAATGCGCTCTTCGACCTCGTGCGGCTCGCGCAGCACGTAGCCGCGGCCCCACACGGTCTCGATGAAGTTGCGGCCTTCGGAGGCATTCGCGAGCTTCTTGCGGAGCTTGCAGATGAAGACGTCGATGATCTTCAGCTCGGGCTCGTCCATGCCGCCATAGAGGTGGTTGAGGAACATTTCTTTGGTGAGGGTCGTGCCCTTGCGGAGCGAGAGCAGCTCCAGCATCTGGTATTCCTTGCCGGTCAGATGCACGCGCTGGCCGCCGACTTCCACCGTCTTGGTGTCGAGGTTGACGACGAGATCGCCGGTCTGGATCACCGACTGGGCATGGCCCTTGGAGCGGCGCACGATCGCGTGGATGCGGGCAACCAGCTCGTCCTTGTGGAAGGGCTTGGTCATGTAGTCGTCGGCGCCGACGCCGAGACCCTTGACCTTGTCCTCGATGCCGGCGAGGCCGGAGAGGATCAGAATTGGTGTCTTGATCTTGGAGACCCGGAGCTGCTTGAGCACGTCGTAGCCGGACATGTCGGGCAGGTTGAGGTCGAGAAGGATAATGTCGTAATCGTATAATTTACCGAGATCGACGCCTTCTTCCCCCAAATCGGTCGTGTAGACGTTGAAGCTCTCAGACTTCAACATCAGCTCGATCGACTGCGCGACGGCGCTGTCATCTTCAATCAGCAAAACGCGCATGCCAGTTCCCCATAGTCGCCGCTCCTGGGCGTCAGGTCGGCCGCATTCGCGGCACACAACAAAACGCCTTTGAACAACTGATTCGGATCCTGACAACAGATGGTTAACAAATTCTGATTCTGGAACGCAAGCCCTGTAGATGCAATTTTCGTCGAATCGCCCTAAGGTCTTGTGTGCGAAGCAGCTTTCGTTATCCGGTTGCGTTCAAGTTCCACTTTAAGAGACGGGCCTAACCGACTCCCGCGACTCAGCCTTCTTCTGAAGGGGAGTCACGCTCAGTCACAAAGACAGTGACGCAATGATTAACGATGCGGGTAAACACGAAGTTAAGCGCCGTTCAGAAATATGGCGAAACTTAAGGTTCTCGCCACGAAACCCCGGATTATGAAGGCGATCACCTCATGAAGGCCCTCTTGTGAAGGCTCTTGCCGAACAGATCGGCGACATCGACGGCATCAATATTTATGGCCGTGTGGTCGGCGTGCGCGGCCTGATGGTCGAGGTGGCCGGCCCGATCCATGCGATGTCGGTCGGCGCGCGGCTCGTGATCGAGACCGGCGGCAACCGTTCCATCCCCTGCGAGGTGATCGGCTTCTGCGGCAACAATGCCGTCGTGATGCCGTTCGCCGGCCTCGACGGCGTGCGGCGCGGCTGCAAGGCCGTCATCGCCAATGCCGCAAATCAGGTGCGGCCTTGTGCGGCCTGGCTCGGCCGCGTCGTCAATGCGCTGGGTGAGCCGATCGACGGCAAGGGGCCGCTGCCGCAGGGCCCGGCGCCGATGCCGTACCGCAATTCGCCGCCGCCGGCGCACTCGCGCAAGCGCGTCGGCGCTCCGCTCGATCTCGGCGTGCGCGCGATGAACACGTTCCTGACCTGCTGCCGCGGCCAGCGCATGGGCATCTTCGCAGGCTCCGGCGTCGGCAAGTCGGTGCTGCTGTCGATGCTGGCGCGCAACGTCGATGCCGCGGTCAGCGTCATCGGGCTGATCGGCGAACGCGGCCGCGAGGTGCAGGAATTCCTGCAGGACGACCTCGGCGAGGAGGGCCTGGCGCGTTCCGTCGTCGTGGTCGCGACCTCCGACGAGCCGGCGCTGATGCGCCGCCAGGCCGCGTATCTGACGCTCGCGATCGCCGAATATTTTCGCGACGAGGAGCAGGACGTCCTTTGCCTGATGGATTCGGTGACACGCTTTGCCATGGCCCAGCGCGAGATCGGTCTGTCCGCGGGCGAGCCGCCGACCGCCAAGGGCTACACGCCGACCGTGTTCACCGAACTGCCGAAGCTTCTGGAGCGCGCCGGTCCGGGCCTGGGCGAGGGCGCCATCACCGCGATCTTCACGGTGCTGGTCGATGGCGACGACCATAACGAGCCGATTGCGGATGCCGTCCGCGGCATCCTCGACGGCCACATCGTGATGCAGCGCTCGATCGCCGAGCGCGGCCGCTACCCCGCCATCAACATCCTCAAATCCGTCTCCCGCACCATGCCGAAATCGGCCGACCCGGAGTTCTGGCCGACCATCCAGAAGGCGCGGGCGGTGATGGCGACCTATGCCGACATGGAGGAATTGATCCGTCTGGGCGCCTACCGCGCCGGCTCCAGCCCGGAGGTCGACGAGGCGATCCGCCTGCACGAGCCGCTGGAGGCCTTCCTGCGCCAGCGCAAGGACGAAAATGCATCGCTGGCGGACGGCTACCGCCAGTTGGCGCAAATCCTCGGTGATTTGGAAACGGAACGCTAACTTTGTCCGGTCATCATCCCATCCCACAGAGTAGCAGAGCCGGTCTTGGCCCCAGTCGGGCCTGTGGGGAGACCGGTGTTGTCCCACGTGCAGCCAAGGGACTTCTGGGGAGTACGAGTCGATGAAGTCACGTGATACCCTCATCCGCCTGAAGAAATTTCAGGTCGACGAGAAGCGCCGCCGGGTCAGCCAGATCGAGACCATGATCGCCGACTTCCAGCGGATGTCGACCGATCTTGAACGCGAGATCTCGACCGAGCAGGAGCGCGCCGGGATCAACGATCCCTCGCACTTCGCCTATCCGACCTATGCCAAGGCTGCCATCCAGCGTCGCGAGAACCTGACCCGCTCGGCCGACGAGCTGAAGGGCCAGCTCGACGAGGCCAAGGCAGCGCTGGCCGAAGCCTTCGAGGAGCTGAAGAAGGTCGAGCTCCTCGACGAGCGCGATCAGGCCCGCGAACGCGCCGAGGAAAACGCCCGCGAGCAGGCCGATCTCGACAGCATCGGCCTGATGCGTGCCCGCATGGGCGCCGTCGCCTGAGGCGCTAGCCGCCAGACCTGCGAGAATTGCAGAACCCGGACCCCAAAGGTCCGGGTTTTTGCATGTGCTGTCCACAGTGTGCCGCCGCGCCCCCTTGGTGGTCGGCTTTGTCGCGCGCTATGGTGGCGGCGTGCCAGGACCTGCGCGGAATGCGACGGGCCGCGCATTGGGGGGCTGAATGCTGACGCCAGCAGAGCTGGTCGGGCTGATTGGGGCAGTGGCGCAGGGCGATCAGGCCGCGTTCGAGCGCCTCTACGTCGCCACGCGCGCGAAACTCTATGGCGTCGTGCTCCGTATCTTGCGCCGACAGGATCTCGCAGAGGAGGTCATTCAGGAGACCTACGTCAAGATCTGGAACAGCGCCGGCCAGTTCAATCCCGCTCTCGCGTCGCCGATCACATGGATGGCATCGATCGCGCGCAACCGCGCCATCGACGTCGTGCGCAAGAAGACGGAAGTCTCTATCGAGGAAGAGCCGCAGGCGATGGAAGTCGCAAGCGATAGCCCCGATCCGTTGGCGCGGCGCGAGATGACCGAGGAATTGAGGCGGCTGCTGGAATGTATCGGCCGGCTCGAGCCGGACCGTCAGAGGCTCGTGCTTCTCGCCTATTACAACGGCTGGAGCCGCGAGCAATTGGCGGAGAAATTCGCGGCGCCCGTCAACACGGTGAAGACGTGGCTTCGGCGCAGCATGATGGATATTCGCGAATGTCTCGGACTATGAGGGCTTCGACGGTGAGGGCGAGTCTGGATCGCAAGTGATGGCCTATACGGAGGACCATATCGCGCTCGCCGCGGAATATGCGCTCGGCACGCTCGACGCCGGCGAGCGCGCGCAGGTCGAGACCATGATGGCGGTGGACAAGGCGTTCGCCGATGTCGTGCAGGCGTGGGCATTCCGGCTCGGCGTCCTCAACCAGATGGTCGGCTCGATCGAGCCGCGTCCGATCGTGTGGGGGAACATCAGGTCCGAGCTCGCGCGGACGGGCTTTGCGCAGGATCCGCCAGCGCTGCCGGACGCAGCGCCGCCACCTGTGCCGGAGTTTTCCTCGCCCGACACCGTGCCTCCGCCGGTGCCGTCGGAGACTATGCAGCAACCGGCGCCGCAGCCTCCCGAAGCGGAGCAGCCCGAAACGACGCCACCGGCGCCCGATGCGCTTCCCGATGTCGTGCCGATCTTCATGCCGCAGGTCCACGCGCCAGACCCGGAGGTCGCGCGTACGCCACCGCCGCCGGTTGCCGACAACAGTAACGTGATCCGGCTCGAGGGGCGCGTGAAGCGCTGGCGCACCATCGCATCCGCCGTCGGTGCGCTCGCGGCCGCGCTGCTCGTGACGCTGTCGCTTCAGATATTCCAGCCCGAGGCGCTCCCGGGCGGCTTGCGACCGGCGCCACGCATCCAGACGGTCGAGGTGAAGACACCGGCGCCGCTCCCGGTGTCGTCGCAATATGTCGCGCTGTTGCAGGGCCAGGGCGGAGGTCCTGCCTTCATCCTCACCATCGACGGTGCGACCAAGAACTTCACCGTGCGCAAAGTGGGCGCGACACCGGAGCCCGGCAAGAGTTTCGAGCTCTGGCTGATCTCCGACAAGCTGCCGCGTCCGCGCTCGCTCGGCGTGATCGGCGCCGGCGATTTCACCGCACGACCGGTGCTCGGTTCGTACGATGCCGACGTCGTCAACAGCGCGACCTACGCGGTCACCGTCGAGCAGGCGGGCGGTTCGCCCAACGGCCAGCCGACCTCGGCGCCCATATTTTCCGGCAAGCTGATCGAGACCGTGCCGCCGTCACAGCCGCAGGCGCCCGCGAAGAAGTAGGTTTCTATTGTCGTCCTGGCGAAAGCCAGGACCCATTACCCCAAGAGCTTGTTGCAAGAGTGAGCCGTGACCACACGGGTGAGCAACCACTCAATCCCGGGGTAATGGGTCCTGGATCGGCGCTCGCTCTGCTCGCTTGTCCAGGACGACACCGGGGGCATTGGACGCTTCAACATCGTCGTGGCAATGCCTGATCGGTTTCTGTCGCCACGGTCCGCCCCGCCGTCGCATCCCGACAATTCCCGCCGAATCCTCCCCCGATTTGAACCTCCATCCGTTTCGTGGCGTCAAATGCCCGGAATTTGCAGTCGGCGCCCCCAAGCATGGCGCCGGAGAGGGGCGAGAAATCAGATGGATGCAGCGAAAACGTCGGGCATCTTCATTCACCAATATGCGGGGCTGCCACACGGCCAGGCCTTCGAACATTGGCGCGAGCGGACTTTCGGGGCCTGCGGCCTGGATATCGGGCCGAGCCGGGGCGACAGCATCGATTGCCGGCTCCAAGTCAGCGTGGTCGACAATATCGCACTCGCCATTCCCGAAGGCGCCTCCGCGCAATATTCACGCACCCAGAGCCACCTTGCCGACGGCAGCGACGATCTCGTCCTGATCGCGGCACACGCGGGTCTCGTCCGCGTTGGGCAGAACGGCCATGCCGTGGAGCTTGCGCCCGCGCAGATGGTGCTCGTCGACATGGGCATCACCGGCACCGTGGGCCACACCGAGGAGGATCGGTTCACCACCATCCGCATGCCGCGCCGCGCACTCCTCGACATCAGTCCACGCGCCGAGGACAAGCTGTCGCAAGTGCTCTCGGACGGCGCGGTCGCCGAGACGATCTTCCGCTACCACTCCCTTGCGGCCCATCACGCGCCGCATCTCGACGCCGTCGGCCAGCGCCTCACCGCGCAGCACATGGTCGATCTCGTCGGGCTCCTGCTCGGCACTGACGCCGAGCATGCAAGTCTTGCGCGCGGGCGAGGTCATGCGGCGGCCCGTCTCGATCTCATGCGCGCCGACGTGATGGCTGCACTTGGCCGCAACGATCTCTGCCTGTCCGAGATTGCCACGCGCTCGGGCCTGAGCCCGCGCCAGGCACAGCGCCTGTTCGAGCAGGCCGGAACGACCTTCACCGAATTCGTTCTGGAGCAGCGCCTGCTGCAGGCGCGCAAGCTGCTCAGCGATCCTCGCGCCAGGACCCGCAAGATCAGCGACATCGCGCATTCGTCGGGCTTCTCCGATCTGTCCTATTTCAACCGCGCCTTCCGCAAGCGCTTTGCCGCGACGCCGTCGGAACTGCGCGAGGCCTGAGCCGCGCCGCGTAGGCGTAGCCCCGGGTGAGCGAAGCGACACCCGGGGTCGCTCGCGGAGACATCCCGGACATCGCTGCGCTCATCCGGGCTACAAGATATCGCGTTGCCCGTCGGGCAAAACACCCAAGCTGCCGGTCAACCCGCGTGGCTCAAAATATTCCACTTTACCGAAATTCGGAATTGCGTATATTTCGCCTCACTCCGGCCCAAGGAAGAGGGGCGTGTCGCGATCGTCACGAACGCGGGCCGGACGGCGGTGGACGTTGACCACATCGGCGCGAAGGGTTTCGCAGGGCGGGCAACCGTGAGCGAAGCCGCCGCGCACACGACCGGTGTGATCTGCGTACGGCGAAATCGTGTGGTCCTGGCGCCCGGGGTCTGTGCGCCAAGCGTTGCGGTGACGTCGCGGCCCAACCGGGGCGCGTGCATCAGCCATCCGCAAGGCGACGGGGGCAATAGTGCATCGCTCCCCGGGGAGAGCGCGACATAAGCCGTAAAGCCACTGCGCAGGGAAGGCCGGATGTTCAGGCTTCACCTGTATGCCGCTGTGCAATGTTCTTACGACAATCTCGCACAGTGGACCGCGGGTGCCAGCCGGCACCCGGTCTTCCCTGCGCCCTCTTTCATTCGGGGGTGAGGCGACGAAGCAAAGCTCGGGCGAACAAGCCGCGAGATGGCGAAGGTGTGTCTGCGAGTGAGATGCGAATTTAAAGAGCGACGCTGCCACCCACAGATTCCGTCATTGCGAGCGCAGCGAAGCAATCCAGCCTGTCTCTGCGGAGGGATTCTGGATTGTTTCGTCGCAAGAGCTCCTCGCAATGACGGAGCTGGACGCGCGTGCGCTCACGATGACGACATACCCCAGACATGAGAAAGCGCCCGTGGGGGGCGGGCGCTTTCTGTAGTCGACTTGGGGTTGGGGTCGTCTACATATCCACGTGGCGACTTTGGGGGGCTGATAAAGAGCCGCGTGAATTCCTGAAACTCAAATCTCCTTAGCGAACGAGGGAAACGTTCGAGCTGGTGATGGCGATCGGCTTGCCCGCCTTCATGACGCGAGCGGTCTGGGTCAGGCCTTCGTCTGAACTCGTACGCGCGGTGATCCCGAGGCCCGCCACCGCGATGCCGGCAACGAGCGCGACAACCACGATCTTGAGGTGGGTCGAGCGATCTGCGCTGTAAATCGAGTGGTTCATGGAAGGCTCCTGCCGCCATCTACCCGAAGTAGTCGCCTGCGTGTTTGGGCAGGTTCATGCTTCCGGTGCCCAACAACCTAGTATTGGGGGGATTCGTTCCCAAGAGGCGATCACAAGAGCGTGACAGGACGTGAGAAGCCGCGATCAAAAACGATCCTTGATCGTGCAATTTGGCAATTATTTCAAAGCTGTAATGTGTCTGCCGGGCGCCTTGCCGGCCATTGATCGGCAAGGCGCCAGAAACTGAAAAACCATTTGCCTGTGGCCGAAAAACACACGGCTTCTTAAGGCAAATCAGATGCTTCCGACCGTTTTCAATCTCGCCCTGGGGTGGATTTCAGCTTGCGACAGCACGGTCGTCTGCGCCCGGAACCGCTCGACCAGGGAACGCACGAAGGGACGAATTGCCGCAGAGGTGACCAGCACCGGGGCCTCGCCTTCACGCGCGGCGCGCTCGAAGGCCTCGCGCACGCCGGTCATGAACTCCGACAGCTTCGAGGGTTGCATCGCGAGGCTGCGCTCCTCGCCCTGGCCGATAATGGATTCGGCAAAGGCTTGTTCCCACCGCGCCGAGAGCGCGATCAGCGGCAGATAACCGCTGTAGGAGGTGTTCTGCGCACAGATCTGCCGCGCCAGGCGGGCGCGGACGTGCTCCACCATGGTGGCCGGATTGCGCGAGAAGGCGAGCGAGTCCGCGATGCCTTCCAGAATGGTCGAGAGGTCGCGGATCGAGATGCGCTCGGCGAGCAGCAGCTGCAGCACGCGCTGGATGCCGGAGACGGTGACCTGTCCGGGCACGATGTCCTTGACCAGCTCCCCCTGCTCCTTCGGCAGCTCCTTGAGCAGCTTCTGCACCTCGCCATAGGAGAGCAGGTCCGACATGTTGGCCTTGAGCAGCTCGGTGAGGTGGGTCGAGAGCACGGTCGCGGCATCGACGACGGTGTAGCCCTTGAGCGAGGCTTCCTCCTTGAGGCTGGCATCAACCCAGGTCGCGGGCAGGCCGAAGGTCGGCTCGGTGGTGTGGATGCCGGGCACCTGCACCTGGCTGCCGCCGGGGTCCATGACCATGAACTGGTTCGGCCAGATCTTGCCGGTGCCGGCGTCGACCTCCTTGATCTTGATGATGTAGGTGTTGGCTTCGAGCTGGACGTTGTCGAGGATGCGCACGGCCGGCATCACAAAACCCATCTCGATCGCGAGCGAGCGGCGCAGCGCCTTGATCTGCTCGGTGAGGCGGTCGGTGCCGTCGGGGCCATTGACCAGCGGCAGCAGGGCATAGCCGAGCTCGATCTTGAGGTCGTCGATCTTCAGCGCCGCGGAGATCGGCTCCTCCGCCGCAGCGGAGCCGGCTGCGCCCGGCGTACCCGGCGCAGGTGCGGTCTTTGCAACTTCGGCAGCCCTGGCAGTCGCCCGATTGCGGTTGCGGGCGTGCCAGGCGAGCGCGCCGGCACCGGAACCGAGCGCCAGGAAGGGGATGGTCGGGATGCCCGGCAGGGCCGCCAGCACCAGCATGACCGCCGCGGACATCGCGAGCGCCTGCGGATATCCGGAGAACTGCTTCATCAGCGCCTTGTCGGCGGCGCCGGACACGCCGGCCTTGGAGACCAGCAGGCCGGCCGCGGTCGAAACGATCAGCGCCGGCACCTGGGTGACGAGGCCGTCACCGACGGTCAGCAGCGTGTAGCTGCGGCCGGCGTCGGCGAAGGACAGGCCCTGCTGCGCCACGCCGATGATCATGCCGCCGACGACGTTGATGAAGACGATCAGAAGGCCGGCAATGGCGTCGCCGCGGACGAATTTGGAGGCACCGTCCATGGCGCCGAAGAAGCCGCTCTCGTCCTCCAGATCCTTGCGCCGCTGCTTGGCGACCGCCTCGTCGATCAGTCCGGCGGAGAGGTCGGCGTCGATCGCCATCTGCTTGCCGGGCATGGCGTCGAGGTGGAAGCGGGCGGCGACTTCGGCGATGCGGCCCGAACCCTTGGTGATGACGACGAAGTTGACGATGATCAGGATGGCGAAGACGATGATGCCGATGACGAAATTGCCGCCCATCACGAAGCTGCCGAAGGCCTCGATGACGTGACCGGCGGCATCCGTGCCCTCGTGCCCGTGCGACAGGATCAGGCGGGTCGAGGCCATGTTGAGCGACAGCCGCAGCATGGTCGAGATCAGCAGGACGGTCGGGAAAGCGGAGAATTCCAGCGGCGCCTGGATGAACAGCGACGTCATCAGGATCAGGATCGAGAGCGTGATTGAAATCGCCAGGAACAGGTCCAGCACGATCGCGGGCAGCGGAAGGATCAGCACCACCAGGATGGTGAGGACGCCGAGCGCCAGCGCGATATCGCCGCGTTTGAGGATGTTGCCGATCTCGGCAAGGGTGGGGAAACCGGCGTTTGTGCCGCCTACGCCCTGTCCCGCGGTGACGTCGACCATAGTAGCTGCCCCTCCGCGCGACTGCCGTCCGCGCGCCCCAAACGTCTGCCCGACGGCCGAAGGGCCGCCGTTCCGAAAGTG
Organism: Bradyrhizobium sp. MI1.11; assembly: GCF_055811255.1. NCBI lineage: Bacteria > Pseudomonadati > Pseudomonadota > Alphaproteobacteria > Hyphomicrobiales > Nitrobacteraceae > Bradyrhizobium > Bradyrhizobium sp. MI1.11. The sequence continues at coordinate 14,713 of NZ_JBVVPM010000030.1, forward strand.
AGGCACCGCACTGGCGTCCACAGGGCACCCCCCGTTCTACGCGGCTGACGACACTCGACTCCACTGGGCAATTCTTGCCGGGTGTATGGTTAGCAAACGGTTAATAAAGGCTGCGGCATGGGGGCTGACCGGGGTATTTCGGCCATTTGGCAGGCAAGCAGTCGTCATGGCCGGGCTTGTCCCGGCCATCCACGTTCTCCATGCCGCGCGGTAAGCGTGGATGGCCGGGACGAGCCCGACCATGACGTTGTGGAAGCGCCTGGCGCCGAATTTCGGCGGACGGGGAAGCCGCCCCTACTTCGCCTTCTCCATCCGGGTCACCATGTACCCCGAAGCCGCCTCCTCGGCTTCGAAAGTCACCTTGTCGCCGACCTTCACCTGCTTGAGCACGGCCGGGTCCTTGACGCGGTAGACCATGGTCATGGGTTCATCCATGCCGAGGTTCTTCGCCGCCGCGTGCTTGAGCGTGATCTTGCCGGCGCCCTCGTCGATCTTCTTGACCTCGCCGCTGATCGCGGCGCCCTGGGCCGCGAAGGCACCTGTGCCAAGGCCGACGGTCAGCGCCAGCGCTGCGGCGATACGAATGATGCGGTTCATGGGACTCTCCTTTATTGCTTCACGGTGACGTGGCCGACCATGCCGTAGTCGCGGTGGTCGGGAATCAGGCAGGAAAATTCGAACGTGCCGGCCTTGCTGAACTTCCAGAGGATCTCGGCTGTCTTGCTCGGCGCGAGCCTGACACCGTTGGGATCGTCGTGCTCCATGTGCGGATGCTTCTTCATCTCCACCGCATGCGCGAGATTCTCTTTGGTGGTGGCGAGCAGGAATTCATGGTCCTCCTTGCCGACGTTGCGCAGCACGAAGCGAATCTGCTCGCCACGTTTGACCTCGATCCTGGCGGGCGCGTAGTCCATCTCGTTCAGGAGGATCTCGATGGTGCGCGCGGGCTTTTTGGGGTCGCCGGGCTCGCCGGCCGAAAAGGTGCCGTGCCCGTGCTGGTCGTGGGCAAAGGCCGGCGCGGTGGAAAGCGCGGCCAGCGCCAGACCGAGCTTGATCGTCGTCTTCATTGGTATCTCCAGTTGGTGGTGGTTCATCGAAACGCTCACATCTTCATGTTCTTCATCGGCGGCCCGCCTGGTTGTTGGCGCACGGGCTCCGGGGCCGGCGGCGTGACCTCGTAGGCGACGGTGCCTTGCGGGAATTGGTAGGGGCCGGGATCGCGATAGTCGTCGCGCGCGAGGCCTTCGCGGATCTTCATCACCGTGAACATGCCGCCCATCTCGATCGGGCCGAACTGACCGGTGCCGGTCATCATCGGCAGCGTGTTGTCGGGCGCCGGCATCTCCATGTTGCCCATCGCCATGCCGGTCGAGCCCATCGCCATGCCGTCAGGCGCGAGCTTGCCGACGGCCCTGGCGAGATCCTTGCGCGACACCCCGATCATGTTGCGCATGTCGTGTCCCATCGCATTCATGGTGTGATGCGACTTGTGGCAGTGGAACGCCCAGTCGCCGGGGTTGTCGGCGAGCACGTCGAACACCCTGACAGCGCCGACCGGTACGTCCGTGGTTGTCTCCGGATATTGCGCGCTCTCCGGAATCCAGCCGCCGTCGGTGCAGGTCACTGCAAAGCTGTGGCCGTGCAAATGGATCGGATGGTTGGTCATGCTGAGATTGCCGATGCGCACGCGCACCTTGTCGCCGAGTCTGACCGGCAGCGGATCGATGCCGGGAAACACGCGCGCGTTCCAGGTCCACATGTTGAAGTCGGTCATCTCGTTGACCTGCGGCAGATAGGTGCCGGGATCCACGCGATAGGTGCTCATGACGAAGACGAAGTCGCGGTCCACGGCCCGAAAGTTCGGGTCGCGCGGATGCACGACGACCATGCCCATCATGCCCATCGCCATCTGCACCATCTCGTCGGAATGCGGGTGGTACATGAAGGTCCCGCTCTTCTTCATCTCGAACTCGTAGACGAAGGTTTTTCCCGGCTGGATGTGCGGCTGCGTCAGCCCGCCGACACCGTCCATGCCGCTGGGAATGATCATGCCGTGCCAGTGCACGGTGGTGTATTCGGGCAGTCTGTTGGTGACGAAGATGCGGACCTTGTCGCCCTCCACGGCCTCGATCGTCGGTCCCGGCGACTGGCCGTTATAGCCCCACAAATTCACCTTCATGCCCTCGGCGAATTCGCGCACCACGGGCTCGGCGACGAGATGGAATTCCTTCCAGTCGCCGTTCATCCGGAACGGAAGCGACCAGCCGTTCAGCGTGACCACGGGGCGATAGTCCGGCCCACCGGCGGGATGCAGCGGCGCTTGCATCACCGCCTTGTCCATGTGCGGGGCTTCCGGAATCGAGGCGGCCTGCGTGCGGCCGCTGACGACGGAGGCGCCGGCGAGCGCGGCGCTGCCCAGAAATCCTCGGCGGGAAAACATGTTGGCCTCCATGTCAGTGACCGCCATCGGCAGGCGCTGCCGCGGCGATAGTGGTTGAGCTGTCGCTGTCAGCAGGCGCGCCGCCGCCATTGACGGCGGTCTGCAAGTCGGACTGGGCAAGGAAAAATCTTTGCTTCGCATCGATTGCACCGCGCAGCGACGCAAGTCGCTGCCGCGCCTCGGTGAGCAGCGCGAAGATATCGACCTGCATGCTGGAGAAGCGGAGCTGCATCTCCTCGGTGATGATCTTTCGCAAGGGGATGATCTCGCGCTGATAGTGGCTGGCGATGTCGTAGCCCGAGCGATAGATCCGGTAAGCATCGCGCGCCTCGGAGCGTACGTTCACGGCGCGCTCGGTCAGCCGATTGAAGGCGAAATTGTAGGTCTCCGCCGCCTGCCGCACCCGCACCTCGCCGCCGTCGAAGATCGGGATCTGGAACTGCACGTCGAAGCCGCGCTCGCGGAAAGGCGCGCCTTCCGGATCCCGGGTGCGGCGAGAGATGCCGGCGAGATCGAGCAGCGTCACGAAGCGCGTCGCCTCCGTGAGGTTCAGCGACTTCGCCAGCGCGGTCAGCTCGAGCCGCGCGATCTGAAGGTCGATGCGATGGGCGACCGCGTCGGCTTCAATCGACGGCAAAGCCTGCGGCCGGCGCGGCAGCGGCGGCAGCTGGTTGGGCAGGCGGAAGTCGAGGCCGCCGTCCCACAGTCCCATCAGGCGCGCCAGCTTTTCGCGCGCGCTCGTCGCCGTCTGTCGCGCGGTGGCAAGGTCGGTGGTGGTTTCGGCGTAAAACACCTGTTCACGAGCCTGATCGAGCTTGTTGATCGAGCCGGTTTCGCCGAGCTTGACCGCGAGCTGTGCGGTCGATTCCGCCGTCGCCTTCGCATCCGTCAGCAACGCCACCATCTCGTTGCCGCCCACGGCGCGCCAATAGACGCGGCGGACATCGGCGGCAAGCCGCAAGGTCGCCAGACCCGCGCGCAATTGCGCCTGACGAAAACGGTCGCGGGCGATCTCCGAACGAAACGGCAGCGTGGCGAGCGCGAGGATGTCGCCGACGACCTGACGCTCGATTTCGCTGGCGCCGTTGCCCGAGATCCGCGAGACCGAGAACACGGGATTGGGCGGCAGGCCCTGCTCGACGAGATCGGTCTCGGCCAGCGCCAGCTCGTTATAGGCGGCTTGAAGCCCCTTGTTGTTGAGCAGTGCGATCTGCACGGCGGTCTCGACGCTGAGTGTTCGCGACAGCAGTTGGCGAACGCGCGCGTCGACCGCGCCGGCTCCCTCGGCCGTCCGCACGAAGGCGACGTCCTTGTTGATGGTCTGGCTCGTCAGCTCGGAGACGGCATTCATGCCGCTGTCGGGCGAGAAGGCGGCACAGCCCGACAAGCCGAGCGAGGCAAGAACGAGCAGGCTTGGCGCGAGACGGTGTGTCATGACGCGCTCCTACCGGTCTTGCTTGGGCTGCGGCGCGACGCTCTCGTTACGCTCGCGCCATGGTGCCGGCGTCGCGGGCCGCAGGCTGGTGTACGGCGCAATCGTCGAACGATAGCCGGCGCGCGCGAGCTTGGCCGCGGGATCGGCAGGATCAGCGCCGGCGATTTGTGTCGTTGCCGGCATACAGCCGGACAACGCCAATGCCGTCGCGGCCAGCAGCGGCCAATTGAATCGAAAGTGTCGTCCCCGCGCCGCGGATGCAGCGGCGGACTTCGCCCCGGAAAGCGTAAGCATGAGTCATCCCTGATCTGTCTGGAGACCACAGGTTCGCGCGCGCGGGTGCGCGCTCGGCCTGACGTCGTCGCGCGTCAGATCAGGCGATGGGAGGGCGGTAGAGCAGGGGCGGCGCCGCGCTGTGCAGGCTGGCCACGATCTCGGGCGAGCAGGCGGAAACCGGCTGAAGCGGCTTTGCGACGCTGGGCAGGTCGGCCGCCAGCGCGCTCACACACATCATCGCACAGCACGGTCCCGGCGTACCCTTGCCGTCGTGATGATGAGGGACGGCGGGCGCGTCCTGCGCGGCGGTCTGGTGATGCGCATGCGGCCCGGCGTGGTCATGCGAGGCGCCGTCATGCGTGTGGCCGGCCTGCATCTGATGATGCACCGGCACGAGGTCGGCGAGGAGCGCGTCGTCGAGGCACGGCGCTGGACCGCTACCCCAGGCGAGGCTTGCGGCCGGCGCGAGCACGCAGAACAAATAGGCAAGGGCAATCACACGCCCCACCCTGATCCGCATCGATCGTGTCAATCGCAGCAACATTCCGCCGACATGCCCTTCGCGCGGCGATGTTGCACGCGCTGATTTGCAAAATAATGACAAAACGCGCGTTCGCCAAGCTCCTTCTTACCGCAGTGCACCGTGCATGCCCAATATCGCGCCACAATGGTTGACCCTGTGGCGATCCGCGGGCCATGGTCCCGCCCGTGCACGCGCCAAATCAATCGGGACAAACACCTGAAACATTCACCCCTGATTCGCGTCAGGCCTGGATGCGCCTCGTCATTGCGCTTCTGATCGGTTCGATCGGCGGCGTCGGCATGTGGGCGATCGTGGTGATGATTCCCGCGGTGCAGGCCGAATTCTCGGCGACGCGCGGCGCGGTGTCGCTGGCTTTCACGCTGATGATGTTCGGCTTCGGGCTTGGCGGCGTCATCGCAGGCAGGATCACCGACCGGTTCGGCATCGTGGCGGCGATGGCGATCAGCATTGCCTTCCTCGGCGTCGCCAATGTGCTGGCGGGTCTATCGACCCAACTCTGGCAGTTCGTGGCGGCGTATTTCCTGATCGGGCTCGGCACGTCGGCGACCTTCGCGCCGCTGATGGCGGAGGCCTCCCACTGGTTCGAGCGCTATCGCGGCCTGGCCGTGACCATCGTCGCGAGCGGTAATTATGTCGCCGGCACGATGTGGCCGCCGCTCGTGAGCACGGGCATGCAGACGATCGGCTGGCGTTACACGCACATCGGCATCGGCCTCGTCTGCGTCAGCCTGATGACCATCCTGGTGCTGGTCCTGCGCGCGCAGATGGGCGACGACAAGGTTCACGATCATGCCAATGCAGCGCCGCCGCGGGTCGACCTCAAGCTCTCGACCAATACGCTGACGGTGCTGCTCTCGATCGCCAGCATCTCCTGCTGCGTCGCCATGGCAATGCCGCAGGTGCATATCGTCGCCTATTGCGGCGATCTCGGATATGGCGTGGCGCGTGGCGCCGAGATGTTGTCGCTGATGATGGCCTGCGGCATCGTCAGTCGGATCGGCTCGGGCTACCTCGCCGACAAGATCGGCGGCATCCCGACGCTTCTGATCGGCGCCCTGGCGCAAGGCTTTGCGCTCGTATTCTACCTGTTCTTCGACAGCCTGACCTCGCTCTATTTGATCTCCGCGATGTTCGGCCTGTTCCAGGGCGGCATCGTGCCGAGCTATGCCATCATCGTGCGCGAGGCGATGCCAGCGAGCGAGGCCGCAACCCGCGTCGGCATCGTGATCTTCGCCTCCGTGTTCGGCATGTCGTTCGGCGGCTGGGTCTCGGGCGTCATCTTCGACGCGACAGGTTCCTATGTAGCGGCGTTCGCCAACGGTGTGGCGTGGAACGCGCTCAATATCGGCATCGTGCTGACGTTGCTGATCCGCTCGCGGATGAATGCAGTCAGGACCGGTCCAGGTTTTGCGACCTAGACTGCCTGTCCCGCCTTCAGCAGCGAACAACCCGTGATCTTGTAGCTGCCGTCTGCCTGCTGCTCGAGCGTGTAGAGCGCTTCCCAGGCCTCGCCATTGGCATCGATGATATGGACGTGCTGGGCAATGCGGCTGCCCTCGCTCTTGCTGTCGCCGAATTCAAAGCTCTTGTGCCGATAGACCGGCGGGTAGCCGTTTTGCACCATGGACATGAAGATGTCGGGCGCGGGGAAGATCTCCCGGATCGCCGGTGCGGCGTAGGAATAGGCCACGCGCGCGTCGTCGCGGCCGAATGCCTGCTCCTGGGCGCGGATGATATCCTGTGCCGTCGCGACATCGTCGGCACGCGCCGAGATCGGACCGAAGGCGACACTGAGAAAGACCAGCAAGGCGGCGATGCGCATGACAGGCTCCGCGTTGAAATCCCGGCGGCGCCGACCCTAGCACATCTCGCGGGCTATCGCTTCCGCTTTGCAGCCGGCTTCGCGGGCTTGGCGGCCACGCGGACCCTGGCTTTCACGACAGGCTGCACCCGCAAACCGTCAACGAACACGTCGAGCATCCGCAGCACCGAGGATTGCCAGCCGGGCTGGTCGTGCATGTAGCACATGCCGAAGAACGCGCGCAGCAAGTCCTCGGGGCTGACGTCCGCGCGCATCGCGCCGGCCGCGGCTGCCCGATCGAGCAGCGAGCCGATCGCCTTGCTCAGGCGCTCAAAGGAAAAGGCATGCAACTCCGACCCGCTCTGCACCGCGAGTGCCAAGGCTGCCACCATGCCCTTTTTGGTGGCAACGAATTCGACACCTGAGCGCAGCCAGCGCCGCAGCGCATCCACCGGGTCCTTCGCATTCTTCAACTGCTCGGCGAGTTCGCTGAGCTGCTCGACCTCGCGCCGGTACACCGCCTCGAACAAATCCTCGCGCGTCGGGAAATGCCGATAGAGCGTGCCGATGCCGACGCCGGCGCGTTTTGCCACCGCCTCCAAGCTCGCCTCCGGCCCGCCCGCGTTGAACACGGCTTTCGCCGCCTCGAGCACGCGCTCGCGATTGCGCACGGCATCGGCACGCGGCTTGCGGATCTGATCGGTGTGGTCGTCCATGCCGGCACTGTAGATCACGAATTGGTTAGATTGAACCCTTGTGGGGCTGCATCGCGTTGATGCGCACGGGCTTTTGACGAATTCCAAAATTTTTCGGCGGCCCTTGTTAAGCGGAGGCTGCCTCCGTATCTTCGCTGAAGACGTTGGCTCGGATGATATTCGGGCGGCGCGGAATCGACGGCGGCCACGGCGGTGGCGCGCTGCGCGACGACTCATGTCCATATCTGATCGGAGCCTTATATGAACCACTCCATCAGCCTCACCGTGAACGGTGCGCGGCGCGACTTCGTCCTCGACGATGCGCGCGTCACGTTGCTCGATCTCCTGCGTGAGCGCCTCCACCTGACCGGAACCAAGAAGGGATGCGACCGCGGTCAATGCGGCGCCTGCACCATTCTCGTCGACGGCAAGCGGATCAACTCCTGCCTCGCGCTGGCCATTAGCCATGACGGTGCCGACATTCTCACCATCGAGGGCGTGGCGCGCGGCGACCAGCTTCACCCCGTGCAGGCCGCCTTCATCGCCCATGACGGCTTTCAGTGCGGCTTCTGCACGCCCGGCCAGATCATGAGCGCGATCGGCATGATGAGCGAGGCACAGGCCGGCAACGATCCCGAGCGCATCCGCGAATGCATGAGCGGCAATCTATGCCGCTGCGGCGCCTATGCCGGCATCGTCGATGCCGTGCTCGACGCGCAGGCCGGGATGGACGAATCCAATCAGAGGCGCTCCGCATGAAGCAATTTGATTACGTCAGGCCGGCCACGGTCGCCGAAGCCGTCGCGGCCGCAGCGCAGCCGGGCGCCGTCTATCTCGCCGCCGGCACCAATCTGCTCGATCTGATGAAGGGCGGCGTCAGCCGTCCGGATCGTCTGGTCGACGTCACGCATCTCGACGGGCTCGATCAGATCGAGCGCCTTGCCGACGGTGGTGTGCGTATCGGCGCGCTGGTGAGCAACGCCGATCTTGCGCATGACGCCGACTTCGCCAAGGCCTACCCGGCTGTCGCCGAAGCGCTGCTCTCCGGCGCGTCGGCGCAACTGCGCAACGCCGCGACCGTCGGCGGAAATCTGCTGCAACGGACGCGTTGCGCGTATTTTTACGACACCGCCAGCCGCTGCAACAAGCGCGAGGTCGGCAGCGGTTGCGACGCGCGTGACGGCGAGAACCGCACCCACGCCGTGCTCGGCTGGAGCGAAAACTGCATCGCCACGCATCCATCCGACTTCTGCGTGCCGTTGGTCGCGCTCGACGCCATCGTCGAGATCGAGGGCAGGAGCGGGCGGCGCGAGATCGCGCTCGACGACCTGCATCGCCTGCCCGGCGATACGCCCGAGCGTGAATCGGCGCTCGAACCGGGTGATCTCATCGTCGCGGTGCGCCTGCCGCCCGCTGCGCGCGGCTTTGCGGCTCATGCGCGCTATCTCAAGGTCCGCGATAGAACGTCCTACGCGTTTGCCGTCGTCTCGGCTGCCGCTGCGCTGCGGATCGAGAACGGCAAGATCGCGGAGGCGCGGCTTGCGCTCGGCGGTGTCGCCGCAAAGCCCTGGCGTGCCCGCGCCGCGGAGGACATGCTCAGGAACGTTCCGCCCACGGTGGACGCTTTCCAGGAAGCCGCCTCGCGCGCGCTCGCCGACGCAAAACCGTCCGGCGACAACGCCTTCAAGATCGAGCTCGCGCGCCGCATCGTCGTGCGCGCGCTGAGCCTCGCCGCCGCCGGTACGCCCGTGCGCATCCCCGCGCTGCCGGCCTCTCCCTTTGCCTCGATGTCCGGAGCCATTCATGCCCGAGCTTAATCTCACCAGCGCGCCCGCTCATCTGCGGCACGGCTCGAACATCGGCCAGCCGCTGACCCGCCGCGACGGCGTGCTTAAGGTCAAAGGCCAGGCGACCTACGCCGCCGACAATCATCCGCCCGGTATGCTGTTTGCGGTGATGGCTGTTTCCAGCATCGCGCGCGGTCGCGTGACCTCGCTCGATGTCGCTGCTGCCAAGCGCCACCCCGGCGTCATCGATGTCATGACGCCAGACCACAAGCCTGAGCTCGCGATCGATCCCGAGATCAAGACCAATCCATTCGTATTCCGGATGGAGGTGCTACAGAGCAATGAGGTCCGCTACGCCAACCAGCCGATCGCCGTCGTAATCGCCGAGACGCTGGAGGCGGCGACGGAAGGCGCGGCGCTGCTGGCGCCGCACTACGAGACGCTGCCCGCGCTCATCGGTCTCGACGCGGGTGAGAGCTTCGTGCCGCCGGTCGTAGGCGTCGGCAACCCGACGGAAAATCACCGCGGCGATGTCGAGGCGGAGCTTGCGTCGGCCGAGAAGCGGATCGACGCGGTCTACGAAACGCCGCCGCAATATCACAATGCGATGGAGCCGCATGCGATCGTGGCTGCCTGGAACGGCGACAATCTGCAGATCGACATGCCGACCCAGGGCCTCATGCTGTCGCTGGCGCGCGTTGCCGAATTGTTCGGCATCGCGCACGACAAGATCCATATCCGCAGCCCGTTCCTCGGCGGCGGCTTCGGCTCGAAGGGGCTCATGGCCGGCCCTCCGGTCCTCGGCATCATGGCGGCAAAGCTCGTCGAAACCAGTCAAGCTGGTGCTGCGCCGTGAGCAGATGTACGGCCCGGTCGGCCATCGCGCGCCGACGCGGCAGCGGCTTCGCATCGGCACCGATGGCGAGGGGCGCCTGACCGCGCTCGAGCACCATGCGAGGACCGTGTCGAGCACGTTCGACGATTTCTACGAGCCCGCGGCCGACGCCTCGCACACGCTCTATGCGGCGCCCGCGATCCGCACCTCGCACGACGCCGTGCGCGTCAACACCGGCACGCCGTTGTTCATGCGCGCGCCCGGCGAGGCGACCGGCTCGATCGCGCTGGAGAGCGCGATCGACGAGATGGCCTGGGCCTGCGGCATCGATCCGCTCGCCTTTCGTCTGAAGAACTATGCCGAGGTCGAGCCCATCACCGGCAAGCCGTTCTCGTCCAAGGCGCTGCGCGCCTGCTACGAGCAGGGCGCGGCGCGCTTCGGCTGGGCGAAGCGACCGCTCCAGCCGCGGCAGATGCGCGACGATGCCGGCCTTCTGGTCGGCTGGGGCATGGGCACCGCGACCTTCCCGGCATTGATGTTCCAGGCCGAAGCGCGTGCCGTGCTCCGCCGCGATGGCTCCGGTGCCATGGAGATCGGCGCGCATGACATGGGGCAGGGCGCCTGGACGGCGCTGGCGCAGATCGCGGCCGACGAACTCGGGCTTGATATCGACCGCGTCGAGTTCAAGGCGGGTTCATCCGACCTGCCCGATGCCGGCATCGCCGGCGGTTCGGCACACACGGCAACCGCGGGTGCCGCGATCCACAGCGCAGGCGCGGCCGTGATTGCAAAACTCGCCGATCTCGCCACCAGCGACGAGAAGTCGCCGCTGTTCGGCGCCGGCAATGCCGGCGTGATCGCGCGCGATGGCCGGTTGATCCGGCGCGACGACGAGAGCCGCGGCGAAAGCTATTCCGAGATTCTCGCGCGCGCCGGCGTCGCCGAAATCGAGGCGCGTGGCACCGGTGCGCCGAATCCGGCGGCCATGGAGGAGTATGCGATGCACGCCCATGGCGCGGTGTTCGCGGAGGTGAAGGTCGATCCCGAGCTCGGCCAGGTCCGCGTCACCCGCATGGTCGGCGCCTTCGCCGCGGGGCGGATCGTCAATCCGCGCATGGTGCAGAGCCAGCTGTTCGGTGGCATGATCTGGGGCCTGTCCTTCGCGTTGCACGAGGAAGCCATCACCGACCGCCGCACCGGCCGGATCATGAACGCCAATCTCGGCGAGTACCATATCCCGGTGAATGCCGACGTGCCGCCGCTCGACGTGATCACGGTCGATGAGCAAGACCCGCACGTGAACGCGCTTGGCATCAAGGGTGTCGGCGAGATCGGCATCACCGGCAGTGCAGGGGCAGTCGCCAACGCCATCTGGCATGCGACTGGCGTGCGTGTTCGCCGTTTCCCGATCCGGATCGAGGAGTTGCTGACCTAGGCTTTAAGCAGCGGCGGGCGAGGCCGTCTCGCTCCGCCGCGTGCTAATGCAGCTTCTTGCGAAGAGCCTTGAGCGCTTCTCGCTGCGACTCGATGTAGTTCGCGATGGCCTTGCGCAGCTCCTCCGAATGGAGCCTGTCGCTGTCGCGCTGCACTTCATCGAGCGCAGCCTCTGCATTTGCGAGCGTGATCTTCATAGCGAGCCCTGTTACGAAGCGGCTCCGGAAAGCGGAGGCTGCTTGGCTATGGCTCGGAACATATAGAGGATCAGGCTGCGGAAATTGAGATGGCTCAAGCTCCGTATGATACCGGTGGCTCCGTAGGATTGCGGGCAACTTCAAAACGTCGGCGGTGTGCAGGCCGAGATCACCTCGCACGGCTTGCCGCCGACGCAGCGGAAGCGATGCGGGCGGCGGCTCTCGAAGTAGTAGGCATCGCCCGGATTGAGGATGCGGCGCTCGTCCTCGACCGTGACCTCGAGCTTTCCCGAGATCACGATGCCGCCTTCCTCGCCGTCATGGACGAGGTGAACGCGCCCGGTGTCGCTGCCGGGCTCGTAGCGCTCCTTCAGAATCTGCAAGCTGCGACCGAACAGATTGTCGCCGACTTGCCGATACGAGATCGGCTTCTTGCCGACCTCGGTCAGCTCTTCGCCGCGGTAGAAGATCTTGCGCCGGCTCTCAGGCTCCAGCGCGAAGAATTCGGCGAGCCCCATCGGAATGCCGTCGAGGATGCGCTTGAGCGCCCCCACGGACGGGTTCATCTGGTTGGATTCGATCAGCGAGATCGTCGAATTGGTGACGCCGGCGCGTTTGGCGAGTTCGCGCTGCGACAGCTTCTGGCGCGCCCGGATGAATCGCAGCCGTCCACCGATATCGACGCTCATGTCCCTAACCCGTGTTGCAAGTGTTGCGGATCGCGCAAATATGGACCGGCAGCCTCAGTCAAATCAATGGCTTGCAGCTCATCAGAAAAGGACTTGTTGCGCTTTTCAAGCCGTGCCTCTGCTAGCAGGTCAGCAAAGGAGCGTGGCCCGTGACCCTTCATCAGATTCCGAACACCATCAAGACCGATTCGTTCTGGATGCCGTTCACGGCCAACCGGCAGTTCAAGAAGGCGCCCCGCCTGTTCTCCTCGGCCGAGGGCATGCACTACACCACCGTCGACGGCCGCAAGGTGATCGACGCCTCCGCCGGCCTCTGGTGCGTCAATGCCGGCCACGGCCGCAAGCAGATCGCCGCCGCCGTCGAGCGCCAGCTGATGACGCTGGATTTCGCACCGTCGTTCCAGATGGGCCATCCGCTGGCATTCGACTTCGCCGAGCGTCTGGCCGAGATCGCGCCGAAAAACCTCGATCGCATTTTCTTCACCAATTCCGGCTCCGAGTCGGTCGACACCGCGCTGAAGATCGCGCTCGCCTATCACCGTGCCAACGGCCAGGCCAGCCGCACCCGCCTGATCGGCCGCGAGCGCGGCTATCACGGCGTCGGCTTCGGCGGCACCTCAGTCGGCGGCATGGTCGCCAACCGCCGCGCCTTCGCGACCCTGCTGCCGGGCGTCGACCACATCCGCCACACCCACGATCTCACCCGCAACGCCTTCGCCAAGGATCAGCCCGAGCATGGCGCCGAGCTCGCCGATGATCTCGAGCGGCTGGTGGCCCTGCACGGCGCTGAGACCATTGCTGCCGTCATCGTCGAGCCGGTGCCGGGCTCGACCGCGGTGTTGCCGCCGCCGAAGGGCTATCTCCAGCGCCTGCGCGAGATCTGCGACAAGCACGGCATCCTCCTGATCTTCGACGAGGTCATCACCGGCTTCGGCCGCCTCGGCACGCCGTTCGCCGCCAACTTCTTCGGCGTCACGCCTGATATGATGACGACGGCCAAGGGCATCACCAACGGCACCATTCCGTGCGGCGCCGTGTTCGCGAGCCGCAAGGTGCACGACGGCCTGATGGTCGGCCCGGAGAACGCGATGGAGCTGTTCCACGGCTATACCTATTCGGCGCATCCGGTCGCCTGCGCCGCGGGCATCGCCACGCTCGACATCTACAAGGACGAAGGCCTGCTGACGCGCGGTGCGTCGATCGCCGACTACTGGCGCGACGCGCTGCATTCGCTGAAGGGCCTGCCCAATGTCGTCGACATCCGCAATTGCGGTCTGATGGGCGCGGTCGAGCTGTCGCCGCGTGACGGCACGGTCGGCGTGCGTGGCTACGACGTCATGGTCGATTGCTTCAATCGCGGGCTGTACTTCCGCATGAGCGGCGATAGCTTTGCGCTGTCGCCTCCGCTCATCGTCGAGAAGAGCCACATCGACGATATCGTGTCGATCCTCGGCGACGCGATCAAGCGGGTGGCCTGATAATTGCTCTCGCCGTTGCGGAGTTTCCTCTTGCAGCGGCGAGCGTGATGCCGCGGGAGTTTGACGAAGCGTGAAAGTTCTGATCCTCGGCAGCGGTGTCATCGGTGTCACCTCTGCCTACTACCTCGCGCGTGCCGGCCATGAGGTGACGGTTGTCGACCGTCAGCCCGAACCGGCGCTCGAGACCTCCTTTGCCAACGCCGGCGAAGTGTCGCCCGGCTATTCTTCGCCCTGGGCCGGCCCCGGCGTACCGGTGAAGGCGGTCAAATGGCTGCTGATGAAGCACGGCCCCCTTGTGATCCGGCCGAAGCTCGATCCCGTGATGTGGGTCTGGCTGCTGAAGATGCTGCGCAACTGCACCAGCGAACGCTATGCGATCAACAAGAGCCGGATGATCCCGATCGCGGAGTATAGCCGCGATTGCCTGCGCGATCTGCGCCGCGACATCGGCATCCAGTATGACGAGCGCTCCCAGGGCACGCTGCAGCTGTTCCGCTACCAGGCCCAGCTCGACGGCACCGGTGAGGACATCGCCGTGCTCAAGCAGTACGGCGTGCCCTTCGAGGTGCTGAGCCGTGAGGGCTGCATTGCGGCCGAGCCGGCGCTGGCGGGCGTGAAGGAGAAGTTCGCGGGCGGACTTCGGCTGCCGCAGGACGAGACCGGCGATTGTCACATGTTCACGCAGGCCCTGGCCAAGCATGCCGAAGCGCTCGGCGTGCGCTTTATGTTCAACACCGGCATCGACCGCATCGTCACCGACGGCGCGCGCGTCAGCGGCGTCGTGACCAGCGCCGGAATGTTGCAGGCAGACGCTTACGTTCTCGCGCTCGGAAGCTGGTCGTCGCGGCTGGTCGCGCCGCTCGATATTTCGCTGCCGGTCTATCCGGTGAAGGGCTATTCGATCACGGTGCCGATCAAGGACGCTTCCGGCGCGCCGGAATCGACCGTGATGGACGAGAGCTACAAGGTGGCCATCACCCGTTTGGGAAATCGCATCCGCGTCGGCGGCACCGCCGAAATCTCCGGCTTCTCGAGCCAGCTCTACGACGCGCGCCGCGCCACCCTCGATCACTCGCTGACCGATCTTTTCCCGCGCGGCGGCGATCTCTCCAAGGCGACGTTCTGGAGCGGCCTGCGCCCGATGACCCCGGACGGCCCGCCCGTGATCGGCCCGACGCAATACGCCAACCTTCACCTCAACACCGGCCACGGCACGCTAGGCTGGACCATGTCGTGCGGCTCCGGCCGCGTACTCGCCGACATGCTGTCGGGCAAGAAGCCGGACATTGATGTGAGTGCTCTGACGGTGAACCGGTATAAGTATCGGTTCGGCTAAGACTCTATCCTCCCGTCATTGCGAGGAGCGAAGCGACGAAGCAATCCAGAGTGTCTCCGCGGTGAGAGTCTGGATTGCTTCGCTTCGCTCGCAATGACGGCTGCGCTACCCCGTCCCCGTCACGCAATTCACCCACAGCACCACAGCCTTCGCGTCATTGGCCGGATTGGAAAACCGGTGCGGCCGCCGGCTTGCAAACCGAAAACTGTCGCCCCTCTTCAGCGACCATGTCTCGCTGTCCACCGTCAGCATCATCTCGCCTTCGAGCACGAGGCCGGCTTCCTCGCCGTCATGGGTGTAGAGCTCGTCACCGGTGGAGCCGCCGGGCTCCAGATGCACCAGGAACAGGTTGAGCCGGTTGTCGGCGCTGGCGGGGCTCAACAATTGCTTCGACACGCCGGTGCGCCAGAGCTTCAGCTCGGGCCGCTGAAGCCCGCGCGTGACGACTTGGTCGGATGTGCCGTCGGCGTTTGGGCTCGCGCCGAACAGCGCGGCGATGCCGACGCCGAGCACGTCGGCGAGCGTGGCCAGCACACGTAGCGACGGCGACGACAGGCCGCGCTCGATCTGGCTGAGGAAGCCGATCGACAGATCCGTGCGCGAAGCGACCGTCTCGAGCGAGAATTGCCTGATGCGCCTGAGATCGCGGATACGGCGGCCGACCGCGATGTCCATCGCGGGATCGGCGGCTTTGGCGATAGCCTTGGTTTTGGCGTTGGCGTTCGCCTTAGCCTTTATCTGCACCTTCTTCACCGGCTTTGCGGCGGCCGGTCTGCGCATTCTTTTGCCACCGCTCACGTCAAACCGCTTCCTTCATGTGCATGAAAACCGCTTGCATGACCCGCGAAAGTGTGACCAAATTTTCATGTTGGTGAAAATAGGCCGAAACGGCTCGGCCCGCAATGTCTGCGATCACGACATCTGCGAGCGCCGCCATCGGCCGAGCCCAAAGGGGAATGCGATGGCGTTGAAGCGTTTTGTCCAGGCCGCGGTCGCGGCACTCGCGATTGCCGCAGCAGCGCCGGCTTCGGCGCAGCAGGTGCTGAAGGTTGGTTCGACGCCGACAGGCATTCCCTTCACCTTCCTCGACACCAAGACCAACACCATCCAGGGCATCATGGTCGATCTCATCACCGAGATCGGCAAGGATGCCGGCCTCAACGTGCAGATCGAGCCGATGGCGTTCTCGGCGCTGATCCCGTCGCTGACCTCCAGCAAGATCGACATCATCGCGGCCGCGATGTTCATCACCGCGCCGCGCAAGGAGGTCGTCGACTTCTCCGATCCGATCTACACTTACGGGGAAGGCCTCGTCGTGCCGAAGGGCGATACCAAGGCCTACGCCACGCAGGACGATCTGAAAGGCGAGACGGTCGGCGCCCAGGTCGGCACCGCCTTCGTCGATGCGCTGAAGAAGTCCGGCCTGTTCGCCGACGTCAAGGCCTACGATACCATTCCCGACATCCTGCGCGACGTGAACACCGGCCGCCTCAAGGCCGGTTATGCCGATTATCCGATCCTCGCCTACAATCTGAAGCAGGGCGGCTTCCCCGAGGTGCGGCTCGTCGACAGCTACAAGCCTGCTACTGTCGGCTCGGTCGGCATCGGCGTCCGCAAGGGCGAGAGCGCGCTGCTCGGCAAGATCAACGCCTCGCTCGCCAAGCTCAAGGCCAACGGCACCATCGAGAAGATCCTCGATAAATGGGGCCTGAAGGCCCAGGGTTGATCGCGAGAGGTCAATCGATGAAGGCTGATCGATGAAAGGCTTCTGGCACGACGCGGCGGAATTCTTCCCGATCCTGATGAGCGGCGTCGTGCTGACGATCGTCGTCACCATCGGCTCGCTGCTGCTGTCGACGGTGCTTGGCCTCGTCTGGGCGATGATGCGGGTCTCCGGCATCCGCGTCCTGTCGCTGCTCAGCGCCAGCCTGATCAATGTGATCCGCGGCATTCCGATCATCGTGCTGTTGTTCTACCTCTACTTCGTGATGCCGGATCTCGGCGTCACGCTGTCCGCGTTGCAGGCTGCGATCCTTGGGCTCGGCATCGCCTACTCGGCCTATCAGGCGGAAAATTTCCGCGCCGGCATCGAGGCCATCGACAAGGGGCAGATCGAGGCGGCGCAATCGATCGGCATGGGCTGGTGGCTGACCATGCGCCGCGTCGTGCTGCCGCAGGCGGTGCGAATCGTGTTGCCGCCTTACGGCAACGTCATGATCATGATGCTGAAGGATTCCTCGCAGGCCTCGACCATCACGGTCGCCGAGCTCGCGCTGCAAGGCAAGCTGATCGCGTCCTCGACCTTCAAGAACACCAACGTGTTCACGATGGTTGCGCTGATGTATCTCACCATGAGCATTCCGCTGATCCTGCTGGTCCGTCACTTCGAGAAGCGGGCCGGCAAGAAATGATCGAGCTGACCGACGTCCACAAGAGCTTTGGCGAAAACGAGGTGCTCAAGGGCATCACGGCCTCCGTGCAGAAGGGCGAGGTGGTCTGCATCGTCGGCCCCTCCGGCTCCGGCAAGTCCACCATCTTGCGCTGTATCAACGGTCTCGAAAGCTACGACCGCGGCGAGATCAGCGTCGAGGGATTGAAGGTCGACCGCGACGCGCCGTCGATCGTGCAAGTCCGCACCCAGGTCTCGATGGTGTTCCAGCGCTTCAATTTGTTTCCGCACCGAACGGTGCTGGAGAACGTGGTCGAAGGTCCGCTCTATGTGAAGAAGGAGCCGCGCGCTGCCGCATTCGAGCGTGGCCGCGCGCTGCTCGCCCAGGTGGGCCTTGCCGAGAAAGCCAACGAACATCCGCCGCAGCTCTCCGGCGGCCAGCAGCAACGCGTCGCGATCGCGCGGGCGCTGGCGATGCAGCCCAAGGCCATCCTGTTCGACGAACCGACCTCGGCGCTCGATCCTGAACTGGTCGGCGACGTTCTCGGCGTGATGCGCAAGCTTGCTGACGACGGCATGACCATGGTCGTCGTTACGCACGAGATGGGCTTTGCCCGCGACGTCGCCGACCGCGTGCTGTTCATCGACGGCGGTGTCATCGTCGAGCAGGGACCGGCGAAATCGGTGCTCAATCAACCGCAGCATGCGCGGACGCAGGATTTTTTGCGCCGCGTGCTGCATCCGCTCTGACCGGTCCTTGCCATGACCACGCGCCTGCCTCTGCCGCCGTCCCTCTATGCCGACACCGCCGTCGCGCCGGTGGCCACGCCGCCGCTCGAAATCGACAAGACGGTCTCGGTCGCCATCGTCGGCGGCGGCTACACCGGTCTGTCCACGGCGTTGCATCTGGCCGAGCAGGGCGTGGAGGCACTGGTGCTGGAGGCGCAGGAGCCGGGCTGGGGCGCATCCGGCAATAATGGCGGCCACACCAATCCGGGACTGAAGCACGACCCCGATCAGATCGAAGCCGATTTTGGCACTGAGCTCGGCCGCCGCATGATCGACTTCTCCTACGGCACGACGAACTTCACCCACGATTTGATCCGCCGCTACCAGATCCCGTGCGAGGCGCGGCAGAACGGCACGCTGCGCGCGGCCTATAACCAGGCCAGCGCCGCCGCGATCGAGACAACCGCGCGGCAATGCACTGCCCGCGGCATGCCGGTGTCGTACCTGAACCGCGAGCAGCTGCGCGCGATGACCGGCACCGATCGCTACGTCGGCGCCATGCTGGATACCCGCGGCGGCGATCTGCATCCGCTCAGTTATGCCCGCGGTCTCGCGCGCGCCGCGATCTCCGCGGGCGCAAAGGTGCACGGCGAGACACCGGCGCTGTCGCTACGCCGCGAGGGCAGCCGCTGGCGCATCGGGACGCCGCGCGCGGTGGTGCATGCCGACAAGGTGCTGCTCGCGACCAACGGTTTTACGGACGATCTCTGGCCGGCGCTTCGCCGAACCATCGTGCCGGTGTTCTCCTCGATCGCGGCCACCGCGCCGTTGTCCGACGATGTGGCCCGTTCGATCATGCCAACGCGTCCCGTCCTTTACGAGAGCGGCCACATCACCGTCTATTACCGCGTCGATCAGCAGAACCGCCTCTTGATGGGTGGTCGTGGTCCGATGCGCTGGATCAATTCGCCGCGCGACGTCGCCTATCTCATGCGATACGCCGAGCGGCTATGGCCGCAACTCGAGGGCGTCGCCTGGACCCATGGCTGGAACAGCCGGCTCGCCATCACCGCGGATCATTACCCGCATGTGCACGAGCCCGCGGACAACATCCTGATCTCGCTCGGCTGCAACGGCCGCGGCGTCGCGCTCTCGACCGCGATGGGCGCACAGCTCGCACGACGTCTGATCGGAGGCGCCAAGGCCGAGCTCGACATGCCCGTCACCGGCATCAAGCCGATCCCGATGCACGCATTCTGGCCGGTGGGCGTGACGACGGCAGTGATCGCAGGCCGGGTGCGCGACCGGCTCGGGATCTAACGGCGCGATTAGATTTACTGTTGCCGCAGCACAGGTGCGCTCCCTCTCCCGCTTGCGGGAGAGGGCTGGGGAGAGGGTGTTTCCATACAGGGAATCCCCAAGAGGAGAGAGCCCTCACCCGCCGCGCTCGGGACGATGCTTTGCATCGCCCGGCGCGCGTCGACCTCTCCCGCAAGCGGAAGAGGTGCAGCGGTGCTCGCGGCTCAATCGGTTTTCGTTAAGCCTTAGGCTTCCGCCACCGCATCGGCCCAAGGATGAAAAATCTCAACCGCGCCGGAATTCGTGTCGCCCTGGCGCATCACTACGCTCGGGAAGGCGAACTTCATCGGCACGGCCTGTACCTGCGTCTCCTCATAGTCGAAGCGCGCGGCGAGTGCCTTGCGGACTTCCGCTGGCAACCTGGTATCGCCGATCACGATCGCGCCTTCGCTGGCATCGATGCGCGGCTGGTGGATCGCGGCATCGAGATCCATGCCAAAATCCATCGCAAACGACACGATCTGCATCACCGACGGCAGGATGCGGCGACCGCCGGAGGCGCCGACCGCGAGCCGCTTGCCGTCCGCGGTCTCGGCGATGACAGGCGTGTAGTTGGTGAGACAGCGCTTGCCTGGGGCGAGCGAGTTGGTGGTGCCCGGCGTCGGGTCGAACCACATGATGCCGTTGTTCATGGCGATGCCGGTGTGCGGCGTGACGTATTTCGAGCCGAAGGATGACAGCAACGTCTGCGTCACCGCCGCGATGTTGCCGTGGCGGTCGACCACAGAGAAGTGCGTGGTGCAGGCGGGCGCCAGATAGTCCGCGCCGAGCGAGCGCTTGCCGTCGGCATCGCCCATATCCTTGAGCCGCTCGCGATAAGCCGATTGCAGGGCGAGCGCATATTCGACATAGCCGGCCGCGTCGGGCGCGCTTCCCGGATTCAGGTTCTGCTGCAACAGGCGCAGCGCATGCGCCATTGTCGGCCCGGCTGTGAGCTCCGGCGTCGCAAACACCTTGCCGCCGCGATAGGGGATCGCCAGCGGCTCGCGCAGATGAGCTCGGAACGCGGCGAGGTCCTCCACCGACAGCGCGCCGCCGTCGGCCTTGATGTCGGATGCGATGCTCCTGGCGAGATCGCCCTGGTAGAAATCGCGCGGACCGGCGTCGGCAAGGTGCGACAGCGTCGCCTTCAGCGTGTCCAGCGGCAGTCGCGTCTCGGACTTGATGCCCCATGGCGCGCTTGGCGGCAGGCCGTCCTTCAGGAACGTTGTCGCGCTCGCGGGATAGCGCCGAAGATCGGCCGCCGATGCCGCGATCGTCAGCGTGGTCCACCAGTCAACCAGCAGGCCTTCGCCGGCGAGGACCGCTGCCGGCGCGACCAGATCCTTCCACGGCAACTTCGCGTGACGGCGATGCGCCTCCTCCATGCCGGCGACGACGCCGGGCACGGCGATCGCGGCGGGGCCGTGGATGTTGCGGTCGTCCTTCACCCGCTGCCAGGGGAACAGATCGGAAGCCGCGCCTTCGCCGCTGAGCGGATAGTCGGCGGCGCGCAGGCTTTGCGGCGCGCACATGCCGTAGTCGATCACTTCGTAGCGATTTTCCGCGGCACGGTAGAGCACCATCGCGCCGCCGCCGCCCATGCCGCTGTTCCAGGGCTCCAGCACGTTGAGCGCGAAGGTGGTGGCGACGATCGCATCCACGCAGTCGCCGCCCGCCGCCAGCACTTGCGCCCCCACTTCGGCCGCCCGCCGCGACTGCGCGGCGACGATGCCGCCTTTGGTTGTGATGGCGGGCTTGCGGACGGTTTGGGCGTGGCTGAACTGGTGCGGCATGATGATGTCTGTGTGCTGTCTTCGGTTTGGCTTCGTTGCGCTGAGCTCCGCAATCGGCGGAGTGCGCGGACAATGGCACATCGTCCCCACCGAGAATATCGAAAGGGAGGCGCGACATGGCTGGTGTGAAGCAGGCGGGGGAGGCGCCAACGCGTGAATGCCCGGGGCATAGGCGAGCGGAAGCGACGCCGTCCTTCGGACGGCTATGCCCGGGCATCACGAGTCGAGAGACCGATCAGTGGGAAGCGGAAGCCGCAGAGCTCAGCGCGCGCGATCCAGCCGGCTGGCCTGATACTTGGCGTGCCATTTCGGGCCAGGCCCGCGCATGTAGTGGAGCTCGGGCCGGTAGGGATTGCCCGCGATCCGGATCAGCGTCTGCCATTTGCCGGCGACGAAGCTCAGGGGCTGGCGGAGCAGGGTCAGTGACGCGAGCAACATGGCATCACCTCAGTGCGGCTTGCCGAGCATGGCAGTGAAGGGGAGGTCGAAGATCTCCTCGCCGTCGGAGCCGCTGACATGGATCACCCAGTCGCGCCAATCCTCAGCGCCGGGCGTCAGGATCATCGCGTTCATGATCTGGGCGGCACGGTCGCGCGCCTCGGTCAGGTTGGTCACGGCTGTGCCGCTGCGATCGATCAGCGTGCCCTCGGTATTGGAGCAGTGAAAATAGACCTGGACCATATGCGTCTCCTATTGGGAGCGATTGGGACGGCAAACCGATACCATTCCAAGCCTTCGCGAAACATTCGGGTCGAGCCCGGTAAGGGAATCTACGGAGATTGGTCGGCGCCAAGCCCCCTGCTGGTTTGATCACAAGGGGGTGTTGATCAACTGGACGGCGTTCCCGCGGCATGGAACAACCCTGGACGGAAAGTCCGGGAGGCGCCGTGAACCACCTCACATTTTGGCGTGAAAGCCGAAGCCTGCGCGCATGCGCGGGCGCCTTGGTGGTGCTCCTGACCCTCACCTCGGTAGGCTCATCAGAACCGGTCCGCAAGAGCGGCTATGCGATCGGCACGGAGACCTGCGGCAGTGCCGATCTGGCTTTTCCCAGAATCCAGATCGACATGAAGGCCGGATTTTGCGCCGGCCTCGTCGCCAGCGAGGAGGATCGGCTGAAATTCCCGCGGGCGATCATCCAGGTGCCCGGTCGTGACCTGTTCGTGGTCGCCGACATGGCGGGCTGGGGCCATACCGATGGCCGACTGCTGTTGCTCGACCCGCGCGCGCCCCAGGGACGGCGGTTCAAGGAGCTGCTCACTGCAATCGAATATCCGTTTGGCCTCGTGATCGGTCCGGACAAGAAGCTCTATGCCTCGAGCGCGGAGACGATCTTCCGGTTCGATCCGCTCGCCGACAATCCGCGCGACATGGTCGAGACCATCGTCCGTCAGATGCCGGGCCGCCGGATCACATTGCCCGACGGCACCAGGGTCGACGAGAGCGCGCACCCGCTCAAGCAGTTTGTGTTCGACAGGAACGGCCGGCTGTTCGTCAACATCGGCTCGCACAGCGACGACTGCATCACGCCGGCGCCGATCACGCGACCTTGCGCGGCGGCCGAGGGTGCTTCCGCGATGGCGTCGATCTGGCTGTTCACGCCGCCCCCGGGCGGTATCTTCCCGGCGTTGAAGCCTGGCGAACCCGACCCGCCGCACGGCGTCTATGCGCGCGGCCTGCGCAACTCGATGGCGCTGGCGCTGCACCCGAACTTTCCCGATGCGGGCTATGCCTTCCTGCAAGGCGAGAACGGCCGCGACCTGCCTGACATTTTCAAGCCGAACGAGGAGATCAACGCCATCGAGCAGGGCAGGCATTACGGTTGGCCTTATTGCTACGATTTGTCGACGCCGAGTCCCGAATTCAGGATCGTATTGCAGTCGGGGATCTACAAATCGCTGTGCACCGCCAACGCTCTCTACAAGGCGCCGTTCTCGCTGCTGCCGCCGCACGGCGCGCCGCTCGCGATGCTCTATTATCACGGCGCGAAATTTCCGGAGCTCGAGGGCAAGCTGCTGGTCGGCCTGCATGGCTATCGCCCGACCGGCAGCCGCGTCATCGTCTATGACGTCGACGACCACGGCTTCCCGAAGCCCGCCCCGGCGCCGGTGTCTTATCATGTCAGCTGCGCGGCCGATCCGACCCACAGCTTTCAGACCGAGGGTGGCGACGTCGCGGCCGCGCCGTTCGAGGAGCTGGTCGCAGGCTGGCACCGCGTCAACGGCGCGCGGCCGCAAGGTGCGCCCGTCGGCATGACGGTCGCGGAGGACGGCGCAATCTGGTTGGTCGAGGACAAGAACCAGACCGTGATCCGGATCGACCGCGCCGCGGGCGATGCGCCGCCGCCGTTGCCCTGCGACATGCGTAGCCAGGCGCTGATCAATCAACTGGCTGTCTTCGTGGCCAGAGATGCGCAGAACAGCGTCCGGCTCACCAATTTGCGCAAAGGCCTCGTCGAAAAGCACTGCGTCGGCTGTCACTCGGACTTCGGCCTGAAGCCGGGCCTATCTGACGCTCAGAAGGACGCGACGGTGCTTCGCTTCATGCTGTCGCAGGATGGCTGGATCTATCCTGGTGATCCCGACTCCGGAAAGTTGCGCACGCGGCTTCGTGGGTTAGGCGCGGAGAAGCTGATGCCGCCGGGTGGCGAAGGCCTGCCGAAGGCCGAGCCTGGTTACACGCGCCTGCTCGACACGGCGGATCTGCTGGTGTCAAAAATGGTCCCAGGCATCCGGATGCGGATCAAGTCCGGCCCGCCGCAGCGCAAGTTCTTTGGGAAAACCAACAGGGAATGCGGCGAAATACCGGCTGCCAAGGTCGTCGTCGTGACACAAAGGAACGCTGTAGACAAACCCGGCTTCAGCCGCTTCTTCCGGCCGGCCGATCCCTACCTGAATGGCGAGTGCAGCGACGGCGATGGCTATTACATCCGGCAGGAATTTCTGGTGCCTGTGCAGTAGCGTTGTTCTCGTCCTTGCGACGGCACAGGCACGAGCAGAAACAAAACTGTTCGAAAGCGTGCAGGTGACGCCATCAGGCGAATACACCTTCGGCATCGAAGGGCCGGCCGCCGATCTCGACGGCAATCTCTTCGTCGTCAATTTCGGCAAGCCCGGCACCATCGGCAAGCTGCCTGTCGGCGGCGCGGCGTCCGAGCCCTTCACGGCGCTGCCCGAGGGCAGCGTCGGCAATGCCATCCGCTTCGCCCGCGACGGCACCATGTTCATTGCCGACTACAAGAAGCACAACATCTTCGCGATCCCGAAGGGATCGACCGAGCCCGCCATCTGGTTTCACTCCGACGAGATGAACCAGCCCAACGACATCACCATCGCCCGCGACGGCACGATCTACGCGAGTGATCCGAACTGGAAAGGTCGCGAAGGCCATATCTGGCGCATCGCGAAGGCAGCCGACGGAACGGTGCAGGGACAGCTCATGTCGGCGCCGCGCGCGATGGGCACCACCAACGGCATCGATCTCAGCCCCGATGACAAGACGCTCTATGTCGGGGAATCCAGCAGCGGCCAGATCTGGTCCTACACGATCGGCGGCAACGAGCTCACCAGTCCAAAACTCGTCAAGGCGTTTCAGCCCGACAGCGTCGATGGCCTGCGCACCGACATGGCTGGCCGCCTCTATGTCGCGCGCATCCTCAAGGGCACCATCACGTTGATGAAGGCCAATGGCGCGGTCGAGCGGGAGATCGCGCTGAGGGCCAAGGAGCCGACCAACCTCGCTTTCGGCGGCCACGACGGCAAGACGATCTTCGTCACCCAGCGTCAGGGCGGCTTCGTCGAGTCCTTTCGCACCGACCAGCAGGGCCGCGAGCACTGCCTCCAGCGCGGGCGTTGCTGAGCTTCACGAGCGATCTGCTTCAGGCGCAGGGCGGTGCGAAAGGGACGGCATTCTTCTTGCTTGCATCTCGCCGCCGCGGGGATTTAGACATCTGTGGCACCCTCAAAGCGACCACGGAGTGTTCGAGTGAAAGCCGTCCATACCGAGCTGCATCGCAGCCACGATCCGCAATTCTTCCTGGTTCGCGGTGTCGTCAAGCGTACCACCGAGCAGCCCGAACGTGCCGACCGCCTGCTCAAAGGCCTCAAGGACGGCAAGCACCAACTGGTCGAACCAACCACATTCGGGCAGGGGCCGCGTGCGCGCATCCACAGTCCGGAATATCTGTCGTTCCTGAGCGAGGCCTGGGACGCCTGGACCGCGCTCGGCGATTCCGGTCCGGAGATGATCGGCAATATCCATCCGGTGCGCCATGCCGCGACTTATCCCACCCATATCACCGGCAAGCTCGGCTGGCACACCGCCGACACCGCGGCGCCGATCGGCCCGGGCACCTGGGCTGCGGCCTGCGCCGCGACCGACGTCGCGGTCACCGCGGCACAGATGGTGATGGACGGCGAGGACGCGACCTATGCGCTCTGCCGTCCGCCCGGTCATCACGCCTATCGCGACATGGCCGGCGGCTTCTGCTTCCTCAACAACAGCGCGATCGCGGCGGCGCATCTGCGGCAGAGGCACGAGCGCATCGTGATCCTCGACGTCGACGTCCATCACGGCAACGGCACGCAAGGAATCTTTTACGCGCGGCCGGACGTCTACACGGTCTCGATCCATGCCGATCCCGTCGCGTATTATCCTTACGTGTGGGGCTACGCACATGAGCGCGGTGAAGGTCCCGGCCTCGGCACAAATCTCAACATTCCCCTGGCGATCGGCACCGGAGATGACGGCTACATCCAGGCGATGGACGTCGCACGCAAGGCGATCGAGTCCTTTGCGCCTGGCGCCCTCGTCATCGCGCTCGGCCTCGACGCCTCCGAGCACGATCCGCTGAAGGGTCTCGCCGTCACCACGCGCGGCTTCCGCCGCATCGGCCAGGCCATCGCGAAGTTGGGCCTGCCGACCGTGTTCGTGCAGGAGGGCGGCTATCTCTCGGATATCCTCGGCGCGAACCTGACTTCCGTGCTGGCCGGATTCGAAGAGGCGCGGTGAAGTTTACCTCTCCCCGCTTGCGGGGAGAGGTCGGAATTTTCGCGAGCAAATTCCGGGTGAGGGGGTACAGGTCTCAGGCATATCTCGCCCGCAGAGAGAGCCCCTCACCCCGACCCTCTCCCCGTAAGAACGGGGAGAGGGAGAAGAGGCACTTCCTTGATAATTCGATCTCAAAACATCCCGCTTGCCGCGAGCGCCTTGCAGACGTGCTGCATCTCGGTCTCGTCTGCGACCATGTCGAGCATGATCGTGGTCAGCCCCTTCGCGGCAAACTCCTTCAGCTTCGCGCCGATCTCCGCGTAGCTGCCGACGAGGTAGGGGCAGTCGGCCTGGAAGGTCAGGAACGGCAGCAGCCAATAGCCATTGTCCGCGAGCTCGCCGCTCTGGCCTTCGTAGAGGCGCCGTTTCCACACGGAATCGCTGTTCTCCACGGTGAGCACGAGCAGCTCGCGATCGTCGGCATTATCGCGGAAACGCGCCTTTGCCGCTTGCCGTGCCTCGTCGCGTCCCTCGCGGGCGAAAATTCCAAAATTCATGCCGGGCGCATCGAGGCGGCGGTCGAGATCGGGCGGCAGCATCTGCATCTTGATGCAGCCGGTCTCCTTTGCGACGCGCTGTGCCGGCTCGGACTGACCTGCGACGAGAAATTCCGGCATCAGCTCCGGCGGCAGGCGTGGTCGCAGTTGCAGGTTGCTTGCACGGTAGAACCGGCCCTCGAAAGTGGCCGGCCGCGGGCTTGCCAGCAGCTGGCGCATCAGCGCAATGAATTCGCCGAGCCGGACATAGCGGTCGGCATGCGACTGCTCGTCGCCGAGCCCCTGCAAATCGCTGACCGCCGTCCCCGTGATCATGTTGAGATAGACCTTGCGGCGGTGGAGCTGCGCAAAGGACGAGACGAATTTTGCCGCCGTGAACGGGTGCATGTAGACCGGATTGACCGCGATCAGCGGCGAGGACCTCGTCGTCTCGCTGATGATGTGCTGGGCCATCGCCCAAGGCTCGACGAACACGTCGTTGCCTTCGAACAGCAGGATGCCTTCGAAGCAGTTGCGGTCGGCGAACTGCGCCACCCGCATCAACTCACCGACATATTTCTTGGGGTCGCGGTTGCGCGAAATCGCGGGAAAGACACGCAGCCGCGGCGTCATTCAGCTGCCTCCTGCAGCGGCCACGCATTGCGCGTGATGGGAAGGCCGCCGCTGGCGCGGGAGCCGTCGGCGATCGCGAGACGATGCGAGGGCGACGGCGAGATCAGCTGGAATCGCCACCCTTGCGGATCGTCGGCGATATCGGGCTTGAAGCTGATCTCGATGGCCTCGCGCGATACCTGCATGGCGAAGGCGTCGAGCGGCAAATTGAGGCCGAAACCTCTGGCCTTCAGATAGGCTTCTTTCAGCGTCCAGTAGTCGAAGAAGCGCTCGGTCGCGGCGGGCTCCGGCAGCCCGCGCAGCGCTTCGACCTCTTCCGGCGCGAAGAACCGAAGCGCGGTCGACAGCGGCGCCACCCGACGCGATACGGTCTCGACGTCGACGCCGACGGTCTCATGCCCTGACACGACGCAGGCGACGCAGCCGTCGGCGTGCGACAGGCTGAAATGCAGCGTGCTCGAGGTCTTGGGCGATGCGACAAACGGCCGCCCGTAACGCCCGGCCGCAAATGACCAGTCGGTCGGTGCGACCTCAGGTGCGACGTGGGAGAGCGCAAGGCGCAACATCGCGTGCGCGAAAATATACTGTCGCTGGTGCCGCTCGAACACGAAGCGGTCGGCTCGTACCCGTTCGTCGACCGAGAGCAGGCGCCGGCACGTATCAACCGCATCCGGCGCGTCAAAAGTCTCGATCAGTCCGACAAACAGTTCAATTCTGTCGTCTGCCATCAATTGGGCCCATGGCGTCAGGCCGGGGCCAAATCCCCTGCCATGACGGAAGAATCAACTGAGCAAGAATCAACTGAGCGGACCGTTTCTAGCGGTCCACTCCGGCGAATCCTTGTCGATTGCTGGCCGGTTTACGGGCGCAAGCTTGTGCGAGACCCCAACTCGACAGGCGAGTGGCCAAATCTGAAAACTGAAGCCCGAAAACTGAAGCCTGAAGATTCGTGCGGCGTCCCGGCCGACGAGTCTTACGTCTTCTTCTTCTTGGACTTCTTGGAGCCGCCCAGCATCGAAATGCTGGCGTCGACATCCTTCAGCGCGGACTGCAGCTTCTTCTTCTCGGCGCCGAGCAACTTCTGCAGGGCCTTGCGGTCCTTGTCACTCAACGAGGTGCCCTTGGTAAATTTGATGAAACCCATAACGAACTCCCCGGTTGAAAATAATCGTCCAAATCAAAACGCGAGAATAATCTTGCGCGATGGCGCCAAATAATCAAGATGCAACTTGGTCATTCACAGCTTTGACGGGTGACCCCGTATTCGCCCGTGCTGTACGGCCGGTCATGCCGCCCTGCGATTGAGCAATCGGCCGAGTGGTGCGTTGGGTTGGGCGAGGGCCGCCCCGAGCAGCGCGACGAGATCCTCCATCCACTGGCCGACCGTAGCGCCGTCGAGCAGCTCGCTCTTGTAGTTGCATGAACCGGTGATTCCCGTCGGCCGCTCCTTGAGCATCAGCGACAGCCAGGTCTGGTCGATCGGCAGCACCGGCTGGCCTTCGCGGGCGATGTTGCCGATCGATCCTGTCGTGAGATCAGGCAAATCGAGCGGCTGGCGCAGCGGATTTTGCAGGGTGAAATAGACCTGGAGCAGCGAGGCTGGATTGACCCCCTCCTGCTCCAGATGGTCGGCCAGGATGTTGAACGGCAGCTCCTGGCGCGCATGCGCGTCAAGCACGCTCTGGCGGACCCGGACCACGGCCTGCACGAACGACAGCTCCGGCGTGATTTTGGTGCGAACGATCACCGTGTTCTCGAACGGACCGACGATCCGGTCGGTGTCCGGCTGGGCGCGATTGGCCATGGCGGTGGCGATCGAGATGTCGTGGCGGCCGGCCCGCGCCAGCAGCACGGCTTTCAAGCCGGTCAGCAGGCACATGAACAGCGTGCAATTGTGCTGGCCGGCGAAAGCCGCGAGCCGGCCGATCAGCTCACGATCCAGGCTGACGGGATGGTGCCCCCTGGACGGGCCCGGACGTGATCCGCCCTCGAAGAGGGGAGGCGCCCCGCGCAAATTCTCCGTCCAGTCGGCCGCCTGATGGCGGGCGGCATCGGTGCCGCACCACCAGCGCTGCCAGCGCGCTACGTCCGAAAAGGCCGGCGGCGGTTTCGGCAGCGGCACCGAAGGATAGCCAGCCAAGGCCGCATAGCGGCTGGACAATTCCTCGAACAGCACGCCGATCGACCAGCCGTCGACAACGGCGTGGTGCAGCGTCAGCAGCAACACGTGATCGCAATCGTGGAGCCGCAACAGCCGGGCGCGCAGCAGCGGCGCGCGCGTGGTGTCGATCGGGACATAGGTCTCCTGTTCGATCAGGAGATCGATCTTGCGGAGCTCCAGCGCCTTGCGCCGCTTGTTGTTGTGGGGCTGGCCGTCGCCGATCGTCTCGACGGTCAGGACACGGCCGAGGGCGCCGGGCGCGGCGATGCGGCTGACGGGCTCCCCGCCGCTCCAGCCAAAATGGGTCCGCAGCGATTCGTGCCGGCGCACGATGTCATCGATCGCCTGCGCCAGGGCGGCCAGATTGAGCGGCCCCTGAAGACGGAAAGCGAAAGGCAGGTTGAACAGCGGCAGTCCGTGAAGATTCTGCTCGATCCGCAGCATCTGGTCCTGCGCGATCGAGAGCGTGGGAGGGCTGCCTTCGGCCAGGCTCGCTGTAGCCAGCCTTGCGAAACCTGTGGCCGGCTTGCGCAGCTTGGCCGCCACGGCCTCGTCTACCCGCCGGGCAAGCTCGTCGATCGTCGGTGCCTCGAAGATGGTCTTGATCGGCAGCGACACGCCGAGCGCCCGGGCGACGCGCGCCATGATTTGGCCCGCCAGCAGCGAGTGGCCGCCGAGGTCGAAGAAATTGTCGGTGACGCCGAGGCTCTCGATCTTCAGCAGGTCGATCCAGATGTCGGACAGCACCTTTTCGGTGAAGCGCCGCGCCGGCACGGTCGCATCCGGTCCGGACGTTTCCTGCTGCGCCGGCGCCAGCAGCGCGGTGCGGTCGATCTTGCCATGGGCATTGAGCGGCACCTGATCCAGGAACAGGAACGCGGACGGGATGGCGTGGCCCGGCAGCCGGCTCTTCAGGAAGTCGCGCAGCTCGCTGGCACTGCTCCGGCTGCCGGACCTTGCGACGATATGGGCAATCAGCCTGACATCGCCGCTTGCTTCGCGGCGCGGCTCGACGATGCCGGCGCGCACACTGGGATGGTCGGCAAGCGCGTTCTCGATCTCCTTGAGCTCGATACGGTAGCCGCGAACCTTGACCTGATGGTCGGCGCGACCGAGGCATTCGATCGTGCCGTCGGCGCGGCGGCGGGCGAGATCGCCGGTCCGGAACAGCCGGCTGCTTGCTTTGCGCGAGAACGGATCGGGCAGGAAGCGCTGCCGGTTCTGCGCGGGGTCGTTGACATAGCCGCGGCCGACACCGGCGCCGCCGATGCAGAGCTCGCCGCTCACGCCGACCGGCTGCGGCTGCAGGCTTGCGTCGAGCACGTAGAGCTGCATGTTCGGCAGCGGCGCGCCGATGGGGACGTTGCCGGTCGTGATCGTCGGTGCTTTGGTCAGGCGATGCAGCGAGACGTCGTCGGAACATTCCGACGCACCATAGGCGTTGATCAGCGGCACTTTCGGACAGCGGGCGAACCAGGCCTTGCAGAGATCGACGGGCAGCGGTTCGCCGGTCGAGATCAGAAGGCGCAGCCTCGCAAAGGCGCGTCGGACCTGTGCCTCGTCCATGCGATCGAGGATCACACGCAGCAGCGATGGGACGATCTCGAGCACCGTGATGCCCTCGCGCTCGATCTCGCGCGCGAGCAAAATCGGGTCCTGCACGATCGCGGTACCGCACACATGGACCCGCGCACCGACCATGGGCCCCGCGAGGAACTGCCACACCGAGATGACAAAACTCTGCGGCGCGGTCTGCGCGATCACGTCCCGGGACGTGAGTTTCAGCTCGGAGATGAGCGAGGCCAGATGGTTCGAAAGCCCGCGCTGCTCGATCATGACGCCCTTCGGCGCGCCGGACGACCCGGAAGTGTAGATGAGATAGGCAAGGCTCGAAGCCGCGCGCCGCGTTGCACGGGCCGGCTTGGTCGACGCCGGCGCGATCGCGTCCTCGAGCTCGGCCACCTGAAGGCGCTCGACCAGCGGTTCGAGCAGCCCCTCCGCCATGGACGACTGCGACCGTCCGGTCAGCAGCATGCGGGCGCCGCTCGATCCGAGGATGGTTGCGAGCCGTGCCGGCGGCTGGTCGGGATCGAGATTGAGGAAGGCGGCGCCCACGCGTTGCACGGCGATCATCGCGGCGAGCAGGTCGGCCCCGCGATCTGCAAGCAAGGCGACCACGGTCTCGGCGCCGACGCCTTCGAGGGCAAGCCAGCGCGCGGCCGCCTGGCTGCGGCGCGCCAGCTCGCGGTAGCTCAGGGATGTGCGGCCGTCCGACACGGCGATCGCGTTCGGCGTCTTCTTGGCCTGGCGGTCGAAACCTTCGCTCAAATTGCCGCGCGTGGCGAAATCGGCCGGCACGCCCCGGCCCTGCGCCAGCAGCTGCCGGCGTTCGGTCTCGCTCAGGAGTGGCAGGTGCGAGATGCGCTGCTCCGGATCGGCGATGACGGATTTGAGCAGGGTTTTGAACTGAGCGGCCATGCCCTCGATCGTCGCCGCGTCGAACAGATCGGTGGCGTATTCGAAGAAGCCGGTGAAACGGCCGTCGGCCTCGACCAGTTCGAGCGTGATGTCGAATCGCGCCACTTGTGGATCGATCTCGATCCGCCGCGTCGACAGACCGGAGAATCGTGCCGCCTCAATCGAGGCGTTCTGGAGGATGAACATGATCCGGAACAGCGGATTGCCGTCGCTCCTTCGCGCGATCTGAAGCGCGCGCAGGACCTCTTCGATCGGGAGGTCCTGGTTGCGATAGGCATCGAGCGTGACCTGCCGGACCCGGCGCAACATGTCGCCGAAGCTCGGATCGCCGCCGAAATCATTGCGCAGGATCAGAGTGTTGGCGAACAGTCCGATCAGGCGCTCGCTCTCGATCTGGTTGCGGTTGGCGATCAGCGATCCCGTCGCGACATCCTCGTGTCCGGTGTGACGGAACAGCAGGCACTGGAACATTGCGAGCAGGGTCATGAAGGGCGTGACGCCCTGGTTCTGGCTCAGCGCACGCAAGTCGGCCGACAGAGTCTTGGAGAATTCGAGATAGTGACGGGCACCGTGGCCGCTCCAGACCTCCGGCCTTGGCCGGTCGGTCCGCAGCGGCAGCGTGGTGACGCCGTCCAGTTGCGTCCGCCAGTAATCGAGCTGCTCCTTGGCCGCCGGCGTCTTGGCCCAGCTCTGCTGCCAGAGCGCAAAGTCGCGGTACTGGAAGGCGGGCGCAGGCAGTGTTGCCACGTCGTTCTTGCGCGCTGCCGAATAATGGGCGGCGAGTTCTTCCCAGAACAGTCGCTGCGACCAGCCGTCGGTGACGAGATGATGGACGTTGACCACGAGCGCGTGGCTGCTCTTGTCGAACGAGAGCAGCGTGACCTTCAGCGGCGCCTCGTGCGCAAGGTCGAACGGATGTTGCGCGAGCCGGAGCGCTTCGCGCCTGACAACAGCGGCCCGCTTGTCCGCCGGGCAGGGCTTGAGCTTGATCCGCTCGAACTGCGGCGGCGATTGCAGCACAAGCTGCACCGGCTCGCCCTCGCGTTCGATGATGACCGACCGCAACGCCTCATGGCGGGCAGAGACCGCGGCAAGGCTCGCAGAAAGTGCGGCGACATCGAGCCCACCCTTGAGGAGCGCGACTTCGACGACGTTATAATTGTAGCGCGTGGGGTCGA
The DNA here is from genome assembly GCF_055811255.1 of Bradyrhizobium sp. MI1.11. NCBI lineage: Bacteria > Pseudomonadati > Pseudomonadota > Alphaproteobacteria > Hyphomicrobiales > Nitrobacteraceae > Bradyrhizobium > Bradyrhizobium sp. MI1.11. Next base: position 47,887 of record NZ_JBVVPM010000030.1, read on the forward strand.
GCCGCGAGAGCACGTACATCCGCTGCTGCTGGAACGACAGCGGCGCGTCTGCTTCCCCGGGGGGGGGGCCCGCCGGGCGCCCCGGGGGGGGGGGGGGGGGGGGGGGGGGGGCCCGCGCCCCCCCCCCCCCCGGCGGGGGGGGCGCGAAAAACAACACCCCCGACCAAAAGACAAATAATA
>NZ_JBVVPM010000030.1:48076-109016 GCF_055811255.1 Bradyrhizobium sp. MI1.11
CCCCCTCAAAACACAACCCCCCCCCCCCCCCGCGCCGCCCCCCCCCCCCGGGGCGCGCCCCCCCCCCCCCCCCCCCCCCCCCCCGGCAGCATCGTTTCGCGATGGGTTGCAGCGGTCTCGATCCGGGCCGCAAGCGCGGCGGGCGTGGCGCAATCGAAAACGTCCTCGAACGAGAAATCGACATTGAAGCGTTCGCGCAGGCGCGAGCGCATCTGCGTCACCGCGAGCGAGTCGGCGCCGAGCGCGAAGACATCCTGATCGCTCCCGACCTGCGGCAGCTCCAGCAAATTGGCCCAGATCCCGGCGAGCTCAGTCTCCAGCGCGTTGCGCGGCAGACGGGCCTCCTCCTCGCCGCCGCCCATTGTTGCGATCAGCTCGGCCAGCGCATTGCGCTTGACCTTGCCGCTGGCGCCTTTCGGCAGCGTCGCCACGCTACGGATCAGGCTCGGCACCTTGTAGGCCGCAAGCCGTTTCCGGGCGAACTGGCGCAACTGGTCCGAGGTCGCCTCGGAATTCGGCCGCAGCACCACGATTGCGGCGACGTTCTCGCCGAGCTTCGGGTGCGGGACGGCAAACACGCCGGCCTCCAGCACCGCCGGATGGCTGAGCAGGACATCTTCGACCTCCAGGGGCGAGATCTTCTGCCCGCCGCGGTTGATGACGTCCTTGATACGGCCGACGATGAAGAGATAGCCGTCGGCGTCGAGATAGCCGAGATCGCCGGTCCGGAACCAACCGTTGCGGAATGCGGCCTGCGTCGCCGCCTCGTCATTATAGTAGCCGTGGCTCATATTGGGTCCGCGCAGCATGATCTCGCCGTGCTCGCCGCTGGCGAGCGCGCGGCCGGTCTCGTCCATGATGGCGATCTCGGGGCCCGCGGCGCGGCCGACCGATCCGACCTTGCGCAGCTCGAACGGGTTGGCCGCGATCTGCGAGGCCGCCTCAGTCATGCCGTAGGTTTCGAGCACGGGAACGCCGAACGTCGCCTCCAGTCCGTCGAGGATCGCAGGCGCAAGCGACGCCGAGGCGGAGCGGATCACGCGCAGCGAGGACGATCGGGCAAGATCCGGGTCGGCCTCCGCCGCCGTCAGCAGCGCGCGATGGATGGTCGGCACGGCCGTGTACCAGGTCGGTTGCAGCTGCCGCATCCAGCCGAAGAAGGAGGCTGCGTCGAAATCCTCGGTACAGATCACGCTGGAGCCCGCGGCCAGCGCCGTTAGCAGGCCGGAGATCAAACCATGGGCGTGAAACAGTGGCAGGACGTTGAGCAGACGATCGTGGGACGCAAGCGACAGCACGCGGCCGGCATTGTAGGCGGAGAGGCACACATTGCGATGCGTCAGCGGCACCATCTTCGGCCGCGCCGCGGTGCCCGAGGTCAGCAGGATGAACGCGTCATCGTCGCCGCGCGAGGCGCCGCTGCTGCTCGCCGGTCCAACAGCCGGCCCGACGAACGTGCAGCCGCCGAGATCGTCTTGCGCCCCCGGCACGAAATCGATCATGGCAATATCGAGCACCTTGGCGACATCGCGGGCCGCCGAGTTCGTGTCGGCCCGGGTGACGAGCGCCGTCAGCTTCAATTCGCTGAAATAGCGTTGCAGCTCGTCCGCCGTCAGATCGGGATTGACGGGGACGCAAGCGCAGCTCGAGGCGACCGCGATCAGGGCCAGTGCGCTGTCGGCACCGCGCGGCAGCGCAACCGCAATGCGGTCGGCAGGGGCGATGCCAAACCCGCGCAGCGTGCGGACGAGATCCTGCGTCCGCGCGCCAATCCCGCCGTAGTTGAGGATCGGCCGGCCGGGGGCGAGGAGGGCGGGGGCCGCCGGCGTCTTGCGGGCATGGAAATCGAGAAGACCGCCGATATCCGCGAATATCTCCGTTTCGGCCGTCGTGCCGGCCAATTCCTGCGGCGCTGGGCGTGTGGCGTCCGACAATTCCGTTCCCTTTTGATCCGATTGGGCTATTCTTCCAAGAAGTTAGGGAACGCGTCCAGTCTGAGGTGAAGTTTTGGCCCCAAAATCTGTGGTTGCGGGGCCCTAAGCCCTTCGACGGAGTGATTGGTCGGGCGGAATCACCATGCTGGAGAATGAGCCGGGCACGGGAGCGGAAGGCGGGCTGAAGCGCTGGCTCGAGGGTATCGGTCTTAGCCACTATACCGATCTCTTCGCGCAGCACCGTCTCGATCTCGACGTCATGGGAGACCTGACCGAATCCGATCTCGTCGAGCTTGGATTGCCGCTCGGCGATCGGAAGCGGCTCCAGCGAGCCATGACCGCGTTGTTCCGGGCCGAAACCGCTGAAAAGCCCGACGCGACGGCGCGCCCGCAAGTCCGGACGGAGGTCGGCGCCGAGCGGCGTCAGCTCACCACCATGTTCTGCGACATGGTGGATTCCACCTCGCTTTCGGTGCAGTTCGATCCGGAAGACGTGCGCGACATGATCGCGAGCTTCCGCGAAACCTGTGTCCGCGTGGTGAAGCATTACGAAGGTTTTGCCGCCCGCTTCGTCGGGGACGGTATTTTGGTCTATTTCGGCTATCCGACCGCACATGAGGACGACGCCGAGCGCGCCGTGCGAGCGGGGCTGGAAATCGTCCGGGTGCTGTCGACCGCCCGCGCGATCGAGCCACGTGGTGCGCTCAGCCACTCACCCGCCGTCCGCATCGGCATCGCGACCGGTCTCGTCGTGGTTGGGGACCTCGTCGGACAGGGCACCGAAGAGCGCGACTCCGCGGTCGGAGAAACCGTCAATCTCGCCGCGCGGCTGCAAAGTCTGGCGCCGCCCAACGGCGTGGTGATTTCCACGTCGACCCAGTCGCTGCTGAAGGGGAAGTTCGACTACCGCGATCTCGGCGTCCACGCGCTGAAGGGCATCTCGGAGAAGGCCCAGGCTTGGCACGTGATGCGCGCCTCGCGGGTGGAGACCCGCTTCGCCGCCGCGATGGGCACGCGGCTGACCCCGCTCGTCAACCGCGAGGAGGAGATTGCGCTGCTGATGGGGCGCTGGCAGCAGGCCAAGGAGGGCGAGGGCCAGGTCGTGGTCAAGTTCGGCGAGCCCGGCATCGGCAAGTCGCGCATCATCCAGGAAATCTTCGAACGGATCGCCGGTGACCGCCATGGACAGGTCTCGTTCCAGTGCTCGCCCTATTACACCTCCACGGCGTTCTATCCGTTCGCCGAGCAGCTCAAATACTCTCTCGGTCTCGATCGCGAGGATGCGTCCGTGCAGTCGCTGGCGAGCCTGGAGACCGCGATCGCTGCCGCTCATGGCGACATCGAGCAGGTTGCGCCGCTGCTTGCCGCGCTGTTGTCCATTCCGACCGGTGACCGCTATCCGCCGCTGGAGCTGTCGCCGCAGCAGCAAAAGGATGCGACCGTCGCGGCGCTGGTCAATCATTTCCTCGGCCTTGCGCGCGAGCAGCCGCTGGTGATCGCATTCGAGGATCTGCACTGGATCGACCCGACGTCCCGTGAGGTGATCGATCTCCTGGTCGACCGGGCACAGAACCGGGCAATCCTGGTCATCATCGCCGCGCGCACCGAATTCCAGCCGAGCTGGAACGCCCATTCGCATATCACGACCCTGGTGCTGAGCCGGTTGAGCCGGCAGTTGCGCGCGACGCTGGTCGAGCGCGTGGCGGGACGCGAGCTTCCCAAGGAAGTCATCGAGGAGATCATCGTCAAGACCGACGGCGTGCCGCTGTTCCTGGAGGAGCTGACCAAGACGGTTCTCGAATCCAACCTCCTGACCGAACGGCACGGGCGCTACGTGCTGTCGGGCCCGTGGCGGCAGCTTGCGATCCCGGCGACGCTGACGGACTCGCTGATGGCGCGGCTGGACCGGATGGGGCCGTTCAAGCGGATCGCGCAGATCGGCGCCACTATCGGCCGCGAATTCTCCTACGAGACCCTGCACGCGGTCGCCAACACGCCCGCCGAACAGATCGAGGCCGCGCTCAATCATCTGGAGGAGGCCGGGCTGATCATGCGCCGCGGCCATCCGCCCGACGCGCTCTACTCCTTCAAGCACGTGATGATCCAGAACGCCGCACATGCGAGCCTGCTGCACAGCGAGCGGCGCAAGCTGCATTCCCGGATCGCCCAGGTGCTCGCCGAGATGTATCCCGAGAAGACCGAGCGCGAACCGGAACTGCTCGCCCATCATATGACCGAATCCGGCCAGAGCGAGAGCGCCGCCAGCTTCTGGCTCAAGGCCGGCAAGCAGGCGGCCAAGAGTGGCGCCAATCTGGAGGCGATCGGGCATCTGGGCCGCGGCCTCAGCGTCGTGCAGGCCAATGCGCGCATGCAGGGCGCCGACGAGATGGAGCTCGAGCTGCGCATCGCGCTCGGCAACGCGCTGATCGCCGCCAAGGGCTATGCCGTGCAGGAGGTCGAGGAGAACTACGTTCGCGCCCTCGAACTCGGCCAGCAGCTCGACGACGACGAAAAGGCCTTCGCCGCCACGCGCGGGCTCTGGGTCTGTCATTTCATCCGCGCCGATCTGACCCGCGCGCACGATCTCAGCGTCGAGCTGTTGAAGTTCGCCAAGCGCGAGCGGCTGAACGAGGGGACACAGCCGGCGCAGCAGACCGGCTATCTGATCGAGGCGCATCGCTCGATCGCGATGACCATGCTCTATCGCGGGCGCTTTGCCGCGTCCCAGCATCATCTGCACCGCTGCATCGACCTCTACAGCCCCGACCTGCACTCCGATCTGATGGAGCGGCACGGCACCGATCCCGGCGTCGTCTCGCTGTCCTATCTCGGCTATCTGCTGTGGTTCCTCGGCCGGCCCGACGCGGCGCGCCAGCACAGCGAGCAGGCGATCGCGAACGCCGAGAAGATCCGCCACCCCTTCACGCTCGCCTTCGCGCTCGTGTTCGGCGCCTATCTCTGCCAGCATTTGCGCGATGTCGAGGGCACGCGCGACCACGCCAACCGTGCCATGATCATCGCCACCGAGCACAACTTCCTGCACTGGAAGCAGCAGGCGGCGATCCTGCGCGGCTGGGCGCTGGCGCAGCTCGGCGAGGCCGACGAAGGCCTCAGCCAGATGCGGTTCGGCCTCGACGAATACGAAGCGATGGATTCCTGGCTCGCCGGCTGCTGGTTTCGCTGCCTGCTTGCGGAGGCCTACGCCAAGGTCGGGATGCGCGATGCCGCCTTGCGCGCGCTGGACGGTGCGCTCGCGACCGCAAGACGGACCGGCGACCACTCCTACCTCGCCGAAGTCTACCGCCTGCAAGGCGAGATCACCCTGTCGGACGGGAATCCGGCCTCGGTGCAGGAGGCCGAGGACCTGTTCAACCTGTCGCTGGAGATCGCGCGCAAACAGGGCGCGCTGTCCTGGGAGCTTCGCACCGCCGTCAGCCTCGCGCGCCTGTCGCACGAAGGCGGCAAGCGCGAGCACGCTCGTCTCCTGCTCGTACCGATCCTCGGCAAGTTCAGCGAGGGCTTCTCCACGCCGGACCTGAAACAGGCGATGCAACTGATCGACGAGCTCGGCGCGGGCGCGCTTGTTCGTGAACAGGCCGATCCCTGAGATGAGCGATCTTGCCGCCGCGCGTGCGCGTTACGTGGAGCTGATCGCAAGGCGCGAGCGGATCTCTTCAACGCGCCTGCTCGAAGCCCTCGGCACTGTTCCGCGCGAAAAGTTTCTGGCGAAGGGACCATGGCGCATCAAGAGCGAGGCGGCGCGCAACTATCGGTTGACGCCGGATGCCGATCCCGTTCATCTCCAGGACAATGTGCTGGTCGCGATCGATGCGCGCCGCAAGCTCGACACCGGACTGCCGAGCCTGTGGGCGCACTTCATCGATTTGCTCGACGTCGGCGAAAAAGACCGTGTGGTCCAGATCGGCTGCGGGCTCGGCTATTTCTCGGCCGTGCTGTCGAAGATCGTCGGCCCGAAGGGCAGGGTGCAGGCAATCGAATGCGACGAGCGGCTTGCGGCGCGGGCCGCGACCTATCTCGGCGCCTATCGCAACGTCGCGGTCGTCCATGGCGACGGATGCGAGGACATCCGCGAGCCCGCGGACGTGATCATCGTTCATGCCGGCTTCTCGCAGCCGCATCCGCTGTGGCTTCGGTCGCTTCGTCCGCGCGGCCGGCTTCTTGTACCCCTGACCCAGCGGGACCGCGAAGGCGCCGCGCTCAAGATCACCCGCAAGGGCAAGGGGTTCGAAGCCGAGGCGGTGCAGCAGATCCGGATCTTCCCCGGTCAGGGTCGAGGCGTGACCGCGCTCGACGACCGCGTCGCCGACTGGTGGCAGCGCGCCTCCGCACTGGCGACGCTGCGTTTTCGCGGCATCGAGCAGGGGCTGCCGTCGGATGGCTAATGCTTCGTTTCATTTTACCTTGATTGCGAATGTAAGTATTCAACACGCCTCGGCGCCGCTATGACTGCGGCCTGATCGCCATACGAGCGCGCGCCATGCATTCCGTTGCCCTGCTGACCGCCAGCTACGCCAAGGATATCGAGCGCTTTTCGCTGCTCAGCGAAAGCATCGACACCTGGTTGACGGGCTACACGCGGCATTATGTTCTCGTTAACGATGAGGATCTGCCGCTGTTCGCGCGGTTCGCTTCCGACAAGCGCGTCATCGTTCCGGCCTCGCGCTATTTGCCGAAATGGCTGTGGGCGCTGCCGCCGGCTCTGCAGTTCATCAGCAAACGGCGCGTCTGGCTGTCGCTGCTGTCGTCACCTGTTCATGGCTGGCACATTCAGCAGATTCTCAAGATCGCCGGCGTCCTCAACGCGCCGGAGCAGCGCGTCTGCATCCTGGATTCGGACAATCTGTTCTTCCGCGAATTCGACGTCGGCCAGTATGCCGGCGCCGAGAAGACGCCGCTGTTCGTCACGCGCAACGGGATCGACGCCGCCCACCCCTTGCATGTCCTGTGGCTCCGCACCGTCGATCAGCTCCTTGGCATCAAGGACCGGTCCTTCCCTGCGGACGACTATGTCGGCAACGCGCTGGTCTGGGACAAGGACACCGCGCGTGCGATGACTGAGGCGATCAAGTCGGCGACGGGACTGAACTGGGTTCTGGCACTGTGCCGGAAGAAGAAGTTCTCGGAATATCTCATGTACGGCCATTTCGTCGCGAACGCGCCCGCGCATCTGGCCGCCCATCGGGTCACCGAAGACAGCATCGCGGTCTCGCATTGGGACGACACGCGCCTCGACCGCCCGGCCATCGAAGCGATGATGCGCGCCGCTTCGCCCGACCAGGTGGCGCTGTGCATCCAGTCCTATTCGTCGACCTCGATCGACGACATCCGCGACGTGTTCCGTCTCAGCTCGCGCGACCGTCGCGGTCCGAGCCTGTCTCCGGAGGACATGGGGGACGAGGTTCAGTTCGAGGCTCCGAAGACGCGCTGAGACCCGGCGCCTTCACGCGTCTCTCGTGAACTTGCTGATCACGTTCATGAACGGCTTCGGCTTGAACTCGCCGTCGAGCGGCAAAGGACGGTTCGGCTGCTTGTCCGCCCGCGCAAATGTGCCGTTGATCCAGCTATAGCGGTCCGAGAGGCCCCAGGTCAGGATCGAGTGCACCGGTCCGCTGGTCGAGATCGCGGTCAGGAGGTCATTAACGCGCTTGGCTACGATGGCATCGCGCTCCGCCGGCGTCCCCGTCAGCTTCTGATCGTCGACGTCGAGCTCGGTGACATACACCTCAAGGCCCCATGCGCGCAGCTCGGTGACGAATTCCGCGAGCCCATGGGTGTCGATCTCGAGCTCGGCATGCAGATGCGATTGCAGTCCCACGGCGTGCAACGGCACGCCCTGGTCGAGCAGGTCCATGATGAGATGACGGTAGGCCGCGCGCTTCGCAATGAACGTGTCCTTGGCCGACTCGATGTCGTATTCGTTGATCGCGAGCTTGACGAAGGGGTCGGCCGCGGCCGCAGTGCGGAACGCCAGCGGAATCCAGCGATTGCCCAAATGCTGCGTCCAGAACGACTCGCGCCGGTCTTTCGGGCTGCGCGGATTGTCCGGGATCGGCTCGTTGACGACGTCCCACGACGTCAGCTTGTCCTTGTAATAGGAGACGACGGTGCCGATGTGGTCGACATAGGCGCGCTCGACGCCCTTGGCATCCTTGATCTGCTTGGTCCAGTCCGGAATGTCGTGATACCAGGCGAGCGCGTGGCCGCGCATCGTCAGGTCGTTCTGTCGGGCGAAATCCAGGATCGCGTCGGCGCGTTCGAACGCAAAGGTGTGCGCGTCGGGACGCAGCATCGGCCATTTCAGCTCGAGCACCGGAACCACCTGCGTGCAATAGGTGCTGATGGCTTCGCCGAGCCTGGGATCGGCTTGCAGATCCCAGAGCGTGGCCGCGGCACCAAATCCCTGACGGCGCTGGGCGAGTTTCGACGCCGGCGCTGCGGACGCCGATGCGGCCGCCGTGAGCGCTGCGGCGCTGCCGAGGAGAAATTCGCGTCTGTCGAGCCTGGTCACGGCATTCCTTATCGGAGCCAACGCGCCATCGTACCAAGCGACGCCTTGCAACGCCGGGGTTTTCCCTCCTTGGGTTAACTTTGCCATCTCCGAATTACGGTTCCTTTCAGTGGTCCTGCCCCCCACCAGGGAAGGGCAAATTTAACGCTAACCCGCGAAAGCGGCCTCAAAGCCGCATTCGCCGCCCGATCTCCAGACTTATGTGACATTCTTGAGAGATGCTGCGGCGCATTTCGTTCGCCCCGCCATGGTCCAATTGATGAACGGCCGTCACACTCGCAATAACGTTGCCGGTCCCGTGCTCGCATGCTGAACCGCCATTTCTCGATTTATCTCGTCGCCTACATCCTGCCTGCGGCGGTGGGCTTCTTCGCCGTCACGGCCTACACCCGGCTGCTGACGCCGGCGGAGTACGGCGTCTATGTCGTCGGCATCAGCCTGGCCGGCATTCTGGGCGCGATCTTCTTCGCCTGGATCAAGCTGTCCGTGTCGCGCTATCAGGCGATGTCGGCCGAGGTGGATTTTCGCGGCACGGCAATGGTCGCCTTCGCGCTCACCGTTGCCGTCCTCTGCGCCACCACGCCGCTGGTCTTCCTGTTCCGCAGCGATCTCAGCGTTGGGCTGCTGCTTGCCAGCATGTTCGTTGCGATCATGGCGAATGCCGTCGATGTCGGCCAGGAGTTCGAGCGCGCCAAACTGCGACCTTACAGATTCGCGGCGATCTCGATCGTGCGCAGCGTGTCGAGCGTCGGTTTCGGCCTGCTCGGCATCTGGCTCGGCTGGGGTGGACTGGGACTGCTCGCCGCATTCGGCCTGGGTTCGCTCGCCGGGATCATCCTGAACCTCGTCGGTGACCGCACCAGGATCGCGCGCTTTCAGCGCAGCCAGTTCGTGCAGCTCGCGCGCTACGGCCTGCCGCTGACGCTGGCGGGGTTGTCGGTTGCGGTCTACTCGGCCTGCGACCGGCTCATCGTGGCTTATTTGCTCGGGAAGGACGCCGCCGGCATCTTTGGCGTCGCCGCCGATCTGCCGAGACAGTTCATGGTCATGATCGCCTCCAGCGTCGCCGCGGCGACCGTGCCACTGGTGTTCCGGTCATTGTCGGACAAAAACATCGAGACGACGCGGGAGCGGCTGACCGAGAGCCTCGAACTTCTGCTCGTCGTGGTCGCGCCCGTCGCCGTCTGGCTTGCGCTTGCGGCCGACCAGGTCGCCGGCACGCTCGTCGGCGTCGACTTCCGCGCCGGGGTCTCGACATTGCTGCCGACCCTGGTGCTCGCGCGCTTGTTCGGCATCGCCAATCAATTCTACGTGCAGATCAGCTTCCAGCTCGCCGAGCGACCGTTCATGCTGGCGGCGCAGTCGTTCCTGACGCTGGTCGTCAGCGTGGCATTGATGTTCGTGCTGGTGGCCGGCCATGGTCTCTACGGCGCGGCGTTGGCGACGCTTGCGACCGAAGCGATCGGCTTCCTCGTTGCCGTCGTCCTGATGCATCGCGCCCATCCGGTCCCGTTCGACCTCCACCGCCTCGCCGGCCTTGCCGTCTCCGCCGCGGCGATGGCGGCTGCGATCCTCGTGGCACAATCCCAGGTCAACGGCATCGGCCTCGTCCCGCTCATTGTCGTGAGCCTCGCCGGCGGGCTCGCTTATGCCGCCGCCGGCTGGTTGCTGAACGTCGCAAACGTCCGGACGATGTCGCTGCGTTTCCTGCGAACCTTCAACCGCAAGGCGCTGGGCGTTTAAGCCGCAATATCTGACGAGGCTCGGCCTCACCGTCTGAAGCTCTGAAAGCGCCGCTTGGCTTGGCGATGGCTCGGTTCCGACCGGAAGCGCTCCAGGCGGAGGGCGTTTTTGTTGCGTCCATGGCCATAACCGTGCTTCTTGGGCCGCATGTCGGGAGCAGAGCAGATATGAGCCAAGGAATACCGGAAATCCGCGCATCGGCGCAGTTGCTTGCCCGCTATCGCGAGCCCGACAATGCGCGGGGTATCCTCGAACTGGCGATTACGGCGATACCGTTCGTCGTCATCTGGGCTCTGATCTGGGCCGCTCTTGACCAGGGCTATTGGTTTGCCCTCCTGCTCGAGGTGCCCGCGGCGGGTTTGCTGGTCCGCCTCTTCATGATCCAGCACGATTGCGGACACGGCTCTTTCTTCCGCGGCCGCCTTGCGAACGATTGGGTCGGCCGTGCCCTCGGCGTGATGACACTGACGCCATACGGCTACTGGCGGCGCAACCATGCAGGCCATCATGCGAACTCCGGCAATCTCGATCAAAGGGGCTTAGGCGACATCGACACGTTGACCACGCGCGAATTTCTCGGGCGGTCGCGATGGCGTCGGACGCTATATCGTTTGTATCGACATCCCCTGGTGATGTTTGGCGTCGGTCCCTCGTATTTGTTCATCTTGAAGCACCGATTGCCGGTCGGGATGATGCGTCGCGGCTGGAAGCCCTGGCTGAGCACGATGGGCACGAACATCGCCCTCGCGGTTCTCGTCGTCACGATGATCCAGCTGGTCGGCTATGGGCCGTTCCTGCTTGTGCATCTGCCGATCATTGTTCTGGCGGCGTCGATCGGTGTCTGGCTGTTCTACGTCCAGCACCAGTTCGAGCACACGCATTGGGCCCACGACGAGACCTGGAATTTTCACGACGCTGCGCTGCACGGCAGCTCTCACTATCAATTGCCGGGCGTCCTGCGATGGTTCACGGCAAATATCGGCGTCCACCACATCCATCATTTGTCCAGTCGAATTCCCTACTATCGCTTGCAGGACGTGTTGCGCGACAATCCGCAGTTCGCTGGTGTCGGGCGGATTACGCTGCTCCAGAGTTTGCGGACCGTGCGGCTGACCTTGTGGGACGAGGAGCGGCAGCGGCTCGTCTCCTTTGGAGAGGCAGCCTTGTTTGGCAAGGGAGCCAAGCTTGTTTGAAAAGGCGGCCTTGGCCCCAGCGGTTTCGCTTACACCGCCCCCGCGCGGCCGCCGAATGGCGTGAATCCGCGCGATCGGAAGGCGATGGGCGTTCTGCGCCCGTTCAAGGTGGCTTCGCCGTCCGACGCCGGGCGCTGGCAGCCGTGTCACCGACCCCCGGTCATTCTGTCGCAGCGATAGACCGCCAGCTTCGGCCGCGCGCCGCCCTTCCGCCTGCGTCAACCGTCGTATATGAGATTTATCGCCGGAACGTGCCGAATGTCGCCACAGACGGAACGTAAGGCGGCTGCAATTTCTTAATTCAAAGATCGCAATCTGATCAATGACCGGCGGACTGGCATTTCGACCGAGGATGGCATGAGAAACCTGACGACAACGGCGCAATCTACCGTGGCGATGCGGCGTTGGGGGCCTCCCGGAATTGCGACCTTGGCGGCAATGCTCGCCTTTGCGGCTGTGGCCCCGGCCAATGCGGCCAAGCAGGCGCGTCAGCCGGTCGAGGCGGTGGCGCCGCGCGAGGCCGGCGAGCCGATCATGGCGATCGTGTCGATCAAAAGCCAGCAGGTCACCTTCTACGACGCCGAGGGCTGGATTTTCCGCGCGCCGGTGTCCACCGGCACCACGGGACGCGAGACGCCGGCCGGCGTCTTCGCCATCGTCGAGAAGGACAAGGACCACCACTCGACCATGTATGACGACGCCTGGATGCCGAACATGCAGCGCATCACCTGGAACGGGATCGCGCTGCATGGCGGGCCGCTGCCCGGCTACGCCGCTTCGCATGGCTGCGTGCGGATGCCGTTCGGCTTCGCGGAGGGCCTGTTCGACAAGACCAACATCGGGATGCGGGTGATCATCTCGCCGAACGACGCGGCGCCGATCGACATCGTTCATCCCGCATTGTTCATGCCGAAGCGGGACGCCATTGCGGCGGCGCCGGGCCGGATCGGCAGGCTCTCCGGCGAGGCCGAGGAGGCGACAAGGGCGGCCGACGAGGCCAAGAAGGACGCGACTTTGGCCGCGAAAGAGGCGGCATCGCTGCCGGCTTCGCTGCGCAAGCTGGAACAGCAGAAGACCCGCGCTGACGCCGAGCTCGCCTTCGCCGACAAGCAGCTCGCGGCCGCCAAGACCGATCAGGCCCGCGCCAAGGCCGAGGAGCTGAAGCAAAAGGCCGCCACCAGGGCCGCCGACGCGGCGACGCAGCTCGATGCCGCCAAGGCCGCCGCACAGCCGAAGCGCGATGCGGTCGCTGCCACGAAAGAGGCGGCCAAGGCGGCAGCGGCGAGGAAGGCCGACGCCGTGAAGGCTGCGACCGACGCAAAGCTCGCGCTCGAGCCGGTCTCGGTCTACATCAGCCGCGCGACGCAGAAGCTCTATGTGCGGCGGAACACGCACAAGCCGGCACCGGACGGCGGCGGCGAGGTGTTCGACACCAGCATCGAGGTTCCCGTCACGATCCGCAATCCGGATCAGCCGCTCGGAACGCATATCTTCACGGCGATGGCGAAGAACGACACGGGTCTGCGCTGGAGCGTGGTCACGATCGACGACGGCGACAACGCCAGGAACGCGCTCGATCGCATCACCATCCCGCAGGAGGTGCTCGATCGCATTGCGCCGACCGCGTTGCCGCGCTCTTCGATCATCATCTCGGACGAGCCGCTGAGCAGCGAGACCAACTACCGCACCGAGTTCGTCGCGGTGCTGAGCAACCAGCCCCAGGGCGGTTTCATTACGCGCAAGCCGACCGCGCCTCCGATGGCCATGGCGAGCGACGACGGCTGGGACAATGGCGGCAACGGTTTCGGCTTCTTCTTCCAGCGCGATCCGAATCCGCAGCCGGTCAATCCGCGCCGGCGCGGCCAGTATCAATATTATCAGCCGGCACAGCCGATGCAGCGGGGCTTCTGGTAGGAGGCGGGCAGATCGAAGCCCGCCACTATCGCCGCGCCTCGATCACGATAGCCTGGATCTTGCCCTCGATCGGTCCGGACCCATGGCGCGTCCGGATCGCCTCGGCAACGATGTCGGTCGCAGCCTGAAGCTTGCTGGCGTCCCTTGCCTCGATCTCACTGCGCAGCGGCGTACCCTGGCAGAGCGCGATCGCGACGTGCTCGGGCGATGGCGCGCGGCTTATTTCAGGTCGCGTTTCGATCGATATGTCACGGAAGCCTGCGCGTTCGAGGTCGGTTCTGATGACGGCCTTGTCGTGATAGCCGTGCGGCGTCCGGGCCATGAAACGGGGCGGGTCGTCGGGAAACAGCTTTTCGAGCGCGACCGTGGCTTCATGCGTCAGCACATTGTCTTCGATGCGATCCCAGACGTTGAACACGAACGTGCCATTGCCGTTGAGGACGCGCTTCACTTCCCCGTAGGCCTTGACGCGGTCCGGAAAGAACATGGCGCCGAACTGGCAGCACACCACGTCGAATTCGGCGTCGTCGAAGGGCAGGGCCGATCCGTCGGCCTGACGCCACGAGATGCGATCGTCATCCGCCTGGCGCTGCGCCGCGACGGCGAGCATCGGCTCGTTGAGGTCGGTCGCGACATAACGGACGCCGCGCGGCAGCGCCGCCGCGACCGCGCGCGTCACGGCGCCGGTGCCCGCCGCGATCTCGAGCAGCACGGAGGGAGACCGGGCCGCGACACGTCTTGCGATGTCCTCGGCGTAGACGGCGAAGATCAGCGGGACCAGATATTCGTCGTAGAGTTTCGGGATCGAGCCGGCGAAAACCTTGTCAGTGTTGGACATGCTTGCCTCGCTGAAGGTTCGGACACGAAGCTCACGTTACCATGGATTGCCGTCTCCCGCGCCAGCAGCGCGGTGAACCCGGCCGGTTGTTGCATCGCCTTGCCGGCCGCCGGCGTCATCGGCTCCCGCCGACCTCCCGGATCGGCCGCGTGCCGTCCCAGCTCAAAGCCGCCTGCCGGACCTTCTCAAAGAACGGCCCCTTGGTGCCGCTGATGTCGGAGATCTCGATCACGGTCCCAGGATGGGCCTGGGTGTCGAAATAGGCAAAGCGGCCCTTGTCGCCGCCGATCTGGCCCTCGTGGCCGATCCTGTAGCCGAGCCCGAGCGCCCTGTCATAGAGCGCCTGGTAGTCGTGGCTCCAGTAGGACATGTGCTGGAGGCCTTCGTGGCCGGACTCGAGGAATTCCCTGTACAGCGAGGGCGCGTCGTTGCGCTGCTGGATCAGCTCGATCTGGAGGTCGCCGGAATTGGCCAGCGCGATGCTCATCTCGACGGCGGAGTTTTCGCCGCGATGGCGAAACCAGTCGGTCTTGACGCGGTCCATGTAGTACCAGGGACCGACGCCCATCACCTCGATCCAGTGCTTCATCGCGGCGTGGATGTCCCGCACCACATATCCGTTCTGGCGCACCGCGCCGAAGATGCGGCTCATGCCAGCGCTCCTCTTGTCAGCTTGTTCACCTGACCTCGATTCACTTCACTTCAATGCTCGCGTCCTTCGCGACCTGCTTCCAGGCCGCGATGTCGCGGGCGTTGATGTCGCGCTGCTCGTCGCCGGGCACGAATTGCGGCGTGATCCCGAGCCCCAGCAGCTTCTCCTTCACCTCGGCATCGGCGAGCGCGTCCTTCAATGCCGCCGACAGCTTTCTTGCGATCGGTTCGGCAAGGCCCGCAGGCGCATACATCGCCCAGGACAGGCTGCGGTCGAACGGCACGCCCTGTTCCTTGTAGCTTGCGACATCCGGCAGGCTCGGCGAGCGTTCGCCGCAGGCGGCCAGCGCCTTGATCGAGCCGTCCTTCACCAGCGGAGTCGCGGTCGCCATGTCGAGTGTCGCCAGCGAGATGTGGCCGCCGAGCAAATCGCCGGCCAATTTGGCGATGCCGTTGAACGGCACGTGGTCCATCTTGATTCCGGTCTGCTGCATCAGGATTTCCGCGCAGAATTGTCCGGTCGAGCCGACGCCCCAGCTTCCGTACCGGATCGGCTCGCCCTTCCTGGCCAACGCGATCAGGCCCTTGATGTCGTCGGCCGCAAAATCCTTGGTCGCCACCAGCATGATCGAGGACGTGCCGATGCGCCCGATCGTGGTGAAATCCTTGATCGAATCGTAGGGCAGTTTCGGATAGATCGCCGGCGCCAGCACATGCGTGGTCATGCCGCCGACGGTGATAGTGTAGCCGTCATTCGCCGACGCCGCGACCATCTGGGTGCCGAGCGTGCCGGCGGCCCCGGTGTGGTTCTCGATATAGACGCTCTGTCCGAGCGTCTTGCCCATCCTGTCGCCGAGCAGCCGCCCGATCACGTCGCCGCCGCCACCGGCCGCATAGGGCAGCAGCATCCTGATCTTGTGGGTGGGATAGGCGGCCGGATCCTCGGCGCGCGCAGGCAGCATTGCCGAGGACGTTACGACCAATGACAATGTTGTGGCGCGCAGCAGACGAAAATGGACGAAGCGCGCCATGACCTAGTCTCCCCAGATTGCTCTCCGCTTCTTTTGAGAGCGGAGTTGAAGCGGTTGACTAGCGAACGATCGTTCGTTAGTCAAGCCAAATGGCTGTTCACACCACCAGCGCGGCGGAAGCGGCTGCGCCCACGACCCGCGCGCGCATCCTCGCCGAGGCGCTCGATCTGTTCGCGCAGAGCGGCTATGGCGGCGCCTCGATGCGCGAGCTCGCGCGTCGCGTCGGCATTCGCGAGAGCAGCCTCTACAATCACTTCGCCGGCAAGGCCGCGATCCTCGAGGCGATCGTCAGCGAGCACGGTCCGGCCAGCTCGGCGAGCCGGCTGGAAGAACCGCGCTACAAGCAGCTCGCGCGCCAGCCCGCCGCGTTCTGCCGCCAGTTTGCATTGGATCTGGTCGAGCAATGGTCGGATCCGCGCGAGCACCAGTTCCAGAAAGTCATCACCGCCGAGCGCAATCGCGTGCCCGGCATCCGCGCCAAATTCGCCGATCATTTCTATGCGCGCGAGCAGAGCATGATGACGGATTATTTCCGCGGCTTTGCGCTCGCCGGTCTGGTCTCGACTCCGGATCCGCGTGAGACCGCGCGGCTGTTTGCGGCCGGGCTGATCTACATCCGTCTCGAGCATTACGTGATGGGCGCGGCACCGTCGTCGCGGGCGAAGGTGATCGAGGCGATCGACCGCTATCTCGCCTTCTTCCTGTCGCTGATCGCGGCGGATGGCGGGACAAACGACAACAAGAAACGAAAAGCCAAGGGAGAGAATCGTGGCAAGGCTGCCCCTGATTGATCCGGAGACGACCAGCGGCGACATCCGCGCCTCGTTCGACCGCATGCCGGTCAAGCTGAATATTTTCCGCATGATGGCGCACGCCGAAGCCAACATGATCCCGGCGATGCGGCTGGGCAATTCGATCCTGCACAAACAGAAGCTCAGTGCGGTCAATCGCGAGCTCCTGATCCTCCAGGCAGCCCAGCTCGAAGGCGGCGCCTATGAATGGCGCCAGCACGTGCCGATCGCGCTTGGCGTCGGCTGCACGCAAGCACAGATCGACGCGGTCGAGCGCGCCGACTACGATGCCGCCGGCTCGAGCGAGGCCGAGCGCGCGCTGCTGAAATTCGGCCGCGAAGTGGTCGAGAACGTCCGCGTTCCCGAGGCGATCTTCGCCGCCATGCGCGAGCATTTCAGCGACCAGGAGATCGTCGAATCCATCGTCGCGCTCGGCTTCTACATGATGATGGCGCGCGTCACCGAGGCGACCGAAACGGATCTCGATCCCGCGGCCGGCATGGCGGTCTATGACGGCGGCAAGAAGCCGGGCGCCTGAGATGACGGATACCGATAGCAAGCGGGACCGCTACGTCCGCCCGCCGAGTGCGGAATCGCTGGGCGAAGCGCTGGGCAGGGGGCGCCTTAAGGGGCGCCGCATCCTGATCGTCGGCGGTGGCCAGCGCGTGTTCGACGCCGCCACCGATCCGATCGGCAACGGCCGCGCCATGAGCATTCTTTGCGCTCGCGAGGGCGCCAAGGTCGCGGTCGCCGATCGCAACCGCACCTCGGCCGAGCACACCGTCAAGCGCATCACCGACGAAGGCGGCGAAGCCTTTGCGATTGCCGCCGACGTCACCTCGGAGGCCGAAATCGTGCGCATGATCGAGGAGGCGCATCGCGCCATGGGCGGGCTCGACGGCATGGTGCTCAACATCGGCACCTTCGGCAAGGTCGGGCTCGATGCCGTCAGCCCCGAGGAGTGGAATGCGATCTACGACGTCAACGTTCGCGGGCCCATGCTGTGCTGCCGCGCGGGCCTGCCGAAATTCGACGACGGCGGATCGATCGTCTTCATCTCCTCGATCGCCGCGCTGAAGGCCGGCTCGCAGATGGCGGTGTATGATTCCTCGAAAGCCGCGCTCGGCGGCCTGATGCGCAACATCGCCCATCTCGGATCGCGCCGCGGCATTCGCGCCAACTTGGTCTATCCCGGCCTCGTCGACACGCCGAACGGCCGCGAAGCCGGCGCCGGCCGCCCCTCGCGCGGCAAGGGCCAAATCCCGTTCGGCCGCCAGGCTACCGCCTGGGAGATCGCCTATGCCGTGCTGTTCTTCCTCTCGGACGAGAGCGTCTACGTCACCGCGCAGGCGCTCGCGGTCGATAGCGGGCTGAGCGGGATGTGAGAGGGCGCCTCGCGCCTATGGCTCGGGCGTGCGCGCTCGGCAGATCAGGTGGTCGAGCGAGACCCGGCCCGGCCCGTAAGCCATGATGCCGAGCGCCATCGCCGCCCAGGTGGTGTGGATCGGCCAGCCGTCAGGCACAGTCAGCTCGACAATGACAGTCATGAACAGCAGCCCGAGCGCCGCAAACCGCGTGCCGAGGCCGAGCAGGAGCAGGATCGGGAACATGATTTCCCCACATCCGGAGAGAAAGGCCATGACGGTCGGCGCCGGATAGTGATAGGGCCCGCCCGGCAGATGCAGCATGAACTCGTCGCTGAACAAGGTCACGGCAGTGTCGTTGAGCCTGAGGAAGCCTGCCCATTTGAGCATGCCGGAACGCCAGAACGGCACCGCCAGCGCGACGCGGAGCACGAGCTGAACGATCGACGGCGAGGCGATGGCCTGCACGAGATGATTGGCCTTGTCGACGAGGAGCCCGAGTGCGGGCAGGCCGCCACCGGCCTGCATGCGTTGGTCGGTGATCATCAGACGTCTCCGAAAGCGATTGAGGTGAAGGCGCCCGCCTCGATCAGGCCGGTGATGTTCGAAGCGAGGTCGAAGTCGGCCGCGGCGTCCAGTGCGCGTGCAGCGGCCTCGCCGAGCGGCCGACCCGACATCAGGCTGCTCGCGAATGCCGCACCGCCGGGCGGCAGGTGCCGGACCTCGATGTCGAATTCGGCGCGCGTGACCAACGCGTCCTCCGGTGTCGCAGCGTCGATGCGCCCGACCGGCGACGTATCGCGGTTGGCCGCGAATATCGTCACCGCCGCGAATTGCGATCGCACGATTCCCGCTGCCGGGTGCGGTATGAGAACGAGATCGCCCAGCCGCTCCGGCGCAACCGCGGCAAGCTGCGCCGGCGACAGCGGTGCTGCGTCGGCGGCGTGATAGGCATCGAGCCAGGCCCGCTCGATGCGTGCGACATCTGCGAGCCATGGCATCATCTGCGCATGTTCATATTGCGCGATGAAGACGGGGAAGTCGCGGCCGTAGTCGAACAGCAGCGGTGAGATCGGCGGCGTCTGGCGAACATGGAAGCGCGCCATGGCACGGAAGAAGTCGGTGCCGGTGATGCGCTGCACCGCCGGATAGATCGCGGCGAGCGCGTCGATCAGGCTGACCGTGACATTGTTGCGGTAGACATCGTAGCGCTTGCCGGGGGCCTTGCCGTTCGGACCGGCCACGATCTCAGGCGCAGGGCGCACCGGGTCGAGCAGCGCCGGTGCAAAGGCTGCGGCAAAGCAAAGGTCAGGCTCAGGCGGCATGACGATCTCCCGTCAGCCCGACCGGGCGGTAACGATCGAGGATCGCCTGCGCAGCGGCGGCTTCCGCTTGCAGGACCGGCCAATCCGGGATCTTGCTGTCCCACTCGATCAGCGTCGGCACCGGAGCGCGGCGCTGGATGACGATCTCGTACAGCTTCCACACGGCGTCCGCGACCGGGCCGTCATGGCTGTCGATCAGCAGCAGGTCGCCTCCGTCGTCGGCCTGCTCGGCATGGCCGGCGAGATGAATCTCTCCGACGCGGGACAGCGGAAAGTCCGCGAGGTAGTCGAGCGCCGAGAACCCGTGATTGGTTGCTGATACGAAGACATTGTTGATATCGAGCAGCAGTCCGCAGCCGGTGCGTTCGGCAACAGTGCGGATGAAATCGGTCTCGCTCATGGACGATTCGCGAAAAGCGACATAGGTCGACGGGTTTTCCAGCAGTAGCGGACGACGGATCGCGTCCTGCACCTGATCGATGTGATCGCAGACGTTTCGGAGCGTCGCCGCGGTATAGGGCAGTGGCAACAGGTCGTTGAAGAAGCTGGTCTCATGCGTCGACCAGGCGAGATGCTCGGATACCAGCGCGGGCTGGTAACGCGCCACCAGTCCGCGAAAGCGGGCCAGATGCGCCTTGTCGAGCGGCTGCGGTCCGCCGATCGACATGCACACGCCATGCAGCGAGACGGGATGGTCGCGGCGGATCGCTTCCAGTGCGCGATGCGGCGGTCCGCCTGCGCCCATATAGTTCTCGGCGTGGACCTCGAAGAAGCCGCGCTGCGGTTTCGTGCTCAGGATCGCCTGAAGGTGTTCGGGCTTGAAGCTCGTCCCGGCGACGCCGCCGAGGGACGCGGAATAGCGGAGGGGCACCGCAGACATGTCAGGCGCGATTGCCGTCGTCATGGTTTCTCTCCGCTCTTCCCTGTTGTGGTGGTCGCGACGCAGCGCGTCAGACCGGCTTGAGCGAGCCCTTCTTGCCGCCCGGCAGCTCGATGCTGGTGCAGGTGCCGCCCTGGACGAATTTCCAGGCATTGCCCTGGAAGTCGGCGGTCGAGGTGCCCTGGCAGGTCGTGCCTGGTCCGGCCGCGCAATCGTTCTGGCCCTTGAGGGCGACGCCGAAGCATTTTTCCTTCTTGGCGGCGACGGCCGCGTCGCCCTCGGCCTTGGTCAGCGGAGCAGCAGTGGCCAGAGTCGCCAGTGCGGTCGACATGGCGCCGGCGAGAACGAGCGTGGTCACGGCAAGTTTGGCAGACATTGAAGTTTCTCCTGTTCGAGATGGCATCGCCTGGCAGGCGAAGAGCGCCTTGTTCGGTTCGCCTCGCACCCGGCTCGCGTTACCAATCAAGTAGGTCACGAGTTCGTGAGGCGGTTAGATGGGCGCACGGGCTGTGCGCTTGGATCGGATTAGCGGGTGACTGGCCGGTCAATCCAATGCCTAGTCTCTATCGAGACCTTAGCCGGAGAGCATTGGCGGCGGGGCGCGATGGATGCCACAGGTAACGAATGCATACGCGCTGCGTAGAGCGGTAACAGGAGGTGGCCAGTCGCCGCTTTGCCGGAGAACGGAAACAGCGATGAATGTTGATCCCGGACGGCACTTGCGCGAGATCGCGAAGCTGACGGTCAGCATTCGGCTCGCCGTCTCGGCGCTGGTCCTGACCGCGATCCTTTTGACCGCGGCTCTCTCCAGCCTCCTGTGGTGGCGCACGGCGGAGACGGCGAGCCGGCAGCTCGCATCGACCATCAACGAGCAGATCGTGGCCGCCGTCCGCAAGGAGGTGGCCGCGATCGTCGACGAGGCGCGTGCCGCCCACACCGCGATCCGCACCCTGTTCCTGCAGAACGTGCTCGACACCCGCGAGGCCGACAAGCGCGAATTCGTGTTCCTGTCGCAACTGCAATCGCAGGCGACGATCTCCTGGGTCGCCTTCGGCTGGCCCGACGGCTCCTTCTTCGCCGCGCACAAGCTCGGCGACCGCCGCCTCGAAATGATGGAGATCTCGCTGACCGATCATGCCGGCCAGCGCCGCATCGACGAATACGAGGTGGTGCCCGGCGACATCGAATTCGCCAATCGCCGTTTCGAGCCCACGGATTTTCGGGTCGCCGATCGCGCCTGGTTCAAGACCGGGCTGGCGGCCGGGGAGCCGGAGTGGTTCAAGGTCATGGACCATCCGACCGGCGAGCGGCCGTCGATTGCCTTTGCCGGACCTATCGACGTGTACCAGGAGCGGCAAGGCGTGCTCGCGGTCATCATCGAATACACCAGGCTCGCACGCTTCCTGTCGCAGCTCGAGGTCGGGCGCACCGGAACGGCTTTCATCATCGACGGCAGTGGTGAGCTGATCGCGGCGCCCGACAAGGATGCCGACGAGCTGCACGTTGCGAAGGGCGATACGACGCTGCTACCGCTGGCGCGGATGGCACTCGTGAAGGCGGGCGAAGATGGCCGTAAGGAAGCCTGGCGAAGCCGGCTGACATCGGGTGGCGCGGCTTACGAAGTGGCGCTCACGCCGCTGCCGTTTCCCGGCTGGTCGCTGGCGACCGTGATCCCCGAGGCCGAGTTTCTCGGTCCGGTCGAGACGACATTGCGCCGCCTGATCCTCGGCCTTGCCATCGGCGCCGTGCTCGCAGCGCTGGCCTCGGCGATGCTGGCGCGTTCCGTCATCGCCGCGCCGCTGTCGCGTGTCGTCGGCGAGCTCCGTCATGTCGAAGCCTTCGCGCTGGAGCAGGTCCGCCGCCATCCGTCGCGGCTGAAGGAGATCGCGAGCCTGTCGGGCGCGATCGCCGAGATGGCGGCCGGCCTGTCGGCGTTTCGCAAGTTCATCCCGGCCGATCTGGTCCGCTCGCTGTTGCGCCAGGGCGTCGAGGCAAGACCCGGTGGCAGCATGCAGGAGCTCAGCGTGATGTTCGTCGACATCGCCGGCTTCACCGGGCTGTCCGAGCGGCTCGGCGATCGCGTGGTGCCGTTGCTGTCGCGCTATCTCGACCTCGCCTCCGAGGCCGTTGTCGCGAATGGCGGCACCATCGACAAGTTCATCGGCGACGCCGTCATGGCGTTCTGGGGCGCGCCGCAGCCGCAGGCCGACCACGCGCTGCGCTGCTGCCGCGCGGCGCTCGGCTGTTGCAGGGCAATCTCGGCGTCGGGCCTTGCCGACGATCTCGGCCAGCCGCTCCAGATCCGGATCGGGATCAACTCCGGCCGCATGCTGGTCGGCAATATCGGCTCGGAACTGCGCTTGAACTACACCGTGATCGGGGATGCCGTGAACGTCGCAAGCCGCCTCGAGGGCGCCAACAAATCCTACGGCACGCAAATCCTCGTTGGCGAAGCGACCGAACGTCTCGCACGCGGCGCCATCGTCACGCGCGAGATCGACAGCATCGCCGTGTATGGACGCGAGGAGGGTTTTGCGGTCTACGAATTGGTCAGACTCGTCGGAGAGGACGGCGGCGAGACGCTCGATTGGATCGTCCGCTATGAACAGGGCCTCGCCAACTATCGCGCGCGCCGGTTTGCGGCTGCACTCGCTGATTTTGAAGCCGTGCTGAACATGCGCGGCTCGGATCGTCCGGCTGAATTGATGCGCGATCGCTGCCGGCAGTTGGTTGAGAGCGCGCCTGATGTTGCGTGGCGCCCGGTCGCGGCACTGACGACGAAGTAGTCGCGAAAGATTGGCGTGCTGCGGGAAGCGAGCTGGCTACAAACCTATCTGCATGATACGCAGCTGACACCCGCCCTCCTACGCTCCCGGACCACCTCAAGACATGAAAACCACACTGCTGAAGTCCGAAGACTACGCCCGCTCGCCCTGGAAGAACGGCGGCGGCATCTTCACCGATATCGCGGATGCCCATCGCGCCGATTCCAGCGTGAGGGATTGGGACAGCTTGCTGTGGCGCTTTGCTTCCACGCCGATCGTGGCGGCCGGGCCATTCTCCCATATGCCCGGCATCGACCGTTTACAGATGGTGGTCGGCGGCCGCGGGTTGGTGCTGAAGTCGCCCACGCAGGAATTCGACGAGCGCGAGCCGTTCACCACGGTGCGTTTCACCGGCGAGCTCGAGATCGTCACCGAGCTCCAGGAAGGGCCAGTCGAAGTCGTGAATTTGATGGGCCGGAGCGGTGCGGTCGCGCTTGAGCTCGAAGCGCTCAGGGCGCCCGGTGACCGGCGATTGCCCGCCGGCACGCATCTCATCTACGCGGCGCATGGCGACTGCGACATCCGTCTCGACGGCACGGATTTTGCGATTTCGCACGAAAACACCTTGAAGGTCGAACTGACCGGAGCATCGGCGCTTGCGCTCGTCTCGGGGCTGGCCGTGCTGGGGTCTATCCAGGTCGTCGGCTGAACGGCGTTCCCGCCGATCAGAGCGATGCGTACAATCCATGCAACTGGCTAGGTTGACGCCGTCGCGCCGGAGCACGATATCTGCCTTGATGCAGACCGCCGCCCAAAACACGATGTGGACGGCCAGGATATGAACGGGCAGATATGACCGCGCCAGAGAAGAAATCCGCCACGCTGTCCGACGGCGTCGTCGATTGGCTGATCAACGGCACGCGCGACCAGCGCTTCATCGACAATATCTTTGCCGAGATGTGCATCCGGCTTCAGCAGGCCGGCATTCCGCTGGCGCGGTCGACGCTTCACGTGCTGATCCACCATCCGCAATGGCTGGGCGCCCGCTTCATGTGGTCCGACGGCATGCGCGAGGCGGAGATTGCACGGGTCGACCATGACGTCCGCGAGCGGTCCGAGTTCATCGGCAGTCCCGCCAACGAAATGTTCGACGGCGCGACCGAGTTGCGCGAAAATCTCGAGCAGGACCCAGCGCTCGGCCGCAAGCACGCGCTCTACCGCGAGATGCGCGCGCAGGGCCTCACCGACTATGTGGCCTGGCCGCTCTATCATACGCTCGGCAAGCGCCATCTCGTCACCTTCGCGACCAACCGGCCCGGCGGCTTCGACGACGCGCACGTCGCCGCCCTCAAGAACCTATTGCCGGTGCTGGCGCTGGTCAGCGAGATTCGCATCAAGAACCGGCTGGCGCGAACGCTGCTCGAGACCTATGTCGGCTCACATGCCGGCGAGCTCATCCTGGCCGGCGCCACGCGGCGCGGCACCGGCACGACGGTGCGCGCCGCGATCATGATTTGCGATCTGCGCGACTTCACCAAGATTTCCGACAACTGGCCGCGCGACGACGTCATCGATCTGCTCAACGATTATTTCGACGCGATGTCGGAGCCGATCGCGCGGCATGGCGGCGAGATCCTGAAATTCATCGGTGACGGCCTGCTCGCCATCTTTCCGCTGAGCGAGCCCAAGGCCTGCGCAAACCTGCTGCATGCCGTGACCGAAGCCCGTCAGGCGATGATCGCGTTGAACGCGCGCAACGACGGCACCGGCCGAGCGCCGCTGAACTACGGCATCGGCGTCCATGTCGGCGACGTCATGTACGGCAATATCGGATCGTCCACCCGGCTCGACTTCACCGTGATCGGTCCCGCCGTCAACATGGCCTCGCGACTCGAAGCTTTGACCAAGCAATTGGGAAAGAAAGTGCTGCTGTCACGCGATTTCGCCGAGCTGGTCGAGCGAGAGTTCGAGCTGGAGCATGTCGGCAAATATGAGGTGCGCGGCTTCAGCGATCCGATCGAGCTTTTTGCGTTTTGAAGATGACGGCGGCCCCCGGCCCAGCAGCGGGCGAGCTTCGAGTCCTGTTGCCAACCCGGGATTGTGTGACTACGCTCGCTGCGACGCCGCCCAAGCGTTTCGTCCAAGCGTGTCATCGATCGGCCGCACGTTCATGCCAAAATTCCTCCGCATCGGAATCCATCAGTCGAATGTATGGGGCTACACGTCGAAGGCGTGGTGTGTCCGGCGCGTTGGCACCGCGATCCTCCTGAAATGGGGCGCCGTGGAAGTCCAGGGCGCCGGTGACGGACGAAAGGTCTACTGGACGCGTCTGCCGCAGCAGAAGACAATTCGCTGCGGCAGCGCGCAGCGGGCCCAGGATTACGCCAAGGCCGCGATCGCGCGGCGCCGCAACCATCGCTATGAACCGCTGGCCGGCGCGATCGTGCTCCGGCGCCGACCGGCCGCAGGCAGCATCGAGCTCAAGCGGGCCCTCGCCACGATCCTGATCGTCGATATCGTCGGCTCCACCGCAAAAGCCGCAAAGCTCGGCGATGTCCGCTGGACCAAGATCATGGGCCATTATTACGCGGCGGTCCGCAAGGAGCTGAAGAGCTCGCGCGGCAAGGAAGTCACGACGACGGGCGACGGCGTGCTGGCGACGTTCAAGACGCCGGCTGCCGGAATCAATTGCGCGACCGCGATTCAGAAGGCCGTGCGTACGCTCGGCCTCGAGATCAGGGTCGGCCTGCATGCCGGCGAATACACCGTGAGCGGCACCGAGGCGGTCGGCCTCGCCTTCCACATCGGCACCCGCGTCGCCGCAAAGGCGCGCGCCGGTGAAGTCTTGGTCTCCAGCGCGGTCAAGGAGCTACTGGCGCCGCAGTCCGGGATCCGTTTCAGGGATCACGGCATGCACCAGCTCAAGGGCGTGCCGGAGCGATGGCGGCTGTGGCGGGTGGAGGGCTGAGGCGATTGGGCGGGCCGCATCCACGCCCTCATCTCATCTGGACGACGATTTTCCCCTTGGCCCGTCCCTCTTCGAGATAGGCCAGTGCCTCTTTCGCCTGCTCGAACGGAAAGACCTTGTCGATCACCGGCCGGATGCGCTCGGACTTGAGCAGCTCGCCGATTTCGGCGAGTTGGAGGCCGTCCGGGTGCACGAACACGAACGAATAGTCCGCGCCGATTTTGCCGGCTTGGCGGATGATCTTGCGGCTCAGCAATCCGAACAGCAGCACCATGACGAAGTTCATCCCGCGGGCGCGCGCGAACGCGGCGTCCGGCGGCCCGACCAGCGAAGCAATCCTGCTCCCCCGCTTCAGGATCCGAAGCGATGTCTCGACTGCGTCGCCCCTGAGTGTACCCAGCACCGCGTCGTAGTCCCGCAGCACCGCTTCGAATTGCTGCGTCTTGTAGTCGACCACCTCGTCAGCCCCGAGGCTGCGCACCAGATCGATATTTCCAGTGCTGGTCGTCGTCCCCACTTTCGCTCCGAGATATTTCGCGAGCTGGATCGCAAACGTGCCGATCCCGCCGGCGCCCGCGGGAATGAACACCTTCTGGCCGGGCTTCAGAAGAACGCGCTCCCTAAGCGCCTGCCACGATGTCAGGCCGACCATCGGGATCGAGGCCGCCTGCACGAAGTCCAGATTCGCAGGTTTGAGCGCGGCGGCATCCTCCGGCACGATCGCGAATTCGGCGAGAGCGCCGGTGCCGAGATCGAAGATGCTGGCAAAGACGGCATCGCCGGGCTTGAAGCGGGTCACGCGGCTTCCGACCTCGACGACGACGCCCGCAAGATCGCTGCCCAGCGTGGCCGGCAGCTGAAACTTGAGGATCGGCTTGAACGTCCCTTTCGGAATCATGTTGTCGATCGGGTTCAAGCCCGCAGCGTGAACCTGGACCAGGATTTCGTTCGGTTTGGGCGTAGGCCGCGGGATCTCGACGAACGCGATCTGGTCCGGCTTGCCGTAGCGCTTGAAGATGAGGGCTTTCATTTTTTCTCTCGGTCCGGAGGTTCTTCGCAACGGCAAGCTTGCGGCCCTCAGAAAGCCCGCGCGGTGCGGGCGGGCTGCGGCGCCGCAGTCGCATCGAGCCGCAAATCTTTTCGAAGCCCGGCATCCACCAGGGCTGCAGGCGCAAACCGCCGCAGAAACCGCAGGCGCTTCGCAAGGCTGCCGGCCGCGTATTTGAGTTGCGGGCGCGCCGCGCTTGCCGCCTTCAGCACGGTCTCGGCCACGACGCCGGGCTGTTCGGCCGTCGCCATCACCTCGTTCACCCGCTTGGTCACGCCGGCGCGCGCCTCGCGATATTCCTCGAGCGTGGCGTCGGGCTCCATGAAGTTCGCGTCGAACGGCGTCTTGGTGTAGGCGGGCTCGACCACGGAGACCCGGATGCCCCGCGTGCGCAGTTCATGGTCGAGCGATTCCGAATAGCCTGCCACCGCGTGCTTGGTCGCGGCGTAGAGCGCGCCATAAGGCATCGGCAGAAAGCCGAGCACCGAGCCGATATTGATGATGCGGCCATTACCCTGGCGGCGCATGTGCGGCACGACGGCGCGCGTCATCCGGATCAGGCCGAAGAAGTTCGTCTCGAAAATCGCGCGCGCCTGCTCCATCGAGCTCTCTTCCGCGCCGGCGGGGGCAACGCCGAAGCCGGCGTTGTTCACCAGCAGGTCGATGCGGCCCTCGCGCCGGATCAACTCGCCGACGGCGGCTTCCACCGACGCATCGCTGGTGACGTCGAGGGCCAGCATCTCGAAGGCCTGCTTGCCAGACTGTGCGCCCCGCCTGCTGGTGCCGAACACCTTATAGCCGGCGTTCGCGAGCCGCTCCGCCGTGGCCTGGCCGATGCCTGAGGAGGCGCCGGTCACCAGCGCGATCTTCGGTGTAATCCTGTTCATAATGCCTCTCCGACGCCACTACCGGGCCTGAAATCGTTTGATTACGATCGTAACTATTGATATACATGACGATCGTAATTATAAAAGTCAAGCCCCGTATCCGAGGATCGGTCCCATGCGCGTCTCAAAGGAACAGGCTGCCAAAAATCGCGAGCATATTCTCGAGACCGCCTCGCGCCTGCTGCGGGAGCGCGGCATCGCCGGCGTCGGTGTCGACGCGCTCGCCGAGGCGGCCGGGATGACGCACGGCAGCCTGTACAGCCAGTTCGGCTCCAAGGAGCGGCTGGTCGAGGAAGCCGTGGCCCATGCGATCAAGGCCAAAGGCCAGGAATTGCCCGAGGCCTTCGCGCTCGAGGACTATCTTTCGGAATATCTCTCGCCGGGGCATCGCGACGATCCCGCCGCCGGCTGCCCCTTTGCTGCGCTCGCCTGTGAGGTGTCACGTCAAGGCGGCGGCCTGAGGCAGCGCTTCACCGCCGGCGTGCGCGGCACGATCGCCCTGCTGAGCAGCCGGATGGCTTCCACGCTGAAGCCACGCCAGCGCGAGGACAAGGCGCTCGCCGCAGCCGCATCCATGGTCGGCGCCCTCGTGCTCGCCCGCGCCGTGGACGATCCCAAGCTGTCGGACGATATTCTTCGCGCGACGAGGAATTCGCTGGGAGGGTGAGACCGCGTCTCGGCGGGACGCCGAAAGTCCGGAACAAAATTCCGGTGTCGACGTTCGATGTCGCGGATAGCCAATGGCAATGGCTGCCGATCTTCGACATCGACACACGTTTCGAACGCGCATGGATGATGACAGCGATCTGGTGCTCGGCATGTTGGCCCTGGCCGTCGCTGCCCTCCTATTGGTGGCGGGCGAGCTCTATCTCGTGACGCGACCGGAGCCGCCGCAAACTCACGCGCCGGCCCCACCGGTCGTAACATCGTCGGCCGAAACCATTTTTTGTCATGTCGATTTTGGAGCGTAAGCAGACAAACTCGAAGAGGTGGGCAATGGGAAGCACTGCAACTGTTCCGATGCTGTCGCCTGAGGGCGGATTGACACATTACCTGGCGGAAATTCGCAAGTTTCCGATGCTGCGGCCCGACCAGGAAATCGCCTATGCCAAGCGATGGCGCGAGCACGGCGACCGCGAGGCAGCCTATCATCTCGTCACTAGCCATCTGCGGCTCGTTGCCAGGATTGCGATGGGATATCGCGGCTACGGCCTGCCGGTTGCGGACATCATTTCCGAAGGAAACGTCGGCCTGATGCACGCCGTCAAGCGCTTCGAGCCGGAGCGCGGCTTTCGGCTTGCGACCTACGCGATGTGGTGGATCAAGGCGTCGATCCAGGAATACATCCTGCGGTCCTGGTCGCTGGTCAAGATCGCCAACAGCGGGGCGCAGAAGAAGCTGTTCTTCAAGCTTCGCAGGACCAAGGCGGAAATCTCCGCCCTGGAGGATGGTGATCTCCGCCCCGAGCACGCCAGCCAGATCGCGCGGCGGCTCGGCGTGCAGGAGAACGACGTGATCGAGATGAACCGGCGCCTCGGCGGCGACCTGTCGCTCAACGTTTTGGTGCGCGACGCCGACGGCGGCGAAGTCCAGGACCGGCTCGTCGATCCCGCGTCCAGTCCTGAAGCCGAATACGCCGAGCAGGAAGAAACCAGACGGAGGCGTGAAGCCCTCGCCGGCGCGCTGAACGTCCTCAAGCCGCGCGAGCGCGACATTCTCGAGGCGCGCTGGCTCTCCGAGCCGCCGCTGAGACTTGAGCAGCTCGCGGCACGGTATGGCGTTTCACGCGAGCGGGTGCGGCAGATCGAAATGCGCGCGTTCGAAAAGGTTCGGGCTGCCATCGGGGGGCGCTTGGCAGCCGGCTCTTGAAACCAAATCGCCGTCTCCTAATTCTTTTGGCAGCCCCGACCGAAACATCGAGCACAAGCAGATGCCTGACGAGTTGATCGTCCGGGTTTTGCAGCGCGTGCGTGGCCCTCGCCGCGCGCTGAGCTGCGCCAATCGACAACCAAGACAGGAGATAAGGAGAAACGACAATGGCACTACGTGATCTCATTCCGTGGAACAACGGCTCACGCAACATGGCCGCTCAGCGCGGCGAAGCCGGCAATCCGCTGCTTGCGCTTCACCGCGAGATGAACCGGCTGTTCGACGACGCTTTCCGCAGCTTTGATCTCGGCCCGTTCGGTTCCTCGACCGCAATGGGCTGGCCGAACGTCGAACTCGACGAGAGCGACAAGGAGGTCAAGGTTGTCGCCGAGCTTCCCGGTCTCGAACAGAAGGACGTCAACGTCGAGCTTGCAAACGGGGTGCTGACGATCAGCGGCGAGAAGAAGAGCGAAACGGAAGACAAGGAGCGTCTCTTCAGCGAGCGTTACTATGGCCGTTTCGAGCGGCGCATTCCGGTCGATGACGTCGACCAGGACAAGGTCGCGGCTTCCTTCAACAACGGCGTTCTTACCGTCACCCTGCCGAAGTCACCGGCGGCACAACAGAAGGTGAAGCGGATCGCGATCAACGGCAAGTAAAGCATGAAGCGGGCGGGAGTCGTCTCTCTCGCCCGCGTCCTGCCGGCGGCCGCATTCGCGTCCGTCGGCTCGCTGCAAAATTTTCCGGAACGCCCGGAAACTTCAATTCCGGTCTGGCGTTTTGCGGTCGGTTTCCAAGTTCTGGGAGTCGCACATGAAGAAACTTGCTTTAGTCCTGACGATGATCTCGGCCCTGTTCGTGGCGGCGGCTTCGCCGGCGGAAGCCCATGCTTGGCGCGGCGGCTGGCACGGCCATTGGGGAGGCCCGGGTATCGGCTTCGGTCTTGTTGCCGGTGCGCTTGCGGCGGGGCTCGCGGCCGATGCCTATTATGGCCCGCGCTACTATGGCCCGCCCTACGGCTACTATGGACCGCGCGTCGTGCGGCGGGCCTACTATGTGCCTTACGCCTACGCTCCTCCGCCCTACTGGGATCCCTGGTGGTGACAAGACAAGGCCCGGACCATCATCCGGGCCTTCCTGCGTGAGCGCAATCGGTCAATCGTTCGTGGCGCGCCTATTTGCGGTTCGCTCCGGTGGAGCCGGAACCTGGCATGGCCTGCTGGCCTCCTTGCGTTTGCCTTGTGTCGTTATCGCCTGGCCGCGTCGTCGACGATTTGGCCGGTGCGTTCGCGCCGCCGCCATTGTTGTCCGATGACGTGTTGAGGCTGGAGGCTCCCGCTCCCGTCGCGCCGCCGGTGCCAGAGGAGTCGATGCTCGACCCGGTCCTGGACGCACCCGTGCCGCCTTGCGCGAATGCGGAAGGGGGAAATGCGAGAGCCGCAACGAGCCCTGCGAGAACCAGCTTTTTCATGTCCGCTCCTATGCTTGACGGTCACATGCCGTGCCGAGGCAAAGATTTGGGGACGCACCTGTTCCTGCGGGGCAGCGCAAATCCGGCACCAGCGACGATGAAGTCATCCCGAACTCATCGCGCCCGGGGCGATCCGTTCCTGCGCTTGCGGCGTCAGCTCGTAGCGATCGTCGGCTTTCATCAGCCAGCCCGCCTCGATCATGCGTCGCGTCATGCCTGCGCTGCACAGCGGGTGGCTGCCGCCGGGATGAAACAGCGCGCCCTCGCGTTCGATCAGGTAGCCGTAGAGCCGCGCCTGTCGAAGCGGGTTTTGCATCCCTGGTGTGGGCGCCTCCATGGTCTCTCGCGCAGTCCTCCAAGACGGCCCTGAAATGACGGGCTGAGATGACGGGCCGATCCCCGTCAGGCGGCCCCGGCCTGTGGCCCGGGGGCGGGGCTTCGAGCCGAGGCCGCCATTGCCGGAAATCGCAAGGACCCGGCGCGGCCCAATACGCAACGGGCCCAAGTCGTTCCTACAAAGTCGTTCCTACAAACCTGATGTCCCGGTCCTTACGCCTTGCGCGTCGGTCTTGGTCATCTGCACCTCCCTGAAAAGACCGCAACGCGCCTTGCCGCAGGAAGTGCCAATCGAGGTTGGAGCGAGGCGGCTGATCGGGGCGAACATCAGGTTGGTGTTCGCGCTGGACTGAAGGTTTGTGCAATTTGACTGCCTCCACCTCGGCATCGGAGAGGCTGGCAGCCCAACATCACCGCACGCCCGTGCCTTTGCAGCGCTGGCACTTCACCACCTTCTCGCCCTTCTTGAGCAGGCCTTTGCCCTCGCAGTTCTTGCATTTCTGCTTCTTCTTGATGTTCGGGCCTTTTTCACTGGTCATGGATGGCTCCTGCCGCGCGAGGGGGGACGGGCGCCTTGTATAGGATATTGAACCCGCGAAAGCGGCAGAAATCATGAAGAGTGCCGTGCCGTAATCCCGGCGTTCGATCAGGGACGGCCGCGCATATTCGCGCCGGAGGGGCCGCCGACCGTCTGGATCGGCTCACCGGCCGCACGGTCCAGCGGCGGGTGCGGCCTGGCGAGTCCGACCGTTCCGGGAGCTGCGTCGTTGCTGACCGCAGGCATGTTGACGCGCTCCATCGTGATCGCAGATGCAACCACGACGGCAACGGCGAGGGCGATAGCACTCAAAACCAGGGTCATCCGATTCTGGTCTTCCATCGTGAGACCTCCGCGAAACGGCTCGCGGGGATAATGCCGGATCGGCGATTTAGTTGCTCTCACCCGGTTCAGGCTGCGCCGCACACCAGGTCTCCAGCTCCTATTTCGCGCTCGCGAAAGCATCCGCTGCGTAGACGACCTTGCCGCCCACGACCGTCAGCAGAGACGCCGTGGCGCCAATTTGCTCGACGGGGACGGACATGAAATCCCGATCGAGAATCGCGAAGTCGGCGAGCTTGCCGGTCTCTAACGTGCCGCGCCGCGTCTCGTCGAAGCAGAACCACGCGCTTCCCACCGTGTAGAGGCGCAAGGCATCTTCGCGGCTGGGTGTTTCGTCCGGGCCGCGCGTCGACAGTCCGCCGACGGTCTTGCCGTCGAGCATCCATTGCAGCGCCACGAACGGATTGTAGGATGCGACCCGATGCGCATCCGTGCCGGCCCCGACATGGACCCCCATGCGCAACGCCGTGACGAGGGGTGGCATGCTGCGCGCGGCTTCGCCGACCTGCGCCACGATACGGTCGCCTCCGAGATACATCGCGTCCTGCATGGTCCAGCCGATACCGAGGGCCTTCATGCGCGCCAGCGTCTCTGGCGAGGTGTTGTCGAGATGGGCGATGGACCAGCGCAACGGCGCGAGCGGCGTCTCCTTGTTGACCTCGTCATAGAGATCCAGGAGGTGATGGACGGATTTGTCTTCCTGCCAGTGGATGGTGACTGTCAGCCCTTGCTTGGCCGCCCAGCGAATGATCTCGCGGAACTTGTCCTTGGCCGCCGCGTCGGGCGCATTGTTGTTGTACATGGCGCCGGTGATCCGCTCGCCTAGTCCGTTGAACCGCAGCATGTCGTCGCCGAATCCCATCGGCAGGAACGGCGTGAGAGACTTGTACTCCTCGAATTCCGCGCCGACATTCTGGGCGAACAGGCTGTAGGCGACCCGCACCGAAAGTGATTTCTCGCGCCAGAGCTTTTGCAAGGCGGCGTAATGGCTGGGATAAATGCTGAAGCCGCCGGGATCCACGACCCCGGTCACGCCAAGACGATTGAGCTCCGTGAAGAACTGCCGGGTCCCGGCGACATTCTCTTCGAAATTCGGCCTCGGCAGCCGATCGAACAGCGCGGAGATGCTGACAATGGAGCCGTTGAGCCAGCCCGTGGTGTCGCCCGATGCGGCGCGCTCAGACGTGATACCGGCCGGCAGCTGATCCGCGGACATCCCGAGCGCTTGTCGCGCTTTTGGCGTCATCAGCACCGCCGAATAGAACAGCTGGATGTAAGCCGGATTGTCGGGAACGGCCGACATCACCTCGGCGAGCGTTGGCCGCCGCTTCTCCGCAAATTGCAACTCGCTCCAGCCACCGGCCACGATAATCCAGGACGCCGGCCGCGCCTTTGCCGCCTGGCGCAAGCGCTCCATGGCCTCAGGGATAGTCTTTGCGCCGATCCAGTTGACCTCGGTTGCGTAGGTGAGCCCGGCGCGCACGGCGTGAATATGGGAATCGATCAATCCCGGAATGATGGTGCGTCCACCTGCGTCGACACGGCGCGTCGCGGGCCCGATCAGGCCTTCCATGGCGTCGTCGCCGCCAATTGCGACGATCCTGCCGTCGCGGACTGCGAGAGCCTGCGCGATCGTCGATGCGGGATCCAGCGTCACGAGCTTCGCGTTCGTGACAATGAGGTCGGCCTTTTGTGCGTAAGCCAAACCGGCCCAGCACGAGATCACCAAAATCGCCAGAAGCTTTCGCATCATCAGTCCCGACATGAGAGAGGCCGAAGCGGCGCTATACATCCGCCGCTGGATGCGCTCGCGGACATCGCGTGTCGCAACAGGGAGTGTCGCGATCCTGGCTATGTCTGGCACCAACAAAATGAGCCGGTCCACCGGAAAATTCGGTGACGGCTCAAGCGATTGATTTTACAGCCCCGCCTTCGCCCGGAGTCCTTTGAGCCGTCAGGCCAGGGGCGGGGCGGCTCTTCCGACGATGCCGCATAAACGCAATCCCGTGGCGGCCGCGAGCGCACTGGCGGCGGCCACGATGGCTCCGAACCTGGCTGCGACGATTTTCGCCGCTCAAGTCCAGGAGCACGAACGGAGCGCCGGAGCCTGGCACGCGGAATGGCCAACCCTGCCGCCGCTTCTCGCCGTCACGTCGGGGGCGATTGCCGCCGTAGTCGACATCGCGCTCGCAAAAACGCGGCCGCCGCAAAGCTTCATTTGCGCAGCGTGCTGGCGAGCGATCCGAAAGTGACTGCACAGCTCGATCCGGACCGGATCGCGGAGCTTTTCGAGCCTGGCACCTATCAAGGAGTCTCTCAGGCCATGATCGACCGCTTGCTCGCGTCCCTCGAAGGCCGCTGCATCACGTAACGGCGACGGCGCGGAGGTGTTCCGTTGCCCGTCTCATGACTTCATGCAGCCACTCTTGCGATGCGTCGCCTTCATGGCGCTCGTGCCAGAGTGTCCGGACTTCGAGGCGTGTCGTCGGATATGGAAGCTCGTGAATTGAGATCGGGTTGGTAAGGGCAAAGGAGTTGGCCAGAGGCCGCGGGACGATGGCGGAAAGCCCCGAACCATCCAGAAAAGCCGGGAGTGCGAGAAAGTGGGGGAGGGAGACGGCAATCCTCGGCACCCGTTCTGACGCGGTCATCGCCCGTTCGAACGAGGCTCGGTCGTACATTTCGGATCTACGCGCCAGGCCGCGTTCCGAGATAAATCCGTCAATGGCTCCCTCCGGTTCGCCTCCAAACGAGACGACAACGATGGGCAGCTCGGAAAGTGTCTCGGTGGTGAGCTGGCCGAGGTGCTGCGATGAATGCGTGACAAGGACGTCGTCGTATTCGAACAGGAAACCCGACTTGAACCGCGAGGGGACGGCGGAGAAGGTACCGACAGCAGCGTCAATCCTGCCGAGATCAATCTGCTCCGCGAGATCGATCCGTGTGACCGGCTTGATCACGATATCGACGTGTGGCGCTTCGGTTCTCAAGATGTGGAGAAGGCGGGGAGCGACAACCATCGTGGTGAAGTCGTTTGCTGCGATCGTCAATTTCTTGGTCGATGTCTCCGGGTCGAACTTGGGTAGCTCGATCGCCTGTTCGAGGGATTTCAGCGCTTCCCGGACCAGCGGCGCCATAGCCACCGCCCTGGCGGTTGGTTGCATGCCTGTCGCCGTGCGGACGAACAGCTCATCGTCCAACATTTCTCGCAGGCGCGCGAGCGAATGGCTCACGGCGGACTGGCTAAGGCAGACCTTCTGACTGGCCCGCAGAACGCTACGTTCCTCCATCACGGCGTCGAAGACGCGAAGCAGATTCAAGTCCAGTGTATTGAAGGAACCCATCATGTCCGAACCGTGCCAAGGGCAGCGGACGGCACCGCGGGCCCTGAAGATGCTTTCATCGAAAATCGGCCATTTCCGAACCGAAATAGTTGGTTCGATATTCGTTCGCCCGTGACGGCGAGCGTAACCATCCTTGCTAGACCGGAATGTAAAGGTTTCCAAGTGTCATTGAGCGGGGTCCTGAGGGCTTCTATGTTGCGAAGAGGTGGCCGCGATGCGCTTGCCGGTAACATGTAAGCGCATTTCATCTCTTGGCTCGGGAAGACCTAACGGGGCACAGGAAAGGT
Organism: Bradyrhizobium sp. MI1.11; assembly: GCF_055811255.1. NCBI lineage: Bacteria > Pseudomonadati > Pseudomonadota > Alphaproteobacteria > Hyphomicrobiales > Nitrobacteraceae > Bradyrhizobium > Bradyrhizobium sp. MI1.11. The sequence continues at coordinate 84,125 of NZ_JBVVPM010000030.1, forward strand.
GCCGCCGCGACCTGCAGGGGGAGACCGAAACCGCCGGCAGATTTCGGAATGGCACCGGTGTCGTTTTGACGCCCCGGGACCGAACAAACGCACTGACCGGGCTTTTTGGCTGCTTTTGCCTGAATCAGCAGGGTATCGGCTGGGTTTCGTCCAACTGAATGAGGCGCATTTTCACCCTGAAGTACTTTCACTTCCGCTGTTCGTCACTCTGCTCAATATCGCAATACTGGCAAACGGAGGGAATCATGGTTGGCGGAAAGCGACTAGGGGCGACGATTTTGTGCCTCGTGGCGGTTGTCGGTTTGAATCGGGCGAACGCTCAGGCGACAGGTCCCTTGAAGCTCGGCGTGTTGACGGACATGTCGTCGCTCTACGCGGATAATGGAGGCCCTGGCTCCGCCGTAGCGGCTCAGATGGCGATCGATGATTTCGGTGGTAGCGTTCTCGGCAGGAAGATCGAACTCATTGCCGCGGACCACCAGAACAAGGCCGACGTCGGCGGCGTGATCGCGCGCCGCTGGATTGAAAATGAAAATATTGAAGCAATATTGGATGTGCCTAATTCGGCCGTTGCGCTCGCGGTCCAGGGTATCACCCGTGAGAAGAAGAAACTGTTTCTCGCTACCGGCGCAGCCACCTCGCGTTTGACCGGGGATGAATGCTCGCAAACCGGGATCCATTGGACCTACGACACCTATGCGCTTTCGCAAGGAACCACCAAGGCGGTCTCCAAGCTAGGTGTGAAGCCGTGGTTTTTTCTGTCGGCCGATTACTCGTTGGGCGCGCAACTTGAGGCCGACAGTCGCAAGGTCATCGATGCGGAGGGGGGCAAGGTCGTCGGCTCTGTGAAGCATCCGATTAATACGCCGGATTTTTCGTCCTTCCTCTTGCAGGCTCAATCGTCGAAGGCTGAAGCGATCGCGCTGGCCGATGCGGGTGGCGACTTCATCAACGTCGTCAAGCAGGCCGGTGAATTCGGTGTGACTAGGACTCAGAAGCTGGTGGGTCTTCTAGTGTTCATCGCAGACATCAACAGTCTCGGGTTGCCGAGTGCCCAGGGGTTGATACTGAGCTCGGCGTTCTATTGGGATCTCAATGACGATACGCGCGCCTGGTCGAAGCGCTTCATCGACAAGACCAACAAAGTTCCGACGATGATTCATGCCGGTACCTACGGCGCCGTTATGCATTACCTCAAGGCAGTGGCGGCCGTTAGTTCGGTTGACGGTCCGACGATTGCTTCGAAAATGCGCGAGACTCCCGTCAACGATTTCATGACCAAGAACGGCAAGATCCGAGAGGATGGCCGCCTGGTCAGAGACATGTATCTCTTCAGGGTTAAGAAGCCCGAGGAATCCAAGTACAGGTTCGACTATTATCAGCTTCTGGCAACAATACCGGGCAATGAAGCTTTCAAACCTCAGGAGGAGGGTGGATGTCCTCTGGTAAGCAAGAAGTAGTCGCCAAGGCCTCCCCGCAGCGCGGCAGCGAAGGGCGGGAGCCTGTCGACAGGATCATAACGGGTCGCTTCGCCAATCGGTCCTTTACGAGCCGAGCGGTCCCAAAGCAGACGATCGAAGACATTCTCAACGTCGCCAGATTCGCGCCGAGCGGAGCCAATATCCAACCTTGGAATGTTTACGTCCTCGGTGGGAACAAGAAGGAAGAGATCTCGCGGGCGCTACTTGAAGCCCACGAGAATGCCAGGGATCAACATAAGTCCGAGTACCAGTACTACGCCACGGAGCTGCCTGAGCCTTATCTGTCGCGGCGCAATCAGTTTGGTCGTCTCTTCTATGGATCGCTCGGAATCGAGCAGGCGGACTTGGTGGCTCGTGCAGGTCAAACCTCGAAGAACTATGGGTTCTTCGGCGCACCGGTTGGGCTGATCGTCACCATCGATAGGCGGCTGCAAGTCGGAAGTTGGCTCGACCTGGGAATGTTCGTCCAAAATGTAATGATCGCAGCGGGCGCACGGGGCCTTCAGTCTTGCCCGCAAGAGACGTTCTCGAAGTATCACATTGTGCTTAGGGAATTTCTTCCGATCCCTGCCGAGCAAATGGTCGTCTGCGGCGTTTCAATCGGCTTTGCGGAAGAGGAGTTGGTGAGTTCAGGCAGATTGATGCCAAGAGCCGCTGTGAGCGAATTCACAAGGTTTATCGGCTTCGAAGACTGACCACGAGCGAAAGGATAGGATCGATGGGACACCGGGAAGACTTAATTCAACGCAGTATTCCATTTCTTCAGGAGGTCAAGGACATGACCCCGGGCGCAGACATGGAGAAGTGGCTGAACAAGAAGTACGGTGAAAACAGCGAGCTCTATAAGGACCTCGCCAGGCTGATAAAGCTCGGCGTGAAGGAGGGGTGGGCTGCCAATCAGGAAGTGGATGGACCCAACTACCGGCGCAGCAGGATACTGGAGCCATCGCCTGAGAGCTTCCATTTCAGCATCACGGCCGTCTACATGGACAGCAAGGACCCTAAACGATTCAAGGACGAGCACGACGACGACGTACTGCGCGGCCAGTATCATGGCCACCCCTATGGAGAGCTGAATGTAGTCATTCCGATCGATGAGGGCGCAGAGCTCAAAGGCTTGCAGGGCTGGCAAGGACCGGGTTGGACCGCGCCGGATCCTGGAAGCCGGCATTATCCCGAGGTAAGAGGGGGAGCCGTGATTGCCCTGTTCTACCTGCCGGCGGGCCGCATCTCGTACGATTTCGAAGCGCCGAAGTAATTGTTGCCGGCCGCTGGTTTGCAGATTGCTTGAGGTGACCTGTAGCCGGGCTACCCTGAAATTTTAATAATGACAACCCAAGTGAGAAACATGACATTCGTCTACCCGCGCGAAAGTACCGAGGAAAGCTTCGCCCCGCACTGACGGAGAACCCAACGCAGGAATTGGCAGACAGTTGTTCAGTCGGCAGCAGTTTTCGTTGCTGGCGATCGGGTGAGCAAACCTGCAAGCGCACCGTCACGCACGGCCCGCTTGTCGTAGGTGCCATTGAGATGACTTGGTTATTTGCGTCGAGATCGTTCCTGATCCCGTTGGAATTTCTGACGGCGTAATCGACAGGTCACTGTGTGGGGCCACTTTGAAAACGACTCGGCTATCCCTTTGATATTCCACGACCCCACATTTTGAAAACGACTCGGTTTTGACTTTAAGAACGACTCGATCCCCCCGGTTTTCGCTTTGAAAACGACTCGATCGCGTAAGCTATTCAGTACGCTGCGGGAATCGACACCTTTTTTCTGTGCGAGCCGGCCGCTTTGAGGGGACGCAGGCCACGCACCTCGGCACTCGCACCGGCCCCGGCGCGGAGATGCACTGTCGATGGCGGTGCATACCACCGCTGCAGCGGCCTAGCGGTGCGTCGACTCGCGACGCCCGACCTTGGGCGGCTCGAGCAGCACTTCCTTCAAGCGGTCGCCGGCAGCGACGACGACAACGAAATTGAGCTTGCCGTCCTGCTTCATCAGTCCGCCAGCGAGCGCTTTTCCCTCCGCCGCTTTCTCCGCGACCCGCACCGCATCCGACAGCTCCTGCTTGATCCATTTCAGGGCGACGACGTTGGCGAGGTCTTCTCGATCGAGCTCCTTCAATGACGACGCAACCTCGCGCTGCGACACGCTCCCGGTGCTCGCATCTATCACGTTCTCGTAGATATGCTCGTTCTTGACCGTGCGCACGCGGTAGACGGGTGGACCGGATATCTCGAAGTTGACGTCAGCGGTTCTTGAGCCGTCGTGCAGGCGCTCGGCGATCGTCATCGCCTGATCCAGCGGCACGCGGGTGGCACGGAACTGCTCGAGCACATGGCGCATGGTGGCTTCATCGACATCGTCCAGCGCGGCGGCGCTTTGCCGTGCAGCGTCGGAAGGAGCCCGAGTGATGTCGGCCATCGCTCCCGTCCCGGTCGCGACGGCGGAGCAAAACAGGAGGGCAAGCAACTGTATTTTTGGCATCGGATAAGTCCTATGGTTTTCATTCATGGCCGGGATTAGTTCGGCGCCCACGCATACCGGCAATGACGGCGCTCGCGGATCGATGAACCGCAAGCACCAAGGCCGTTTGCGAAAGCAGAATGCGGAGCGTGCCGCCGCTTTACGGGATGCGCTCGAGCGAGTTTGCGCTCTCGCGCTCCGATCTCCTCTCGACTGGCGGTTTGGCCTGCGTGGTCGTGAACGTCCGGCTCCGATTGCGCCAGGCTTTGCCGAAGGCGCAGATCAGTCGGCTGCCTCGGAGTTTCGTCGCTACTTTCGAGGTGAGTTTCGGGCAGCCGGGATGGAGCTTCGGCAGCGATGTCATGCTCGGCAGCCCTCGCGTGCAGTTCGAACCCGCTGGTATCGATGACGACCGCCTCCGGTGCCTTGGTGTCGGAGCGGATCCGGATCGGCGGCAGCGCAGAACGCGAGTCCGTGAGTGGACTCGGCGCAGGAGCAGGCAGCGTCCAACCGGCTGCCAGAAGCAGCAAGAGCAGCGCGCCTCCAACCCAGAGAAAATAGCCCCGCAGGGGTAGCTCCGGTTCGACGAGGCCGCTCGCACTTCGTGACAGCATGGATTGCCTGCTCATGGCAGCTCGATCCTGGACATGGCACGAGACCTTCTCATTGTCAGATGCCCCAGGGTCGCGGATGCCGGCGCGCGAGCTGGGCATCGAGATACCCGCGCTCGTCGATCCATTCGACCGGGCAATAGGCCATGGCTTTCGGATCGATCTCGTGCCCGTCCCGCTTGAGGGCTGTGCGCGTGCCCGTGAGGCCGGTCCACACTGGATGGCCGGTGGCCGGATCCGGGTGCATGACGTCGAAGACTTCGATCACGCCGAGCATGTCAGAATTTCCGCCAGGATTGTCGTGGGGTGCAACCGAGCGTCGTCGAAGGCATCCGGAGCCCGGTCGGCTCGCCACATCGCAGCGGCGCGGGCTCCCGGTCGGCAAGCTCGTGAAGCCAGGCGAGTGCCCCGATGGTCACCGTCAGCAGCAGGCTCATGCCCACGAGCGACAAGGCCACCATGAAGTTGAGAGATGCGAGTGCAATTCCGGGCCAGGGATTTTCCCTTGCGAGCGTCAACAGCAGGCTTGACATCGTTCCACCATTAAATAAACTATACCGTATATTTCGCATACCGCATGGGGCGCGAAAGTGTCAAGTGCAGAGACTCACAAGCGCGTGTTCGCGCTGCTCGGCCGCGGGGCTTCGGGTCCTGCGATGCGCGGTCGAATGACTCAACCGGTGAAAGGGATCGGATATGTTTAGGAAGCGAGCGGTGCTCGTCGGTGCGACGTTAATTTCAGTGGCCAGTGCGGCGTTCGCGCAGGAGGACCGCGGCACGGCCGAGCAGAGGGCCGCCTGCGCGCCTGACGCGTTTCGCCTGTGCATCGGCTACATTCCCGACCCCACCGGTGTGGAAGCCTGTCTCCGGCAAAGAAGGTCGGACCTGAGCGAAGCTTGCGGAGCCGTCTTCGACCAGGCAGCCGCCGCCGCAGCCTCGATCAGAACGATGGAAGCGCGTCGGCATCGCGGCGCAAAAGATGAGGAGTGATCGCATGAACACGATCTATTTCCCCGCTTTCGCCGCGTTCGGAGGCTCGGCCTTCGGAGCGATTTCCACGATCGTGACGGGGTGGGCGACCCGCCGTCGGAGGGTACGCGAACGCCATCATGCTCACGCGTTCGTCAAACGTGAAAAGCTGTATCGATGCTTCATCGAGGAGGCGTCCCGGCTCTATGCGGACGCGCTGACCAGCGACAAATCGGAGATTCCGGCACTGGTGAATTTGTATGCGCTGATCGGACGTATGCGGATACTGTCCGACGACGAGGTGGTCCATGCCGCAGAGCGGGCGGGACGGCTGATCATCGAGACCTACCTGGCACCGAACACCTCGTTCGTCGACCTGCCGGGCTTCCTCGAAGAGATGGATCCGCTGCGTGAATTCGGCGAGGCTTGCCGGCGCGAGGTGCAGGCAATTCCGCCGCATTGAGCCCGAAGATGAACAAGACCCAGGCATCCCCGGGCGGATCGCCGTGCCCTCGCGAAAGAATCGTGCAGGCCGCCATTCGACTGTACCGGGCCATCGGCTATCGGAAGACGACCGTTGCGGACATCGCCCGCAGCGCCTCCATGTCCCCGGCAAATATCTATCGGTTCTTTCCTTCCCGCCAGGCGGTAGAGGAGGCCGTGGTGGCAGGACTCCTCGGCGAGATGTGCGCCGATGCGGGAATCGAGGCCCGCAGTAATGTCTCGGGCGAAGAGCGCCTGGAGGCCGCTTTTTGGGCGATCTGCCAGCGGCATGAACATAGGCTGGCGCACGATGCGAGGCTGCACGAGCTGGTGATTGCAGCAGAACAAGCGGATTGGCCGGTCGTGTTGTCCCATGCCGACACGGTCCGCGGCCTGGTCCGGTCGATCATCGCGGCCGGGCAGGCGAGTGGCGAGTTTCGGGCAGGGAGCCCGACGGCGCTGGCCCGCTGCACGTGTGAGGCAATGGGTGCATACCTCGATCCGTCGCGCATGAGAACGATGGCCGGCAGGGCGGCCTTCGACGAGATGATGAGCTTCTGCTCGGGCGCGCTCCGCAGCGCCACGCCGGCGCAGGTCGCCAGCCAGCCGCTGCACTACCGCGCGACGTGCCGCGCCTAGCGGCTGGCGAAGGTGCGGTTCAAGGCGTCCAATCCGCCTCGCACGCCGAGAGGAAGAACCGGACGCGTTCCCGCACGAAAGACGGCAACTCCCGTCGCAAGTCTTTCGGCGTTTCTCCCACCAGTGAACGGAAAAGCATCGGGAGCAGGATCAGATCCAGGAAGATCTGAGCGGTGGCGATGCTGCGCTTGCCCGTGAAGGGACCTTTCGGTGCGCGTGCGACCTTCTGGGTCGTCTCGTTCAGCAGTTGAGAAATGGCGCCGACGGAACGATCCCGCGCGGCGTCGTGGACGTTGCGGCTCAACTCCGGGAAACGCTGCGCTTCCGCGATGGTGGCGCGAACCATCCCCAGAGATTCTTCGATTACCTTCTCCACGATCGCGGTGCCCAGGCTCATGAGCTTGTCCTGCAGGGTGCGGCCCTCCGGCTCGAAGCCTTCGAAATCGGACAGGCCGCTGATGGTCCGGGCCACCACCGCCGCGAACAGCGCCTCCTTGCCCTGGAAATGCGCGTAGATCGTCGGCTTGCTCGCAGGGGCCAGTTCGGAAATGTCGTCGATGCTGGCGCTGCGGTAGCCCTTGTCGAGAAAAAGCTGCTGGGCCGCATCGAGGATCCGGGCCTGGACGTCGCCGGCGAATTCCTTCGCCGGCCGGCCCCGTTTCGGGGTGGTCTTCTTCGTCATCGACGGTCTCCCAATCACGAGTCTGTGCGTACGCAGAAGCCACTTGACATAGGCGGCACTGAAAGGCAAGAAAAAGAAAATATACGGTATAGTTTGATTAACGCTTTGCAGCGCCTTCGGGTGATCGGGGCCGCAAGAGCCTTCGCGCTGAGGCCGATCATCCGATCCCACTTCAGGAGAACGCAGTGCCGGTTTTGAGCCAAGATTCGCATCGTCTGCCGGAAGGCGTCCTGTTGCGGGAGTCGCATCACAGGGTCGCGGACGGCGTCGCCTCGGCGCTCGATCTGGTCTCGGCTGCGATCGTCCGGGCCGAAGGGGCCGAAGCGAAGGCCGCCTTGAACGATGTGGCCTCCCTGCTGCACGGACATGCCGAAGTGCATCTGATGCTCGCGCGGCCTCAGGGCGAAGCCCTCGTCGATGCCGCAGCGCACGTCCGTACGTTGGGCTGCGCGATGCGCCGGTCCCGACTGGACGGCATGAACATCCAGCTGATCTTCGACACCGAGTGCGTCCCCCTTCAGTCGGAGCGGTGCTGGCGGCTGGGTCTGATCGTCCATGACCTGATCGCGACGGCCGCCAAACACGCCTGTTTCGATGCGCGTGCCGGTGAGATCAAGGTCAAGCTGACCCGTCGCGGCGCACTGGTGAACTGCGTCGTGCTGGACAACGGCTCGCGTTCGGCGCGGTCGGATGCCGGACGGCGGGTTCGGACCGACAACGACCTGGCGAGGAGCCTGGGCGGTCGGATCGAGCAGGGTTTCGGCAGCGAGTTCACGTCGGTCGTTCTCTCGTTTCCGCTGACCGAGCGAGAGCGGCAGACGAATTGGGGGATGGCGACGCGGGCATGAGGTTGACGCGGTCCGTCAAGGCCAAGTCGGCCGACACCGCGGCTCTTCCTCCGCCTGCTGCCGTCTCGCACCAGGCCAATCATCCCGTTGCAGCCAAGCCGGATCCGAAACCGTCCGATGCCTTGGGTCAGCTGTTCTCATCCCCCAACCGCATGGTCGCGCTATGAAACCTCCCTGTCCCAAATTCGTCCGTGACAAGCGCTTGATGAGGCCCGTCGGCGGACTGACACTCGCGCTCGTCGCCGCCGCGCTCGCAGGCTGCGACGATCACGCGGCCGCTCCCGCTGCCCGCGCCGCCTTCGTGCGCACGGAAATCGTGCAGCCGAAGGATCGGCAAGCCTCGATCACCTTGACCGGTGAGGTCCAGCCTCGCTTCCGCGCCGATCTGTCGTTCCGTGTCAGCGGACGTGTGATCGCGCGCTTCGTCGAAGTGGGGACCCACGTCGAGGCGGGCGAAGTGCTGGCGTTGCTCGATCCCGCCGAGCAGGAGGCCGATGTCGATGCCACGACGGCCGCGGTGCTGGCCGCCGAAGCCCAGCTCCGTGTGGCGAAGACGACTTTCGAGCGCCAGAAGTCGCTGATCGCAAGCGGCTTCACCACGCGCACGGCCTACGACCAGGCGCAGGAAGGATTGCGAACCGCTGAAGGTGCGCTTGAATCGGCGCGAGCGTTGCTGGGGACGTCGAAAGACGCCCTCGGCTACACCGCGCTGCGGGCCGAGGCAGACGGCGTCGTCACCGCCCGCAACCTCGAAACCGGTCAAGTCGTACAGGCGGCGCAGCCGGTCTTTTCGCTGGCGCAAGACGGCGAACGGGACGCGGTCTTCGATGTGTACGAGTCGATGTTTCTTGGAAATGCCGACGGCGGCGACGTTTCGTTGAGGCTGGTGGCCGACTCGGGCGTGACCGCGAACGGCGAGGTTCGAGAGATCTCTCCGGCCGTCGATCCGAGGAGTTCGACCATTCGGGTGAAGGTGGCGATCAAGGCTCCGCCCCCCACGATGACGCTTGGAAGCGCCGTCGCGGGAACGGTGAAAGTGAAGGCTGAGCGGCAGGTCGCCCTGCCATGGAGCGCCTTGATGGCGGCGGGCAACAGACCCGCGGTCTGGATCGTCGATCCGGCGACGCGGATCGCCTCCCTGAAGCCGGTGATCGTCGGTGGGTACGAAGCCGGCGAAGTGTTGATCAAGGCGGGTCTCGAGCCGGGCGAGCGAGTGGTGGTGGACGGTGGCAAGCTCCTGAGCGTCGGCCAGTCCGTGACTTACGAAGGAGATCACTCATGACGAGCCCCGTGACTATGGCGGGCGCGCTGGCATGCGCGCTTGCGCTTGCCGGATGTCAGCAGGAAGCGAAGGCGCCTGAGCCCACGCGTCCCGTCCAATCAATGCTCCTCGAAGCCGATCATTCCGCCGATACCGTCGCAGTGGGCGTCATCGAGCCGCGCTACAAGACCAATCTCGGGTTCCGCGTGCTGGGACGCCTGACGAGCCGTCCCGTCTACGTCGGTGATCTCGTCAATGAGGGACAGACGATCGGCACCATCGACGCGACGGCCCTCGAACTCGCCGTTCGCGCCGCCAAAGGACAGCTTGCCAAGGCCGAGGCGCAGTTCGCCACGGTTCGAGCGACGGAGGAACGGCAGCGGACGCTCATCACCACCGACGCCACCACGAAGCAGACTCTGGACAATGCCGAGCAGGCGCGCGCCGGCGGCGAAGCAACGGTAGCGCGCGAACAGGCAAATCTGACCAAGGCGATGGAGCAGCTCGGATATTCGCAGATCAAGGCCGACTTCGCCGGCGTGGTCACAGCGATCGGCGCAGAAGTCGGCCAGGTGGTGTCCCCTGGTCAAACGGTGGTGACGATCGCGAGGCCGGACGTTCGCGAAGCCGTCGTCGATATCGGCGAGGACTTTCCGCTGCCGCTGGAGATCGGGCTGCCGTTCACGGTCTCCCTACAGCTTCTACCGGCTGTTCAGGTGCAGGGGACCGTCCGGGAGATTGCGCCCCAAGCCGATGCGGTCACCCGATTGCGGCGCGTCCGGATTGCCCTCGACAGTCCCCCCGACAGCTTTCGGCTTGGCGCGACCGTGACCGCCAGACTCGACAGGGCTCAACCCCGGGCCCTGCACGTTCCTGCCTCGGCGCTGCTCGCCAAAGAGGGCGCAAATTTCGTCTGGGTCGTCGACCAGACCGCCAACACCGCCTCGCTGCAAAAGGTCGATGTCGTTGCCGATCCCGCGGGTCTCCGCGTCATCGGCGGTCTTGCCTCCGGCGCCCGCGTTGTCACCGCCGGAATCCACAGCCTCAAGCAAGGACAGCAAGTCCGCATCGAACAGGATCAGAAGCCATGAAGTCGTTCAACCTCTCCGACTGGGCGCTCAGTCATCGTTCGCTCGTCTGGTATTTCATGATCGCCTTCATGGCGGCGGGATTGTTTGCCTACCTTCAGCTGGGCCGGCAGGAAGATCCCGACTTCACCATCAAAACCATGGTGATCCAGGCGCAGTGGCCGGGCGCCTCGCCCGCGAAAATGACCCGGCAGGTCACCGACAGGATCGAGAAGAAGCTCGAGGAGCTGGAATCGCTCGACTACACCAAGAGCGTCACCGTCGCCGGCCAGACCACCGTCTTCGTCTATCTGCGTGACACCACCAAGGCCGCCGACGTGAAGCCGACCTGGATCCGGGTCCGCAACATGATCGCGGACATCAAGGGCGAGTTTCCGCAAGGGGTGATCGGGCCGGGCTTCAACGACCGCTTCGGCGACGTGTTCGGCAACATCTATGCGTTCACCAGCGACGGCTTGAGCCAGCGTCAGCTGCGCGATCACGTCGAAGACATCCGCGCCAAGGTGCTGACTGTGCCGGACGTCGGCAAGGTCGACATTCTCGGTGCGCAGGACGAGGTGATCTATCTCGAATTCTCGACCCGGAAGATTGCGGCCCTTGGCCTCGACGTCCACGCCATCATGGCCTCGCTGCAGGGACAGAATGCAGTCGCGCCCTCCGGTGTGTTCCAGGAAGGGCCGGAGCGGATCAGCGTCCGGGTGAACGGCCAGTTCACCTCGGAGGCAAGCCTGAAGGCGGTCAACCTCCGCATCAACGACCGCTTCTTTCCCTTGACCGACGTCGCAACCATCACGCGAGGCTACGCCGATCCGCCCAGCACCCTGTTCAGGTACAGCGGCGAGCCCGCGATCGCGCTGGCCATCGGCATGAAGTCCGGCGCCAACCTGCTTCACTTCGGCGAGGGGCTGAAGGAGGAAATGACCAAGATCATCGCCGACCTGCCGATCGGCGTCGGCGTTCACCAGGTCGCCGATCAGCCCGTCATCGTCGAGCATGCCGTCTCCGGCTTCACGGAAGCGCTGTTCGAGGCCGTGATCATCGTGCTCGGCATCAGCTTTCTCAGCCTGGGCTTGCGCGCAGGCCTGGTGGTCGCCGTCGCGATCCCGCTGGTGCTCGCCATCACCTTCGTCGTGATGGCCTATGCCGGGATCTCGCTTCAGCGAATTTCGCTTGGCGCGCTGATCATCGCTCTGGGCCTGCTGGTCGACGACGCCATGATAGCCGTCGAAATGATGGTGGCGCGGCTAGAGATCGGCGAACCCCTGGAGAAGGCGGCGACCCACGTCTATACGTCGACTGCGTTTCCGATGCTCACGGGCACGCTGGTCACGGTGGCCGGGTTCATCCCGATCGGGCTCAACAGCAGCAATGCCGGTGAGTTCACCTTCACGCTTTTCGTGGTGATCGCCGTCTCCCTGATCGTGTCCTGGATCGTCGCGGTGCTGTTCACGCCGCTGCTCGGCGTCACGATCCTGCCCGCCAAAATGAAGGGCCATCATGGAGAGAAGGGCCGCGTGGCGCAGGTGTTTGCGCGTCTGCTTCTATTCTGCATGCATCATCGCTGGACGACCATCTCGGTGACGGCCGCAGCCTTCCTCGTCGCCTTGTTCGGTCTTCAATTCGTGCAGCAGCAGTTCTTTCCGTCCTCGGACCGCGCCGAGCTCGTGATCGACTGGAACTTGCCGCAGAACGCCTCCATCGCCGACACCAACGTCCAGATGGCGCGGTTCGAGCGCGAACAGCTTCAGGACAACCATTCGGTCGATCACTGGTCGACCTATGTCGGAACCGGCTCGCCGCGTTTCGTCCTGTCTTTCGACGTGCAGACGGCGAACACCTGGTTCGGCCAGATGGTGGTCGTGACCAAGGGCGGCATCAAGGCGCGCGACCAGGTCAAGGCGCAATTCGAGGCCTACCTGAAGAAGACGTTCCCCGGCACCGACACCTACGTCAAGCTGCTCGAGGTCGGTCCTCCGGTGGGGCGTCCCGTGCAGTACCGGTTGAGCGGTCCTGACATCGGCAAGCTGCGGGATCTTTCGCAGAAGCTTGCCGGGATCGTCCGGAGCAGCCCCGATTTGGGCAACGTCGTGTTCGACTGGATGGAGCCGGCGCGGGTCGTCAAGGTCGACGTTCTCCAGGACAAGGCGCGCCAACTCGGCGTGACCTCCGAGGACATCGCCACCACCCTGAATTCGGTGCTCGAAGGCACGCCGATCACCCAGGTGCGCGACAGCATCTACCTGGTCAATGTCACCGGACGGGCGACCGCGGCGGAACGAGCGTCCATCGACACTCTGCGCGATCTGCAGTTGACGGGCGTCGGTGGTCAGTCCGTGCCCCTCGGGGCCGTGGCCAACCTGCGTTACGAGCTCGAGCAGCCGACGATCTGGCGGCGCGCGCGGATCCCGACCATCACGTTGAAGGCGGGCATCGTCGGCAGCGCGCAGCCCAAGACCGTGGTCGATCAGCTCGCGCCGAAGGTGGCGGAGTTCACGAAGGAGCTGCCGGCGGGGTACTCGGTGAATATCGGCGGCTCGGTGGAGGAGAGCGCCAAGAGCCAGGCGCCGATCGTGGCCATCGTTCCGCTCATGCTGTTCGTCATGGCGACGGTGCTGATGATTCAGCTGCAGAGCTTCCATCGCCTGTTCCTGGTGTTCGCGGTCGCCCCGCTCGCCGTGATCGGCGTCGTCATGGCTCTGTTGCCGAGCGGAGCGCCCCTCGGCTTCGTCGCTATCCTAGGCGTGCTGGCCCTGATCGGCATCCTGGTCCGAAACTCCGTGATCTTGATCGTCCAGATCGAGGACCTCAGGAAGGAGGGACGCCCGGCCTGGAACGCCGTGGTGGAGGCGACCGAGCATCGCATGCGGCCGATTCTGCTGACGGCCGCCGCCGCAAGTCTCGCCCTCATTCCGATCGCGCGCGAGATCTTCTGGGGCCCGATGGCCTACGCGATGATGGGCGGCATCATCGTCGGCACGCTGCTGACGCTGTTGTTCCTGCCGGCGCTGTATGTGGCCTGGTTCCGCATTCAGCCCGATCTCGACCATGAAACATCCGCGGAGGAGCCCGCCGCGCCTGCGCACGACACCCGGCGTCCGGAGGCGCCGACGCCGGCATCCGTTCCCGCGTCCAAGCCGACGCCGGTCCTCGAAACACAGTCCTGAGAGAGAGAACGCCATGAAACGAATGACACTGATGCTGTCGCTCACCGCGACGCTCGCAACATTGACGCTGTCGACGCACGCCGCGTTCGCGCAGTTCCCTCCGCCGCCGCCCATCGCGGGGCCTCCGCCGATTGCGGCCGGCGGACCGTCTCCGCTGGCAGCCGGAGGACCCCCGGCATTCGCGGGCCGTCCTCCGATCGTGCCAGGCAGCGCACCACGCGCCGCGCTGGGCGGTGCGGCGCCTCGTTTTGGTGCCGGACCCGCCTCGCGGGGCGCCGTCGCAGCGACGGGTCGCAGCCCGGCGCTGACAAGTGCGGTTCGCGGCACATCCATCACCTACAACCGTTTCGGCGGCTATGGCCGCTATGGCGGACCCCGATACGGTCGCAGCGCGGCGTATGGCGCCGGCGCTTACGCCGGCTATGCCTATGGCGGCTCGAGCTCGTACTATTCCGATAACGACTGCTATTACGTCTACAGCCGCCACAGCCGCACTCTCGTCTGCAACTAGCTGAAATGAGGAACGGCTCTGGCGCGTTCTTCGCGTCGCAACTTTCGACGTGATTTGTGCTTCCGAGCACCTCTCTTTACCGTGCACGGTTAACCGCGAGGGCCATTGGCGGTCCGGATCGATGCACTCAGGGGCGCTGGACAAGCCTCCCAAGTTCGGTACTTTGCGCGCCAACAATGAGACAAGAGCAAGAAATGTTGAACCTCCTGCGAGAGGGGGCCGAAGGGACTTTCGGCGTTATCGAACGTGAGTTGCGATGCGGGTTCTGGAGCTGGAATCTGCGTAGTACCGAGATGCGGTGGTCCCGCGGGTACTATGATCTTCTGGGCGTGGAGCCAGGGAAGCTCTCTCCGTCTTTCGCAGCGATACTTCAGGTGACGCATCCGGAAGATCGAGCTCAGCAGGCCGAAGTTGAGCGCATCATCAAGAAGGCCTCCACGATCAGACGCAAGTTTCGCGTCATCCGCCCGGGCGGCAATATCGTCTGGATCTATTGCCAGATCATCATTTTTGTCGACTCAGAAGGCCGCTCCGAAAAGGCACTTGGAGTATGCACGGACATCACTGTCAGAGAGGATCAGCTGAACACGCTTCGGGTCGCAGACGAACGCTATCAGGCCCTCGTCAAGGCGACCGGGGCCGTGGTGTGGAGCGCCAAGTCCGATGGCCGGATTTATCAGGTCATCAATTGCGATCAGAGTGGGGGCCTCAACGCGGTTTCGCTGGAGTCCGGGTGGCTCGAAATCGTTCATCCTGATGACAGGCAAAGGGTCATAAGGGCTCAAGAGGAAGCTGGCAGGGAAAAGCGCAGCTATGAGGTGGTGCATCGGATTCGTCGGGCCGACGGCGGCTTCAAATGGAAGCGGTCAACAGGTCTCCCTCTCCTGGATGATGGCGGCCAGATCAAGGAATGGCTTGGGATCAGTGTTGATCTGGAGCGGGCGCGAGCGAAAGACGGAAGTCAATGCATCACCGGCGCGCAAATCAGAGCAGCACGAGGACTGGTTCGATGGTCTGTGATGGACCTGGCGCACGCTGCGGGAATTACGCGAGCGACTATACGGCGCCTCGAGGAGACGGACGCGACTTTGCCGCAAATCGACCCGGCACTCGCGTCAATCGAAGCCGCTCTTTCGGAAGCCGGAGTCGAATTCATCTTTCCCGAGGCTGGTAAACCTGGCGTTCGGCCCCGCTAAATTGGTTGCTCGACGCTTGTGTCTCGGCAATTTCGGCCGGGTATCGTTCGATCCGAACCACATGTGAGCCAATCTGGCTGTCGATCACCAAAGTTGCTCAACGCGCGCGGCCAGATGGCGCAGTCTGCCCAAGGTATGCGGCCAAGTTTGCCTAACGGAAGGTTAGCTGGCTCGCACTATTGTTCTGCAATCGCTTCAAGTTGATCTCAATTTTCGCGGTCGAACCGCTGGCGAGCAACTGTTCGCACGCTCTGACTGAATTTCTGCAACTCAGATCATTTCAAGGAGCCCATACGATGTCCTCAGCCGCTGCATTAGCTCCCACCAACTCAGAGCAGGATCGGGAAGCAAGGATGCGCTTTATGGGCATCACTGGCCGAACGGGCGAGCTGCTTCGTGAATTCTGGAAGATTGCCGAGCCGGCGCTGCCGGATATCCTTGAAGGCTTCTATCACCATGTCGGCAGTGAGAGCGAACTCGCCGTATTGATCGGGAACAACATTCCTCGATTGAAGAAAGCCCAGGGGACGCACTGGGCGCGACTGTTCAATGGTCGTTTCGACCACGAGTATATGCAAGGCGTTCGCACGATCGGCATGGTCCATAACAAGATTGGCCTTGAGCCGCGCTGGTATATCGGGGCCTACAACTTTGTTCTGAGCAAGCTTGTTGCGCTGGCCGTTCGGCGCTATCGCTGGCAAACGGGCCATCTTTCGGAACTGCTTGCCGCCGTGAATTGTGCGGTCATGCTCGACATGGAAATCGCCATTTCCGTCTACCAGGAAGCCATGCTCGCCGAGCGCCAGAAGAGGCAGGAGAAGGTCTCGACCGCGATCCAGAGCTTCGATGGAAGAATAAGGACGGTGCTGGATACGGTCGGCGGATCGGCGAGGAATTTACAGAGCGCCGCAAACGCGCTTGCTTCGGTCGCCTCGCAGTCGACTCAGCAGTCGACCGCAGTCGCGGCCGCATCCGAAGAGGCGTCCGCAAATGTACAGGCGGTGGCGGCTTCCACAGAGCAGCTCACTTCCTCGATCAAGGAGATCAGTCGGCAAGTCTCTGAGTCGACGCGGATCGCGCAAGCTGCCGTGGAGCAGGCTGCTCGCTCTGGTACGACCATTCAGGGGCTCGCCAAAGCGGCCCAGCGGATCGGCGATGTCGTCGAACTGATCAGTTCGATTGCCGGACAAACCAATCTGCTCGCCCTCAATGCGACGATCGAGGCTGCACGGGCCGGCGAAGCCGGCCGTGGCTTCGCAGTCGTTGCTTCTGAGGTCAAAGCGCTTGCGGAGCAGACTGCGAAGGCTACGGGAGAAATTGGCGCACAGATCCAGGCGATCCAGGGCGCAACCAAGGAGTCGGTCGGGGCGATTCAGGACATCGGAGGGACGATCGCCTCAGTGAGCGAAATCGCAACAATAATCGCGGCGGCCGTCGAGGAACAAGGGGTTGCGACGGCCGAGATAGCGCGAAACATCCAAGATGCCGCCCGCGGCACGCAGGACGTGTCCAGCAACATCTCGGGCGTGAGTCAGGCGGCGACCGACACGAAGATGACGGCCGGCGGACTGCTGCAGGCGTCCGATGAACTGTCGGGTCAGGCGGAGGCAGTTCGCTCCGAAGTGGAACAATTTCTCGCGGCCATCCGCGCGGCTTAGCGTTCCGGCCGGCAATCGATGTAAGCGGGAATTGTGAACTACTGTCTTGGTGCGAAGCACGTGTAGGTACAAGTAGCATGAAGAGTTCATCTCCAGACCAGCGCTCCAACAATACCACCTCTGCGTATCCAACAAGCCCGGAAGAACCGATCCAAAATTATACCGCAGAAATGGATTGGCAGGCCCTGCTGCGCACCGCCATCGAAAGCAGCTCTCATGGCCTCTGCATCTTCGACAATCAGCTTCGACTGGTGATTGCCAACGAGCATCACCGGAACATGTATGGCTTAGCTGAAAGCCAGGCCCGACCTGGACTATCGGTCTACGAGATCTTGAAGAATAGGCTTGCCCGGATCAGTGGCGAGGTGACGGGGGCCGATCACTTGGCCCAGTGTATTGCCGCGATCAAGGACCGCCTGCCCTTCAACACTAGCTACCAGCTTCGCGGCGGCACCTTAATCGCCGTTGAGATGCACCCGATGCCCGATGGCGGCCTGGTCGAAAGGCACAGGGACATCACCGAACTCCGAATTGCCGAAATGCGTGCCGAGCAGGCGCGACAGGAATTGCTTGAAAAGCAATATGCACTTGACCAGGCCGTCATCGTCGCAATTACAGATCTGCGCGGCACCATCACTTATGCAAACGACAGGTTTTGCCAAATCAGCGGCTACTCGCGGACGGAATTGCTCGGAAGCAACCACCGCATGCTGAAATCTGGACTGCACTCGCGGCAGGTTTTTCGCGAGATGTACCGGGGCATCGCGCGGGGCGACGTCTGGCGCGGCGAGCTCTGCAACAGGTCGAAGGGTGGCGAGCTCTACTGGGTCGACACGGTCATCACCCCGCAACTCGGCCCGGAAGGGAAGCCGATTGCATACATGGCGATCCGGATCGACGTCACGGCCAGAAAGAAGGCCGAAGCGCAGATATATTATGCTGCGCGGCACGATGCGCTGACCGGTCTGCTCAATCGCGCCGCGCTCATGGAGGAGCTGGCGGAACGCGTCGCCCGATCGCAACAGGAAGAAAAGACGTTGACGGTCTACATGCTCGACCTTGACGGTTTCAAGGTCGTGAACGATACGCTTGGCCACGCCGCAGGCGACGTTCTTTTGAAAGAGGTTAGCGAGCGCCTGGGGCGCCTTGCTTCGCCTGGCGATCTCATCGCCCGCTTGGGTGGAGATGAATTTGCGATTGTGCAAATGGGCGCCTCGGATCAACGTGAGAGAGCCATGATGTTGGGTGTCGATCTGCTCGATGCCATGGCGAAGCCTTTCGCCGTTCAGACGCAAGAGATCTCGGTCGGTGCCAGCATCGGAATTTCGCTTGCGCCCGCCGATGGGCTTACACCCTCCGAGCTGCTGCACAAGGCGGACCTTGCGCTTTACGCGGTCAAGGCCGAGGGCAGAAACGGCTTCCAGTTCTTCGAGGAAAACATGAGCCGACGGGCGATGTCACGTAACCAACTGGTAAATGATCTCCGTGCGGCGCTGAAGCGTGACGAATTCCAGTTGCACTACCAGCCGATACTCGATTCCAAGTCGCTTCGCCTCCGCGGGATGGAGGCGCTTGTGCGATGGCAACATCCAACGGATGGGTTGCTGTTTCCGGACCTGTTCATTGGAATCGCGGAGGAAACAGGACTAATGCAACCACTCGGCCGCTGGATACTTAAGCGCGCCTGCACTGATGCTTTGTCTTGGCCCGACGATGTCAGGGTCGCCGTGAATCTTTCGGCCGCCCAGTTTCGAGGTGCAACCCTCTTCGAGGTCGTGCTCGGCGTGCTGTTGGAGACCGGTCTGCCCCCGCATCGGCTCGAGCTGGAAATTACCGAATCGATGCTCTTGCAGGAGAAACATGAAAATCTTCTCCTGTTCCGCCAGCTCAAGAGCATCGGCATCTCGATCGCGCTGGATGATTTCGGGGTGGGGTATGCCTCGCTGGCCTCGTTCGTCTCGTTTCCGTTCGACAAGGTCAAAATCGACAGATCTTTCACGAAAGACATTCTGACCAAGTCAGCGAACAGGGCGGTCGTTGCCTCGATCATGTCCTTGGCGCACGGCTTGGGCGTGGAAGTGACGGCTGAAGGCGTGGAGACTCCGGAACAGCTTGATTACCTGAGACACGAAGGTGTCCACCAGCTACAGGGCTACTTGCTGGGGAAGCCTTGCGCGCCCGAAAGCCTGGACCTTGGCAATTTCACCCGCCGGTACGCGAGCGGTTGCGCTCGGAACCGCAAAGAGGTTTCCTGACAAAATCATCTTTGCATACCCGCGCAATTGAGCTGCCATCTGCTGCTTGCCATAGGGCCGTGCTTGGCGGCAACTGCAAAAAGGTCATGCAAGCTCCAGCGCGAGGCTCTTGGTCAGGCCAGCGATCCGTGCTTGGCCGCGACGTGGGCTGACTTGAACGGCGAGGCGACGCGCGAATCGCCGAAGCCGTGCTGATATCCGGCCCCAGCCGCGCTTCTTCATGCCGGGCACCGCGGCACGGATGGCATGGAACGCGGCGGACAGGTTGATCGCGCCAGGCGCCGATCGTTGCCGGCGTGATCTCGACCATGAAACATCCGCGGTGGCCGACGGCTCCGTAGCCGGGACACATCAACCGCAGCACGCGGATGTGAACGCGATCGTCTTGACTACTTAATAAACTATACCGTATATTTCATTAAACGATTAGCTGTGCGGGTCCGGTCGGCCGGACGAGCCGCTGGCTTGAACAACCGCAAATCAAGGGCAAGAACCATGAACTTTCAGCCTCGACAAAACCTCGCGATCGCCGACCGGCGTTTGCCGTTCGATTGCGTCGCCCTGCTACTGCAGGGCGGCGGCGCCTTGGGGGCCTACCAGGGAGGCGTCTACGAGGCCTTGGCCGAAGCCGACATCCATCCGGACTGGATCGCCGGCATTTCGATCGGGGCGATCAATGCCGCGATCATCGCCGGCAATCCGCCGAACGCCCGGGTTGACCGGCTCCGCGAGTTTTGGACGCAGGTGACGTCGGACGCGCCGTTCACCCATCTGATGAACGGCGATCACACTCGCAATTTTCTCAATCAGGTGAATGCGGGCTTTGCTGCGATGTTCGGGGCGAACGGATTCTTTTCCGCGCGGCCGTTCGCGCCGTGGCTGCAAGCGGGTGGAACGCTTGCCGCCACCAGCATCTACGACACCCGCGCGCTGAAGACGACGCTGGAGCGTCTGGTCGATTTCGATCGCATCAACGCCGGTCTGACGCGGTTCAGCGCAGGGGCCGTGAACGTGAGGACCGGCAATATGGTCTATTTCGACACTGCCACCCATACCATCCGGCCGGAGCACATCCTGGCGAGTGGAGCGCTGCCGCCGGGGTTTCCAGCGGTCGAAATCGATGGCGAACAGTATTGGGATGGCGGCCTCGTATCCAACACTCCGTTGCAATGGGTGATCGAGTGCGGCGCCCGTCAGGACACGCTTGTGTTTCAGGTCGACCTCTGGAGCGCGCGCGGCCAGATCCCGGGCAACATGGCGGAAGTGATCACTCGTCAGAAGGAGATTCAATACTCCAGTCGCACGCGGGCGAGCACGGACCAGTTCAAGAGCCTGCACCGGTTGCAGCGAGACCTGGCGGCTCTCTTGAGCAGGCTGCCGGAGGACCTGCGCGATCAGGAGGACGTCAAGCTGCTCAGGACCGCTGCCTCTAACAACGTGCATAGCCTGGTCCACCTGATCTATCGCGCGCGGGACTACGAAGGCCACTCCAAGGACTACGAGTTTTCGCGTCTGTCGATGCAGGATCATTGGCGCGCCGGCTATCACGACGCCTTGCGCAGCCTTCGGCATCCCGAGGTGCTGGCCCGCCCGACGAGTGCGGACGGCGTCTCCACGTTCGATCTCGAGCACGACGGTCGCGAATAGGCCGGCCGGCTCTTCCCAGTCACAGGAGAATCCAAATGCGCGAGAGTGAAGTCGTGAGGCGCGCGTTCGCCATGCCGCTGACGAATCCGGCCTATCCGCCGGGACCTTATCGTTTCGTCGACCGCGAATACCTGATCATCACCTATCGGACCGATCCGGCGAAGCTGCGATCGGTCGTCCCGGCTCCGCTCGAACTCGACGAGCACGAAGCGCTGGTCAAGTACGAATTCATCCGCATGCCGGATTCCAACGGTTTCGGCGACTATACCGAGAGCGGCCAGGTCATCCCTGTGTCGTTCCGCGGTCGCAAGGGCGGCTACACCCACTGCATGTTCCTGAACGATGAGGGACCGATCGCGGGCGGCCGGGAGCTCTGGGGCTTTCCGAAAAAGCTCGGCCAACCGACGTTGCGGACCGAACTCGATACGCTCATCGGCACGCTCGATTACGGTCCGCTGCGGGTGGCGACCGGCACGATGGGATACAAGCACCGCGAGGCCGACCTGGCGCAGGTCAAGGCCGCTCTGCAGGAGCCGAACTTCCTGCTCAAGATCATTCCGCACGTCGACGGCAGCCCGCGGATCTGCGAGCTCGTCGAATACCACCTCGAGCAGCTTGTCTTGAAAGGCGCGTGGACCGGACCCGCCGCGCTCTCCTTGATGCCTCACGCCCTCGCTCCGGTGTCCGATTTGCCGGTGCTCGAGATCGTGTCCGCGGTTCACATCCGTGCAGACCTTACGCTGGGATTGGGCAAGGTCGTTCACGACTATCTGCAGCAGCCGGGCCGACGTCCCGTCGGGCGCTACGAGAGAGCCCTGGTCACCTGAGTGAAAGTCTCGACGGGCTGCGTAGGTCCGGAAACACCGCGGCTGCGAGCCGCAACATCCTCACGGATCAAACAAGGAAAGGCCAAATGAGTATTCTGAAAGGTAAAGTCGCAGTCGTGACCGGCTCCACCAGCGGCATCGGTCTCGCGTATGCTCGTGCTTTCGCGGGCGCCGGGGCCAACGTCGTGCTCAATGGAATGGGGGCGCGGGCCGATGTCGAGAACGAGCGCTCTGCGATCGAGAGGGAATTTGGCGTCAAGGCGGTCTATTCGGCTGCGGACATGGACAGCCCGGACCAGATCGCCGAGCTCATCGCGCTGGCGGAAAGCACCTTCGGCAGCGTCGATGTCCTCGTGAACAATGCGGGCGTCCAGCACGTCGCCCCTGTGGAGGATTTTCCGGTCGACAAGTGGAATGCGATCATCGGGATCAACCTGTCGTCCGCCTTCCACGCCATCCGTGCAGCGGTGCCCGGCATGAAGAAGCGCGGCTGGGGCCGGATCATCACCACGGCCTCGGCGCATTCGATCGTCGCTTCGCCCTTCAAGTCGGCCTACGTCGCGGCCAAGCACGGCATCGTGGGACTCACCAAGACGGTGGCGCTGGAGCTCGCCCGGTCCAAGATCACCTGCAACTGCATCAGCCCCGGATACGTCTGGACGCCGCTGGTCGAGAAGCAGATCCCGAACACGATGGTGGCGCGCAACATGATGAGGGATGAGGTGATCAGCGAGGTTCTGCTCGCGGCCCAGCCGACGAAGGAATTCGTCACGGTGGAACAGGTAGCTTCGCTGGCGCTGTTCCTGTGCAGCCAGGACGCCGCCCAGATCACCGGCGCCAACCTTTCCGTCGACGGCGGTTGGACCGCCGCATAGCCCGCAGAAAACGTCAGAGACCGAGAGGCTGATCGCAAAAGAATTTTCGCGAACACCTGCTCTTGATCAAGCGCCGGTGCTCCGACCTACGACCTCTTAGTGCCAACATCAACAACTCATGTGGAGAGAAGATCATGAACAAGCGACTAATCGCGAGTGTCGTCGGCTGTGCGTGCCTTACCATGGCGACGGCCGCCGAGGCCCGAACCTCTTACGATGGATCCTGGGATCTCCTTTTCGTCACGCAGCGCGGCAGCTGTGATCCGACCTACAGCTTTACCGTGAACATAAACGACGGATTCGTCACGCATCCCAATCTGGTGAAGTTTGCCGGGCACGTCGGACGTTCGGGCGCGGTTCACGCCTCGGTTACGGTCCACGACAAATACGCAGCAGGGTCCGGGAGGTTGACGCGAGACGCCGGTCGCGGGAGCTGGAGTGGCCACGCAGCGGGCGGGCGCTGCTCGGGATATTGGACCGCGCAGCGAAACGGGTAGGAAGCAAGGTCCGGGATTTTGCTCCGAAACCGCTCAGACCCTGCATCGGCGCGGCGTTTGCGAACCGGCGCGTCGCGCCAGTGCGCCGGGGATGGATGGCGGAGCGGCGAGGCTAGTTGATCCTGGTCAAAGTGCAGCAGGCGCAGGATGCGTACGCTGATCGCGTCAGTGAAACCGATGGAGACGAGCGATGAGCACGCAAGCGAACTTTCAGTCCTGGGCTAAGGAGCGGCTCGACGAAATGGAAGCCACGCTCACCTTTCTCGATGGCAAAGCGGGGGAGGTGCAGGCGGAGCTTCGAGCCAAGGCCGACGAACTTCGCGCCGACCTTCGGGCCAAGCAAAGTGAGTTCCGAATTACGGTGAAGAAGCACGCCGAGGCGAACGAAGCGGCCTTCGTTGCCGCCAAGGGAAAACTGGAATCGGATTGGAAGGCGTTCGAGGCCGATGTGGCGAAATACGTCGATGGCTTCAGCAAGCGGGTCGAACAGCAGCGGGCCGCTTTCGAGGTTCAGGCCGCAGCCCAACTGAACGCCTGGCGCCAAGCGGCCGACAAGATCGCCAGCGATGGGAAGCAGTTTGCTGCAGAGCGTCGGGCCGATTTAGACGAGGCCGTGAAGCGCATGAAGGCCGAGGCGGCCGAGGCGGAGGGAAAACTCCAGAAGCTAAGCCACGCCGGAGCGCAGTCGTGGTCCGCCCTGATGGTGGCTCTGGCCGAAACGCGGACCAGCTTCGATCGCGCCAACCAGGCCGCCCAGGAGGCGTTCAAACGAGCGGCCTGAGACTGGTACCTTTCGAGGGAGACTGCCGCGAGGCGGCCTCCCTCCTGTTCACTCACTCACCGGCCGGCTCGGATGGTCGGCGCTCTCCGCAACGCGTCGAAGCGGCAGGTCGGCGAGGTCGACTTGACGCTGTGTCAATTGGTCGAACGGTCAGATCCACGGATCTAGCTGCTGCTTGATGACGATTGCTTAGGTCGCCCCTGCATGTTGGCTGACAGAAAGCTGAGGCGCATCGGAGGGTACCTTGCTCAACCAACCATCCAGCCACTTCGCCTTCTTGCGAAAGAGCCCGGCGCGGTCTGGATCTTCAGCAACTATCCGCTTCAGCGACCGAGCGGCGGCCGACTCCGCGAAAGTGACGACTTCATGTGAGAGATCGACGTGAAGCCCGAATTCCCGGACCAGACGCGCGATCTCGCTGTCGTTCAGCTCGCCGAGGTGCATCAGGGGCTCTCTAGAGGTATCGTGGCAAAGCGCCCAGCCTCGACCGAGAGCGCGTCCGCTGATGGTTCAGAAATCTGCATGGAACAGCGACGGCAATCCTGACCCCATCAGATAGATCTGGGTTTGCCGACCGACTGCATCTTCGACGTGAAGAACCGCCCTACCTTGATCGAGAGCCGCCCTGAACGCGATGTCGGCGACATGAACTTCATGGAAGACATGCTTCGTGAGAGCTTTGTTCATGGATGATGCCTCTGAAAGCTGGATTAGACCCCCCTCGGTTTTTTCGCGCTCAAGAATCGGCGAAAAAATCGAGGTGAAATTCGATAGACGCGTCAGGGGGATGTGAGATCGAGTCGTTTTCAAAACGAAATCGAGTCGTTCTTAAAGTGGAAATCGAGTCGTTTTCAAAGTGTCCGCACATTCAAGTGAGCGACCCGAGACATAGGTGACAGTTCGTACCGGACACATGGGTTACACTTTCCGCTTTTGTTCTGCGGGAGGTG
>NZ_JBVVPM010000031.1:0-53665 GCF_055811255.1 Bradyrhizobium sp. MI1.11
AATGCGAGGCCAAGGCCGCGGACCTCGCCGAGGCCCGTTGCGCGGAATTGAACGTCGAGATTGCCACCCGCGATTTCCTGGGCGGTCTTGGCCAGCGCTGAAAGTCCTTTCGTGAGGTGCCTCACGGCGGCCAATAGCGCGACGACCAAGGCACCGAGCGCCAGCGCCGCGGATGCCAGGAACTGCCACATCAGCGAACGCGTGTGGGATGCGCCGATCTGGAACATCTGATCGCGTGTCGTCGTCACCAGCGATGCGCTCGCAAACGTGCACACCTTGAGCGTCGCCTCGTAATCGACACAGCGCGCGACGTAGTTGCCGTCATCCGAGCGCTGCAGCCCGGCCAAACGCGTCCTGGCGCCGCTGAATCTCGCCCCTTGAGGCCCCGCGGAAGACACGATCTCGCTGTCACCCGTGATAATGACCACGCCGGCATTGGCCAGCGAAGTGAAGTTCTCGAGAGTCCGTTCCGTG
Organism: Bradyrhizobium sp. MI1.11; assembly: GCF_055811255.1. Classification (NCBI taxonomy): domain Bacteria; kingdom Pseudomonadati; phylum Pseudomonadota; class Alphaproteobacteria; order Hyphomicrobiales; family Nitrobacteraceae; genus Bradyrhizobium; species Bradyrhizobium sp. MI1.11. The sequence continues at coordinate 475 of NZ_JBVVPM010000031.1, forward strand.
CGGCCGAGCGGTCGGATCGCGGCAAGCGCGCCGACGAGGTCGCCAAAGTCGTCAAACACGGGCTCGATCGCGGTGTGCGCGATGGTTTGGCGCTGCGGCAGTCCGAGCGCCGACAACTCACCCAATTTGAGCTCATAAGTGCCTTCCTCACCCTGCGGGTGCGAGCGGCTATTGTCCTTGAGGATCGGGTTGAGATTGATAGAGAGAGCGGTACCTTCGAACGCCTGGTTCAGCGCGAGTAGGTCGAGGGACGTGTTGGCGCCGATCACGCGACCGCTTCCGTCGAAGGCGATCAGCCTTTCGAAGCCGGAGGTCGAAGCTACGATGCTGAGCAGCTCGCGGATGGTCACATCGTTGTTCGAGGCGACGGCCTTGGCGACATCGGCGCGCTGAGCGATCTGACGCAGGCGAGATGCGGTTTCTGCGCCTAGGGCCTCGATTCGCGCTCGCGCCAACTGCGCCTCGCCGTCGAGGCGATGAGCGAGCTGGTCTTCCGAGAGTTCACCCAGTGCCGCAGCCTGGTGCCTCAGTTGCTGCTGCAGGCGTAGCGCCGTCGAGCCACCGATGAGGCCGAGCCCGAGGACGCCGGTCGCGAGCACGACGGCAACAAGGCGCATGGCGATAGACGAGGGGACGCCCGGAATTCCGGACGCAACGGCCCAACGACGCCAGCGGGGTGGCGCCCTCGACGCCTTTTCCGAATCCGTATCAATCGCCGCCACCGCCAGCACCCTGAACTTGCGGGGCCGGTCAATGTCGCTCGCTGAGGCCCCTGAGCGTGTTCCAGGGCGACATTAGGCGAGCGAAGCATTCAACATCGTCTATTTATCGGCTATTTGTGGTTGAGTAATTAACAATCGGTTTTTCGAAACCATCAAATTTTGCGCTTCTGTCCGCCACACTGATTCCGAATGGACGGCGTTGCGACAACAGATGGTTTAGGTTTCTTTGCGAGATTGCGCACCTCGTGGTTCGAAGGGGTCTGCCATGGCATTTTCGAAGATAACGGCGGCAATTCTGGGCCTCTGCCTTGCGGGGGTGAATGCCGCTGGCGCCGAAACACCCAGGCTCGACATCGTCGGGACTGGAGATGGCATCGATGTCCTGCGCGTCATCGCGACGAGCTTCATGCAGCAGGAAGGATCGGCACGGATCGAGGTCCCGCCGAGCATCGGTTCTGGCGGAGGCATCGCGGCCGTGGGGTCCGGCAAGGCGATCTTGGGGCGCGTCGCACGCCGCCTGACCGACGCCGAAGCGGCTTCCGGCATCGTCTACAAGGCGATCGCCCGCCTGCCATCGGCTTTCATCGTCCATCCCGCCTGTGGGGTGAGTGCCGTTACAAGCGATCAGCTCGCTGCGATCTATTCGGGCCGCCTCGCGAATTGGAAGGAGCTGGGCGGCGCCGATTTGCGCATCCGCGTCGTGCGGCGCGAGGACCAGGACAGCACTCTCACCGTACTGCGGGCCAGCATGCCCGGCTGGCATGATCTCGAGATCACCGAGAAATCGAAGACGGCGACCACCACACAGGAAGCGATCGAGACGGTTCGCGATGTTCAAGGCGCGATCGGCTTCGGCCCGTTCTCGCGGCCGTTGGAACAAGGGCTCACAGTGCTTCGCGTGGATGGTCACTACCCGACCGACGCGGACTATCCCTCGAGCGTGGTGCTGGCGCTGATCTATTTGAGGACGTTGCAGGATCCGGACGCCTTGGCCTTTCTACGCTTTGCCGATACGCAGAAGGCGGCCGACCTCATCACCAGCCTCGGTAGTCTACCCGTCAAGCCGTGAGCCGCCGGCGCTGCTGAGCTCCGCGCCGGCTCACAGACCGGGGCGATGAGGCTGCTCCCGGCTTCGCCATAGACGGGTGACCTTGTCCATCAGCGATGAGGTTTGCGAGCTCGGCAGGAAGGGATCGGCGTAGCATTGCGCATTGGCCGAGCGCGCCTTGTTCTTCACGGTATCGACGAGACCAACGGGGCCGGCGACGTAGACCGTATCCTCCAGCCCGAGCAAGGGGAGGTAGTGCGACGGGCGCCCGGGCCTGATCGGCAGGGTGGATCCGATCTCCGTCGTCGCAATGACGTCGCGGACACCGTCGTCGATCAGCCACTGCAACGAGGGAAGCATATAGAGGTTATCGGCATCCCGGCTGCCGGCGACGACCACCATCTCGCGGTTGCGCTGGGTCGAGCGCGCCGAGCGGGCCAGCGCCCAGATCGGGGCCCAGCCTGCTCCGCCGGCGACCAGCACGAGCGGCCCCTGGCCCTGTCGCAGATAGGCTTGTCCGAACGGGCCTTGCACATGCGCCGCATGGCCGGGCCTGATGGCCTTGCCGAACTGCCCCGACACGGTGCCGTCAGGCTGGCGCCGGATGTGGAAGACGAGTTCGGCTTGCTTGAAGGAACCATCGAGTCTGAAGGTCGGGCTGAACTCGCGCGCAGGATAGCCGGAAAACTTGACGCGCACATATTGGCCCGGCCGAAACTCGAGGGGCGCTGAGGTCGTCAGCACGACTTCGGCGATCTCTGGCGAGAGCTCGTTGATCTCGGTCACGGCGCACGCCCGCTTCATCGGCAGCGGCAATTCTTCGAATTCGATCTCTGCATCGCCAACGACCGCGGCCTGGCAGGCGAGCACAGTACGGCCGTGGCCCGAGCCGCCGTCATCGACCGAACCCGACACTACCGTCACCCGGCAGCTCTGGCATTGTCCCGATCTGCAGTCGTGCGGAATCAGGATCGAGCCGCCGAGCGCCGCATCGATCAGGCTTTCGCCGGAGCGGGCTTCGACGAGCTTGCCGTTGAGGACGAGCCGACAATGCCTCGTCATCGCGAGGCCTCCGGGCGCCGCGAATTTCCGCGAGCGGACCGCTGCTCGCCGCGCCAGAATGCGATGCGAGGATGAGGGCGAAGCCATGCTTCAGCGCAGCGACGCCGTGGTGCCCTCCGGTTGAGCTCGCGGCCGCCCGTGAGGTGGCTATTTCTCCGTGACGACAAGCACCGGGCGGTTATGGGTCGCATGCCGCGTCTGTGCATGGTCGAAAACAGCGACCCACATGTAGAGATCGCGGGCTGGCACGAAGGCCTTGTCATATCTGCCATCGCTTTTCATGTTGCGCGTCAGCTCGAGCGTCCAATGTCCGTTGCTCCATTTTGAAACGCCGGTGACATTGGCCCGCTCTCCTTCGGTGTCGCCGGCAATAATCACGCCAGGCAAGATCGTGCCAACGGGAATCCTCGCGTCGGCCTCTGGAGCGTAGGGTTCGCTCTCCCGGTCGAACATGTACCAGCGGCCGTTTTCGTCGTCGCTGCTGTCGGGATTGAGATCGAATTTGCCGAGCGCTGCGACCTGCGCCGTCCAGTCCTTGGGAAGCCGCAGAACCGTCACGGGCCCCTTGTCGTCCCTGTGGATGAACTTGAAATTATACGAATAAAGAGAGCGACCTGGCTTGTTCCAATAGCCGCCTTGGTAGCGGGCATCATAATTTTGCTCGTCCAGGGTCGGGGCGTAGGGCGGGCCGATATATTGGCTATCGACACGGCCGAGCATGCCCCCGCGCGACGCCTTCCACTGCCACATGTCTATGTAGCTGCCATCCGTCGTGAAGTGGAAGCCCCGGCCGTTGATCGGCATCGGTTTGCCGGGCAGCGGGTTGGCGCCGAGATCCGTCGCGCCTGCGCCGCCGAGCGATGGGTTATCCGAGAAAATGATCGCCAGTTTGTCCTCGTAGAAGTCGACGGCGTCTTGCAGGCCCGCACGCTCGTCGAGGACGTGCCAGCCGTCCTCTTTCTTGATGATCGGAATGCGGCGCAGGGAGCGGGTGGGATCTTCCCAGCGGAAGGCGAAATAGATCTTCTGCCCGTCGTGCAGAGCGCGCACCTCCACGAGCGATTCGCCCGATCCGCTGAGATTGGCACCCTGCTGGGCGCGGATGAAGACCGGGCGCGCGCGCGACCAGGCGGGATCGCCCATGGCGCCATCCAGCTTGGGCGCGTCGCTCACACGCGCGATGACGAGCGTATCGCGCGTCGCCCAGTCGAGCCCGGCGACGCCGCACGCGATTGCCACCCCGATTGCCGCGGCAACGAGAAGAGGCCGCGGCCGCACGGCCTTCGTGATCGCGAGCGGGGTGGGCCGAAACACGCGGAAAATCTGCAGCCACCCGCCATAGAGATAATGCGCGGCGACATGCGCGAAGATATAGACGAGCGAGACGAAGGCGGCGGTCGAGTGGAGATAAGCCCACCAGCCGCCATAGCCGAGATACATCATGACGCCCGTCGTCGTGAGGAAGATCACGAGCGCATAGACGAACCAGTGCAGGATGACGTTGACGGCTCCCCATTTGAGGCGAGCCGGAGCGCGTATCGCGAGAATCCGCGTCTTCTTGGGGCTGTTGCGCTCGACGAGGCCGCTGCGCGCGAGGTAGGCGACGTAGGCCGACCCGCAGAAGAAGACGGCGAGTCCGGCGAGCAAATGCCAGGAGAGGATCTCGCCCTGCGGCAGGACGGGAGCGAGCCATTTCGAGAAGGGGGCGTGCAGCGCGTCCGCTGCGATGCGTAGGCCGGTAACGAGGCTGACGACGAACGCGAGGGCGGTCGCCCAATGGAGCGTTATCGTCCCGACATCCGTGCGTGGCGGGCCTTCGTGAGGCTTTGTTTGACCGAGGCTTCTCTCGGTCAAGGCGTCCGCGTCCGTTCGAGCGGTGTCATTTTTCATTGCGTAAAGCTTACCCTGGTCAACCGGCAGAGCCACAGCGTCCGCTTCTCGCTCTCCCGGAAAAGCGGACAGCTGCGAATAAACTACCTCCGCGATATCATAAGCAAGTTGTCAAGTCTGGCGAGATCGCTCTTTTGGCGACAATTCGTCGCCAGTTGGCCGTCCTCTGGACATTCGAGAAGGCGCGAGCATCGCGAGGTCCGTGGGATTTCTGGCGGGCAGTTTTGCTCCCCCTTGGGGACACCCTGCTGGCGAAGGCAATCAGGCGAAGCATTGGGGATTTGGCGAGATGGACGTGGTCGCCGAAGCAGCCAAGACGGCGGGTGGCTAGACCATGTCCATCATAGCCTCGGCAGAAACCGTTGACCTACACCAAGCCAGACGGAGAGACGTGGATGACCGCGACATGGGATGAAGCCAAGGGCCTACAGCGTCCTCTTGCAGACGGTGCGCTGCGAATCGTGGCACGAGGGGTGAAAGAGGATCGAACTGCTGCATGAAACACACAGAGGCACGTCCCTACGCACGAGAACTCCTTGAACTCGCCGCAGGCGTGCAGCCGATCAACGACCGCATCCACATCGAGAAGATCAATTATCCCTTCCTCTATACACTCAAAGGAAAAGGTACCGGGTTCGGCGCCGGCATCAGGTGCGCTGTTGAAAAGGGTTGGCTCGAGCTGCACGAAAGTGGGACTTACGTGCGGCTGCTGACGGCTGTCGAACGGGCTGCTCAGTCAATAGATCAGCGTGAATGACAACCACGTCGCCAGTGACGCGCAGAGACCAATTCCGAGATAAGGCAATGCAAGGCGCATCGGGCTTTCCCTCCGAAACGCAATTAAGAATCATCATGTCATGCTTGGACGACGACTGCTAGGAATCTTTGGGTGCAGTCCGCGCGCCTTAGGACCCGGCGCCCGTGGAAAGTTTAATTTCGCTGGTTCGATTGAGCCGGCGGAGCGGCCCCGGCATTAACACCGGCGCCCAAGCCGGGGGCGGCAATGCCCACACATCACTCACGGGCGTTATGCTCAGGATGTAGAGGCCCTCATCCAAGGGTAACAAAGCGAGTTCACGAGCGCGGAAGAAAGTTGTCGATGTGACGATCCCGTCCGCTCTACCAACACGCTTTCGGCGCGATACCAACGGCCCTACCAAAAAAGTCACCGGATGGAGACCCCGGAGGGAGCAGCGCCTTGGCTTCGGCGTTTGCCTGCTCAACCATGCCGACTGTGACGCGCCGTCTCTTTCGGTCGAGGGATGAGTGTTGGCCGCGCGGCAACGCCCGATAGCGCTGCCCACCAACTAAGTCAGGTTCGCGCTCCTATCGCTAACCAAGGCGACCCGATATCTTCTCGGGGTGATTAAGTTTTGATCGACTTTTGAACCCTGCAAATTTAACCGCGCTTCCGGTGGGGAGCTTTGTTCATGCAAATCGATTTGAGGTCCGCCGAGCGCAGCCCGGCGAGGGATGCTGAGGTGGAGGACTGCCCCTCCGATATTACAACTGCGAGTAAACCCGCCGCGCGAAAGACAACGCCGAAAACACGCACTGGCCGCTCATTCCATTTCCTGACGGTTGGTACGCGACGTCGTGAAACGGTCGAGATCGGCGCCTTACGCGTTGGCGCGGGTCGGGTCGCGGCGGATCGACCGCGCCGATCCGTGCCGGCGTTAGTGGCGGTGATCAGGTATTTGTGGAGTTCGAGCGTCGCCAGAAGAACTGCCAGTCATGCCGAGCTTAGGAACACTTTTTGGTGCCGCGAGGTTTCCTTCCTCATCAGAGGCCTAGCATTGCGGAGTTCTCTTCCATGGATACCCAGATCGTGATGGACCACACAGGCGAAAGCAGACATTTCTTTGAACAAACTGATCCGAAGGGGCTCGCCGAGGCTGAACGGCGATTTAAGCAGCTCACCAATCAGGGGTTTACTGCCGCGACGCGAAAGGCGGGCAGTGAACTGAAGGTCACACGGTCGTTTGATCCCACCGCGGAAGAGACGCTATTCTATCCGCGTCTCGTCGGCGGCTAAGCTATCGCGATGCGACGATGTTTCTGTCCAGACGCAGCGACGCTAACAATACGCGCTTCCGCGCCCTCCGTGAGCTTTATCGGAGCTTCACCGAGCAAAATGGCCCGGAAGCGCGTTCGCGGCGTCTGCTGCGGGATTGGTTATCTCCAGAGCAGCGCGCGCAATTCGATGCCAACAACTATTTCGAAGTCACCGGTTCTCACACCGGCAGACGATATCGAGTTCAATATGGTACCCTGAGCAATGTTGTAGAGCTCGACGCATCAGGGCAGCCCGCGATCGGCTGGTGTTTCGTTCCCGAACGTCCTCTGGCGGCTGGCGATGTGATGCTCGCCCAGAAGATCGCGCTCGAAACCGACGAAGCCGCAGTGCTCGCGCTTGCCCACCGGTTTTCTCTGAGACTGCCGTCTCTGCCCCGAGTAGTGCGGCGTGCTTACTAGGTCGCCCAAGGATCTAGGGATGCACCGCCAGCGCCTGGTGGTCGACCTGAAGGCCTGGGAGGGCTTCGATTGCAGGCTGGCGATTGCCCAGATAGAGCAGGACATCGCGGCGATAGACCCGGGCTGGAGGCGCTTTCGGGGTCTGAAGCCAGTTAGGCTAACGGGCCAACCCGGTGGCGGCGAGTGCGCAAGGAGGACAAGTGCTGCGATCTTTCATCATGACTGCCCTCGCACTGGGTTGGGGATCCTCGTCCGCGCTCAGCCTGACGTCGGAGGAGATCATCGCTAAGCTTCGCGCCGCCGGCTATTCGCACATCCAGGAACTACCAGCCGGAAAGATAAAGACCTACAAGGCCGTCAAGGAAGGCACCGCGCGCTGGCACAGGGATCGCGATCCAGCCAAGTCTAGACGCGCGGTGAAGGAGTATCTGGCGACCCTCAACGATACGGCGTGGGGCGCCGCCAGCGATGTCGTCCCGAAGTTTATTTCGCCATCCGATCCGGCAGCGCAATGGACCGGGGCTCACAAGGGGGCGGCATTCTTCGCGTACTCCGATAACTATCTGATCGACGTGAAGTTCGGTGTCATCGTTGACGTCGAGGCCTCCCGCGCCATTCGCCAGGCCGAGGTCCGCGCAGCAAAGACCATCGTCGAACGGACCGAGGAGCGCTTCGGTCTCAAGCCAGAACGGCTTATCGGAGATACCGCATACGGGGCTGCTCCGATGCTGAACTGGCTGGTCGAGGAGAAGGGCATCGGGCCGCATATCCCTGTGTTCGATAAGTCGAAGCGGGATGACGGTACCTTCTCGCCGAGCGACTTTCGATATGACCCGGCCGGCGACGTCTATCACTGCCCGGGTGGTAAGCGGCTTGGGACAAGCGGTACCGTGCATGAAGGCAAGACGCTGCTGTATCGAGCAAGCAAGCTCGACTGCGATGTATGCCCGCTTAAATCGCAGTGCTGTCCAAAAGAACCGTCGCGCAAGATCCCGCGCGACATCCATGAATACGCCCGAGACGTTGCCCGGTCGATTGCCGACACCGAAGACTTTGAGAAGTCACGACGTGAGCGCAAGAAGGTCGAGATGCGGTTCGCACATTTGAAGCGCATCCTGAAGCTCGGTAGGCTTCGACTGCGGGGACCAAAAGGCGCTCAGGACGAGTTTGTTCTTGCTGCCATCGCCCAGAACCTGCGGCGGCTCGCGTCGCTGGGCGCTCGTCCACCACCCGCTCGGGCTCTGTGCATTGCGTAGCGTTCGAGTTGCGTAGAGAGCGTCAGGGCCGGCGGATCAAAGCCGGTCGTCCTTAGAGAAATGGCCGAACGATCCATCGCTAACGGCCGACTTCTGCAACAAAATCGGCCAATACCGGAAGTAGCCAACCTGTTCGATCACCCAGTCGACGCGGACGCTGAACGTCGGTGGAAATTCGAGCGATGCCGCTCCGGGCATCAATCTTCCGCACGCTAGGTGACTACCTATCCAAATGCCGCGATTGCAAGCACAACGGCGGCGACGAGGATCGGACCTGCATCGGAGAAAAAGGGAATCATGTGGCTGACCTACGCACTGCCCGATGATCACGAACCTAGAAATATCGCCACGGACAAGCACGCGCAATCTGTGCGCTAGGAACTTTGTTCAATCTCATGATCGTTCTAACATTTGCACTGACGCAGACAGGACAGAAGAACCAAGACTCACTTGCGATTACCCTCGGACCCGGACTGGGATTGTAACCGCACATCGTTCGATGACATTGAAAACCGTCACAAGCATCATAACCCATGAATGCAATTTCAGGGGCGGGATAACCTGAACAATACACTTTCGTTCCAGTCCAGCATTTGCCACCGTTCCCTTTTGAATCACTCTTCACGTATGTCATTCCCAGATCAGTGCAGTCTGCTGGCGACCCATAGCAAAATGGGGCTGTCCCGATCCACATCCCTGACTCCGCAAATGCATCTCTGCTTACCAAGATAGCGGTTAGTGCGAAGACTATCCTGAATAGGATCATAGAAGCCTCCCTACCTGTAACAGATGTGGAGGGGGCACCAGGTGGATACCCTGAGACCCACCGCAGAAGATATTTGAGCAACCAGAGACGCCTGTAAAGAAAAGATCCGCATGTCGCACGACTTACCAGTGGTCAGTCGCACTGCGCGTCGCAAGGCCCAGTGATGACATCAGCGCCCGCAGACTTTCCGTGATCCAGATCAAGGGATTGGCCTACCCCTTGGGGGCCATATACGCCTAGGCAGGCTGGACATGGCTATGATGGCGCAGCGGACAGTTGTGGTCGTGATCGACGACGATGCGAGCCTTCTGAAGAGCGTGGCGCGGCTGTTGGCGTGCCACGGCATTGAGAGCCGGACGTTCGCCTCGGCCGAGGCGTTGCTTGAGAGCGACAGCGTGCAGACGGCAACCTGCTTGCTGCTTGACATTCACCTCGGGGGAATTTCGGGGATCGCGCTGCAGCGCCGGCTTGCGGCATCGGGATCGAAGTGGCCGGTCATCTTCATGACCGCGAGCGACGACGAGGCCACGCGCAATGAGGCGATGGACGCCGGATGCATCGCCTATTTGCGCAAGCCGTTCGCACAGGATGACTTGCTGAATGCCCTATCGAAAGCTCAGGCTTAGCAGGCGCAGCCAGAACAAGAACGTTCAGGGGCGCTACGTCGGTTTGGGGTCCAGAGGGGCGGTCCAACCTTGCGCTCTGCCGGGTCCGGTCTAACCCTGACACCCGACTTATCCACGGGCGGCGGGATGATATGATTATCTGCGGCTAAACGTCCGATGCGCAACGGAGTGTTCGATGGCGAAGGAGATCAAACAACTGCGGAAGCAAGCTGAAAAGGCCGCGCGCGCTGCAAAGGCAGTCGCAGATGCTGAGGTATCTCAGGAACTACAAGCCTTAGCACGCGCCTTCAAAAGCCAAGCCGACGTTCTGAAGTCAAAAAGGCGAGCAGGCAAGAAGAGACGGTGAACTTGATCCTTGAAGAACAGCTGTAGAATACTTGGCGATTGGTTGCGCAAGCAGGCTTCAGAGCGGCAGGTCCGATCCGCAACTAACAGATTGGACCACTTGGCCTTGGGGCCAACAGCGGCCATATCGCACCTGCTCACCTTCACCGGCGGCCTCTGGAAATTTCCAACTACTGCTGAGAATTTTCTCCCGCGCGGCCGGTAACGCGACGAGCCCCGCAAGCCGTTCGATCAGGCACGGTATGCTCATCGTTGAGAATCGCGCCGCAATGTTTTCTACTGTGATATTGTGCGCAATCCACGAGAGTTTCGTCGATACGGTGGGCCGGCGGAATTTTCACACCACCTCGACCGGCAGTCATTAATCATTAGGTCTTGGAACGGAAACGGAGTAGCGTCCTCGTAGCAGTCAAGCGGATTGCTTGCCTGACAGACTGCCAAAACGGCGACGCGCCGAACTCTCCGCCTCCATCTAAATGGCAGCCCAGTGCCGTCGGTAGGCAAAACTTTTTCAAAATTGCTGTTCCAAACACGTGAATGCACCCACGCGTGCGGACTGCTGACCGCGTCGCGCGCCGTAGACTACCTGTTAAGGGAGGAACAACATGAAAATTAGCAATGTAGTTCCCAGCGCATTATCTGTGGCAAAGCATACTTATGTCGCGGCGACCATATGGGTAGCTCCTTCTGCTCTCATCAAATCGGCGCATCTGTTTGAAAGGATTGGACTCGCTACGGTTGGAGGCTCGTGCGGCCTGTACGTGGCCGCAGCATTGATGCGCCTGGAAAACGAACTGTTTGGAAGCGGCTGGTTCATCTTGTTGATGATGCTCTACGGAGCTTTCAGCTTCTATATCGGCATCGATCTGCCTGGCCGTCCTGTTCAGGGAGCGACTTCGAGACTCCCGGAAGAGCGGAACCGTGGCACCGATGCGGCTCAGATCTTCAGTGCGGCAGGTACATTCGTTGCGGCGATTGCGGCGTTTCTGTCTGTCAGCATGATTGTCGTTGATCAGGTCGTTTCTGAAGGTTCGATCGTTCTGATCGCAGTCTGTTGGACGATTGGTTCTTCGCTTCAAATTGTGGCCGGCTCCATCGCTCGCAACGGCGTGCTCGAAGATGGTGGCGAGTAACTCCCGCTGCAATTGCTACTAACGCCGCTGGTCTCTTTTTGAGCGCGCGACAGCGAGACGGACAAGACGGAGCAAATAAAGAAAGACATTAGAATCAATAGTCAGCGTGGTGCCTATTCTCCTGGCAGCGGCGTGCCGTAACCAATGGGCGAGAATGACGATGACAGTCCGATCGCGACGTGAAACAGTGGTTTTCAAGCGTCCATTCCGGATCGCGAGTATCGAGCGGCTGTTACCGGCGGGCTCGTATGAAGTCATTACCGACGAAGAGTTGATGGAAGGCTCGTCAATGCCGCTCTATCGGTGCGTCGCTACCAGGATGATGCTGCCTGCCCCGCCACGTAGCTCTGTCGTCGAGATGGTAGCGATCAGTTCGACCGATCTATCCGCGGCTCGCGCGATGATGTGCGGGCGTCCCGAAAGTGATGTGCCTGTTGACATCGGCAAACATCGCGACATGCCCTCGCCAGACTTCCGCCGGATGCTGGCGGAGATCGAAAGCAAGGCGTTACGCGGTCAGCAGCCACTACTTGAATCCGAGCTGCCAGCGAATCCTGCGCAGTCATTGGCGGGCGCCCTCCCAGTGCTGAAAGGGTCTGGTCGGGACCTCCGCATCGATGCGTGCCGTGGTATCGCGCTATGGTGCATCTTTCTTGACCATGTCCCCAACAACATCGGAAGCTGGCTGACGCTGCGGAATTATGGTTTTAGTGATACCGCGGAAGTGTTCATGTTCCTCTCGGGTGTGACCTGCGCGCTGGCTTACGGCAAGGCAAGTCGGTGCGATGGTTGGGCGAGTGTGGTCAGCCGTACGCTGTGGCGAAGCTGGGACATTTATGCGGCATTTCTGCTGCTCACTCTCGCTTGCGCCATCTTGGTTTACCTCGCCGGTGGCGGCACGATTGCCGACGAAAGCAACACGCGCATTCTGCTGGAGCAGCCGGGCGCGGCGCTCGCGCATGCAGCGATCCTGCAATACCGCCCAGTCAACTCCGATGTCTTGCCGCTCTTCGTGATTTATCATCTTCTATTCGCCCCGCTGCTGTGGCTGATGCTGCGAATGCCGAATGTAATGCTTGGCGCGTCACTGTTGCTTTATGCGCTAGTGCACGTCTTCGGTTGGTCCGTCCCGGCATGGCCCAATGACGTCTGGTTCTTCAATCCGCTGGCTTGGCAGTTGCTGGTTGTTCTTGGTGCCTGGTGTGTCATGGAGGGCAAGACGTTCTGGCCGTGGGTGACCTCGCGCACGGCGCTTGCAATTGCCATTCTCTATTTGGTTTTTGGCCTGACGATCGCATTCAGTTGGAGCATTAGACCCCTGGTCCCACAGATGCTGGCGGAGCTGGCTTACCTGCTGGACAAATCGAATCTCTCGCCCTTGCGGCTGCTGCATTTTGTTGCTCTCGCGATTCTGGTTGCGTGGGTCGTGCCTCGCGATTGGCGTTGGCTTACGACTCCGGTGATGCGTGGGGCGATCCGCTGTGGCGAGAACTCCCTGGCAATCTATTGCCTCGGCGTCCTGCTGGCGCTTGCCGGCCGCATAGTACTGATAGATATCTCGGATAGGCTTGCCATGCAGATCACGCTGAGTCTCGCTGGCATCTTGGTCATGATTGCGGCCGCAACGTTCCTGAACTCGATCAGGATCAAACCGGCGGCAAGCACGATCGGCGGGAAGACCATGATCTCCTGAGAATGGTAATGGAAAAACGCGGTAACCTGATGAGAAATCGCCGCCGCTTACGACGTAGCGGATGGATGGCAGTTCGCTTGGAAGGGCGGGAGTCCGCCTTGGGTCAAGATGCGAAGAACTCAAGCTGAGCGAATCCCGTCCGCCGTGCCTCAATAAGCGGACCTCATCGAGGCGCGCCGCTAGTTCGGTGAAGGGCCAACAAGCGACGTCATTCGACAACTTGATCGGCGCGGACGAGCAGCATCGCGGGCAGTGCGAGCCCGAGCGCCTTCGCAGTCTTGAGATTGATACTCAGCTCGAATTTGGTCGGTCGGTAGAAGGGGATATCTCCGGGACTGCTGCCTTTAAGAACCTTGTCGACGAGGCTGGCGAGGCGCCGAAAGGTCTCTGGTAGGTCAATCGAATAAGCCATCAGTCCACCGAGTCGCACGTACTCGCCGTAAGCGTACATTGTGGGAATGCGGCCCGCCGCGGCTAGTTCAACAATAGCCGCGCCACTGGCGAGATGCTCGGCCTCATCTGACACCATGAGCGCATCTGCTCGTTCCATCGAACTGAAGATCCGCTGGTACTCTGTCTGGTAGAAGCCGCTGTCCAGCAGGGCGGCCTTCAGCGAAACACCCGCTCGTTGGGCTGCCTCGCGCGCTGCCGCACCTCTCATGTCTTCCCAGTACGATCGCGACACAAGGTAACCGAGAGTGGACAGTCCCGGCATCGCCTCGACCAGTAGCTCGATCCGCTTTCCAATGAGTTCCAATTCCGTCCCGATGGTGACGCCTGTGATGTTGCCGCCCGGCCGCGCGATGCTGGCCACAAGTCCCAAGGCAACCGGGTCGTTGACTATTGTCACAATCGGAATTGTCGTCGTCGCCATTTTAAAATCCAGCGATAGACGCGCGGCCACCGCTAAAATCAAGTCGGGATGTGTGTTGATCACATCCCGAACCAATTCGGAATAGCGTTCCGGTCGACCTTCTCCCGAGTAGCGATCAACCACGAGGTTTTGGCCCTCGACGTAGCCAAGGCGGCTCAGCTCCTCGAAAAAGGCACGGTATTGCGGCGGACCACTCAGGCCCATTTCGTTGACTTTGAGAGCCGGGCTAACGAAGGCGATCCGCTTTAGTCTCGCCGGTTGCCGCGCTCGCGCCGCGAGTGGCCACGTCGCCGCCGTGCAAGCGAAAAGCGTAATGAACTCGCGCCGTCGCATGTGCCCCCTCACGGGAAAACCTGACCGACCACGCAAAGCCTAGCACTTTACGACGGGACAGGAGCGAGAAAAGGTGGAAATCGAACCTCGGCACTCGCGGACCTATTTCAGCTCAGGGACAAAAAGCGACGGTCGAGGCACGCGCGGCTCGACGTCCGGATTACCGGCAAGAGTGGACGTTGCATTCACTTAAACGCCGTTCGGCTTAGCGGCCAGAAGCCGAAGTGCATGGAAATGAGACCGCCTCCGATCACGCCTTGAGTGGAGACGTGGAATATTCCTGCACAGGTTCGAGCAGAATTCATCTGGTAAGCGCGACATCCTTGAAAGAGGCGACTAGCGCCCTGTCCAGCTTTCCCCTCATACCGCAGATAATCTCGTACGCTGCCGCGCGCGGCATTGTCACCTTGTACGGCCGGTGTTCGATCAGCGCCGCAAAGATATCCGAAATGGTGAGAATGCGAACGATGTCGGTGATGCTCTTCGCGCGGAGGCGGTCAGGATAGCCGCTGCCATCGAGATACTCGTGATGGTGCCGCACCGCATCGAGGACTTCCGGTGAGATGTCCCCGTGCCCCTTCAGCACATCGTAACCCGTCGCCGGGTGAGTTTCGACGAACGCTCGCTCGTCGTCGTCGAGGCGTCCTGGCTTGTCCAGGATCGCCAAGGGCACCCTCGCTTTGCCTATGTCGTGGAACATGGCAGCGGTGGAGAGCCGTTCAAGGTCACTTTTACGAAAACCGAGACTGAGGCCGAAATCGACCGCGACGCCGGTCACGAGCAGGCAGTGCTGGAACGTTCCCTCGTGATGGCGCCGCACCGTGGCCAGCCATTCTGATAGCCCATGCTCGGAAATCCGGTTGGTGATCTTGCGGCCGGCATCTTTGGGACCAGCGACGTCGACCCGCTCCCCGAGGGTGATCGAAGTGAACATCGACGCAATCGCGGTTGCTGCGGCCTCAACCGCATTGTCAGACTTCGAGATGCCGCTCGTCGACCCAGTTCCGTGGGCGGCTGGATCGACCAAAGCGGCCAGGAGCTTGGCTGCCTCGATCTTGCCAGGCAACACCAACGTTGCGCCCAGCGCATAAGCTTGCGAGATGCAAAAGTGGGAGGTTTGCTCGACAAGGAAGATGCGCTTCTTTGCTATGGCGAACCGCGCAGCTCTTTTTTTCAGCGCGGCAATGTTTTCGACCGCCCGCAGGTCGGCACGAACGACGACCGCAGCAGCAGCGTGCGGAAGCTTTGCTTCTACATCGAGCCGCTCGCCGGCAACGGTGAACTGCCCTCCAAAAAGCGAGCAGAGTCCGAAGAGCTTCTCGGAAGTGTCGGCCAATACGTGCACGAGCATGACTGGTGCCTTCGTTCGTCGGGTGCCGGGCTGAATGGCCTTCGGTGGTCCAAGGTCATTGGCTCACTTCGACGAGACTGCTCGGCTCAAGTTGGTTTGTGCGCGCCTCTGTCGGTCGCTGTCGTTTGGGTCTTCTTGCCGTTTGCTTGGATAAAGTGGACGCCAGCCGTGGTTCCGTCGATCCAGACCAGCTCGCAGCGTCGATAGGCCAGTCCCGTCGACGACAGCAGCATGAAGAACTCCTTGGCCGAGAGAACATCGAGCGACCCTTCGACTTCGATCTTGGCGCCGGTGTTCGAGATATCGAGCAAGACGCAGCTTCGCCGCCAAGTGCCGTCGGAGCCCATCAAGTTCACGGGCTGTCTGTTGTCCATGCGCACCCGAGGCGCCTTGCGACCGTCGAATTTCATTGGTTTCCTGCCGGTCTTGCAGTGCGACCGTGGGCGCCCGCGGAGATTTCTCCCCAACGAACGGACCATTGGCTGGTCGAGAGATGAAGCGTTTCGAACAGCTCCTGAGCTCGTGCGCGCTCGCCTAGTGAAAGCCCCGCGCCGCGAGTGTTGAGGACGGCCAGCGTGGTCTGCCAATTCAAGCGCGATGCCCGGCACGCCATAACTGGGCCTTCGTAACCGGAGTCTGCCATAACCTGCTCGATGGCCTCAATCGGTGCTGCCGACAGCACCGACAACGCCGTGAACAGGTTGGCTGTCTCACGCCGGATCGCGAACCGATTGACAGTCGAGTCGCTCAGCTTTCCGCTCCGATTGAGCGATATGATCTCCGGCCTCGCAGCGGCGTACTCAGTGTCGTAAGGTCGCTTCGCTGTCGCTAATACTTGCGAGGACGCGTCTGCGTTGGAAGCCTTAATCGCCGGCCGTGGCGATGCCGACAGCAGCTCCCGAACCACCATGTCCGGGGTGTCTGGCCTCAGCGTCAGCGCTTTCGTGATCTCGTCGTCCTCCACAGCCCTACGGACCAAGTTGGCATAGGCCGCGCCTGAGAATTCAGCGCCCGGATTGCCGATGACGGCCAGACAAGTCTTGCTGTTGCCGCGCTGCAATATTGCCTCAGTCACGGGGCTTTCGATCCTGCGCCGGCCAGCAATGGCGCGAAGGTGATCCTCGCTGCCGGACGTCGCGATCGCCACCAGATCAGCCGGCGATAGAGCGGGAGATTTTAGAAGGATCGGGACTGCGATCGCCGGATCGCCGCACGAGGCGAGACGTCGCAGGGTGTTCATCGGAGCAGTACCCAGCTCGGCAAGCGTCGTGCTGAGCTCGGCGAGAGTCGCCGGCGCGATCCGCCGGGCTAAGCGAATTAGAACGTCGTCAAGCAGGCCGACCTGCGGCTCTTGCAATCGGTGATTACCCTCAACGAGCAGCTCGGTGGTGCGCCAGAGCATGCGCGCACAACGTTCGGATGAGCTCCTCGCGATGGTGGCATCCAACTCAGTAATGAGATCGGCCGCAGAAACTGCCCTCATTGGCTGGCCCCAAAATTCATTTTAATATCGTCACGTCAAATCAAACGTATTACGCGCTGAAGTTGTTAAGATTCCTTATATGCCAAACCGTGACATACGGGAGGCTATTATAATTCAACTGAACGGCGCTCCGTGGCGTATTAAAGTACCTGCTGTCCGATGCTGCGGCCGGCGCGTGGACGACTGCCCAACCTGTAACGCAGTCCTTAGGGTGATAGCTGGCACAACTTGCGTGATGGCGGTCCAGCTTTGGACAGCCGCTAAAGTTCGGCATTATGGCCTTAGGGCGAAGAAAGGCTAATGCGGGCGAGCGGTAGCGTCGTTCAGGGACATTGCGGCTGACTCGGCCAAGCAGACGCGCTCATCGCCAGTCGCGAACGTCCGCTACGGGGTCCACAAGCCGACATGCCTCGCATTCAGACGTTAGTCCGCTCTTCGGCAAAGGCCGACAAACCTCCGCCTGTGCATGCGAGACGCTGTCTTGCGACGGAGATCGTAGATTTCATCCGTAGCAATCCGGCTGAGCCGCAAAAGAACGAATGCCATCAAGGCGATTCGGAGGATGGAGTATCCTCGACGAAGTGCATGCTGTTGGGAGGGCCTCCAACACGGCGGCGACTCGCGCCGCGGATCGACCCGCGACAAGGAAGTACGCGCGGTGGCTGTCATTCGGCTTGCAATATTGCCCCCTTAAGCCGGGGGATCGGCGTCCAAAATTGGACGCCGATGAGGGGTCAAATTTGCAAACGATGACGTAACCTCCGTTATCGTTGAGCCCTCGCAATCAAATGATTCGAAGGAGCTCACCCATGAAGCAGTACGTCGGGCTGGACGTCTCACAGAGAGAAACCGCTGTGTGCGTTGTCAACGAGACTGGTCAAGTAATCTTCGAAGGGAAAGCCAAGTCTAATCCTGGTGCCTTGACTGACCTGCTTAACAAACATGCGCCTCATGCCGAGCGTATCGGCTTCGAGACCGGTGCGATGGCGAGTTGGCTATGGCATGAACTCCGCAGGGTTGAGCTTCCGGTGGTCTGCATCGACGCTCGGCATGCGCACGCAGCTCGCTTCCGATCGGCTTCGACGGTCGGCGCCTACCTCGGCCTTACGCCGAGGCGCAGCCAATCCGGCGAAACCGACACCAACGGAAAGATATCTCGATGGGGCGACCGGCTTCTCCGAACTTACTTGTTCGAGGCCGCCACTGTCCTTCTTTATCGAACCAAAAAGTGGTGTTCCCTAAAGGCCTGGGGCATAAAGCTCGCTAAGCGGATCGGCATGAAGAAGGCAAAGGTCGCCATCGCCCGAAAGATCGCCGTGATTCTCCACTGCATCTGGGTCGATGGCACGTCGTTCGACTGGGGCCAGCCGAAGCCAATCTGATATTTGCTCGCAAGTTCCTGGTCCGGTCCGCCGGACTGGCGATGTCCCACCAATGATCTATCCTCTCGGGGCATGAACCCAAGCGGCAGCCGGCGTTCAGGGCGTCGCCAAGGGTTGGGGAGGGCTGCGCCGGCCCCTGGAAGCCGAACATACGGTCCATGCCTGACAAGCGAGGCCGTCCGCGTCCTTGCGGGCATCTCGGGCTCGTTCGGCCAGGATACGCACCGTAGCCCCGAACAGATACTCTCGCGAATTCGTGCCCCATCGCGGATTGATTCTCCAAATGCCAACCTTGAGGTAAAGTGCTTCGGATGCGACACCCATCAGACCGTCGCGCTCGACATTGTCCGGCGGTCGAAGACCCAGATCCACGAGCTGGAGCGCTCCATGCGCCGTACGCGGCTTACTCCGGGGGTTGCAGACCAGGCGAGGTCACCCAATCGCTCAGATGCGCGCTCGTCGCAGCTAAGCGCGCCTTCCTGAGAAGCTGCTCGCGCTCAGCACCAGCGGGGAGCCGGGCAGCTTGTTCTTTGAGCTGGGTGGCGTGCTCGTCCCAAGCGTTCTTCAAGAGACCGGTTGTGCTTCACTCTGCGGCGTCGCTGAGACATGGAGCCATTCCTTGTGCCATGAACGCGAATCCAAAACCGAACAAGGTAAGTTCAGTTCCGGCCCCGGAACGAAGAAGTCCGACAACGAGGGGCGCTTCGTCTAGCGGCAGGCGCGCTGCCGATGTGCGACCCGACTTCAATTGCTCCGGGCTGCTGGTCGCCGCCATGTAATATCGATGACCGGGGCAAAGACGGCCCCGGCCGTGGGGGCTTTTGGGGATCGTGGGCCGGGGCCGCTGGAGGTGCTTGGACCTTGGGAGGCCAAGCGTTCGGAGCCTAGGAAAATTCGGCAATCAGATCTGTTCGCTTTCGCACATTGGCTATACGGTTTCCTTCGGGAGCGGAGTAGCTGCAATGAAAGACATGCAGGCTCAGTTCAAAGCTCCGCAAGGATGCGACAGAGTGCGCGCTGATCCGAGACCTGGCGACCGATCCCAAGAAGCGAGAACTATTCACCCGCCTGGCGGATCTCCGGCATCACCTATGTCGCGACCTGGACCGGCTTCGTCTACGTCGCCTTTGTGATCGACGCGTATGCCCGCAGGATCCTCAGCTGGCGGGCCTCCCGCACGGCGCACGCAGGCTTCGTAGCTTGATGAGCTGGAGCAGGCCCTGCACGATCGCCGGTCCATCGCGGCGGCCTCGTGCATCATAGCGTAGGGGCAGCCAATCCGCCCAATACGTCTCTATCAAATACACCGAACGCCTGGCTGAAGCTGGCGTCGAGCCTTCTGTCGGCAGCGTCGGAGATTCCTATGACAACGCTCTCGCCGAAACCATCAACGGTCTCTACAAGGCCGAGGTGATCCATCGGCGCAGACCATGGCGCAGCTTCCAGCCCGTCGAGTTCGCGACGCTGGAATGGGTGGACTGGTTCAACAAGCGGCGGCTCCTGGCCCATTGGCAACATACCGCCGGCCGAAGCCGAGCAACGCTGCTACGCCATTCTGGAACAGCCGGCCATGGCGGCATAACTTAAACCGAATGGCCTCCGGCAAACCCGGGGCGGTTCAGGTTTTAACTCCAGCGACTCCCTTATCAGTGAAGCCCGCCGCGCGCATTTGCTTGCACAGCTTCGAAGCCAGCCGGAACATCGGGATCAAGTTGCCGGGATGATACTTACGCCGCTTCATGGAGGGGGCTCTCTCGTGGAGCTGCTACCATGGGTCGTGATACTGAGGCACACGGGGGCCGCGGGGCTATCTATTTCATCTGATAGGACAGCAGCACTGGCTTGATTAGCATCGTCGCCAGTGACACGTGGTAGTCCATCGGGGATACGTTGGCCCCGACATACAGGCAACGCATCGACTGCCTCATTCATGAAGGTTGTGCGTCCTGTGGGTGGCAGGCTTGGGCTACGTTCGAGCACCGCTCGGCGCGGCAAACCTCTACGCAAACGCAACGCAACGACACAAGCCGCTGAGGGAAACCTTGGCGGCTTTTGCGTGGAGGCACTATCAGCGGTCGTCTTCATGGCCCAACAGCTTGTGCGTCACGCGATTGATGAAATGGTTATTGCCGCAGGCTGGGCATTGCACGCACGAGGATGAAGGAGGCGCGTGCCGCATTCGACTCAGCGTCGAACTGGTGCTGAACGTACTCGCCGCTTGTCGGGCAACGAACGTGATCGTGTCCATCATAGCCCAGCACCGGCCATGGCACCGCCCGGCCCATGACCTAGGTCAATGCTTCCCGGTGCACTTACCGCCGCCGCGCTTGCCACGGATGATATCCTCCGCCTGTGCAGAGGCAGGTCCGGAGCCGCATCATGAGGTGATGGCGATCTGAGCCAAACCTCATCCGAGTTCGCGACAAAGAAAATGCATGGAACGGATCAATGAGCGCATCCAGAGTCTGGCCCTTCGGCCGCATCTGCGATCGCGCCATTACAACGAACTACCTCCGGCCGTTTTCAACGCAATCGGCCCTTTTGCGAAGTGGCCGCCGACACCGACTACGTCCGATCATCGGGACAGACCGGAAGTGCGCGGCAAAACCAAAACGGCGCTTTTGATCCGAGGCGGATTCCACCGGCCCGCTTCAGCCTTGTCGCGGCCACTGATTGCGGGCAGACTAGCAGTGGCATGAGAGGGCAAGAGCCATGCAACGTCGGCTTGCGGCCATTCTAGCGGCGGATGTGGTCGGCTACAGCCGACTCATGGGCGCCGACGAGGTGGGGACCCTCAATTCCCTCAAGTCGCACCGGCGGGAACTGGTCGACTGCGGCATTTCCGAGCACCACGGCCGCATCGTCAAAACCACCGGCGATGGGATGCTGGTGGAATTCGCCAGCGTCGTGGATGCGGTCGCCTGTGCTGTCAAGATTCAGCGCAGCATGGTGGGGCGCAACGCAGGGATCGCTGCGGAACGGCAGGTCGTGTTCCGGATCGGGATCAACGTCGGCGATATTATCATCGACGGCGACGATATCTTCGGCGACGGCGTCAACATCGCGGCACGCTTGGAAACGCTCTGCGAGCCCGGCGGCGTATGCATATCCAGGGCGGCGAACGACCAGATCCGGGACAAGCTGTCGATGGCGTTTGCTGATCTGGGCGAGCAGGCTGTGAAGAACATCTCGCGCGCGGTCGGCGTGTTCGGGCTCACTGCCAAGGACATCGAGGCAATTCCAGACGCCGCGATTCCCTCGTCTGCGGAAGACACGGTGGCGGAGTCAACCGTCCAACACAAGCAGGAAATTCACTTCTGCCAGACCGGGGACGGCGTGCAGCTGGCCTACGCCCGGATGGGCCAAGGGCATCCGCTGGTGAAGACAGGGCACTGGATGACTCACATCGAATTCGACTTCGAAAGTCCGATCTGGCGGCATCTCTACCAGGAATTTTCCCGCGAGCACCTTTTCATCCGATATGACGCAAGGGGAAATGGGCTTTCGGATCGTGACGTCCCGGACGTAACATTCGAGCGGTTCGTCGACGACCTCGATGCGGTGGTCGACGCCGCGGGCATCGAACGGTTCGCGCTGCTCGGCATATCCCAGGGGTGCGCCGTCTCGATTGCCTACGCGGTCCGCCATCCGGAGCGAGTGTCGCATCTGATTCTCTACGGAGGCTATGTCGTCGGGTGGAAGAAGCGCGCCAGGACCGAGGCGGAGAAGGCGGCCGGGGATGCGATGCTGACGCTGATGCGGCTGGGATGGGGTCAGGAAAACCCGGCCTTCAGGCAGATGTTCACGTCCCAGTTTATTCCGGACGCTAACAAGGAGCAGGCCGACTGGTTTAACGAGCTACAGCGTATCTCGAGCTCGGCCGAAGACGCAGCGCGCAATTTACTGGCAAATGGCGAAGTGGAAATCAGTTCACTACTGCCGCAGGTCAAGGTGCCGACCCTTGTCATGCATTGCCGCAACGACGCGAGGGTGCCGTTCGAGTCGGGCCGTCGGCTGGCCGCGGGGATTCCCGGTGCCCGCTTTGTCCCGCTCGAAGGCCGGAATCACATCATGCTGGAGGGCGAGCCGGCTTTGGCACGCTTTCTCGACGAGCTACGATCATTTCTTACCTCCGATACTCAACACTAAAGGTACTGGATACGGCGGCTCCGTTTTGCCGACCAATATACGCCACGGGTTTCCCCTTGATGTCTGTTCTTGGCCAAGCGAAGTGCACGATGTCCGCTATTTGGGTCGCTATCGGGGGAAAAGCGGACGTCGCACACAATCCGCGGGCGGTCTTATTGCGCTAACAATCCGAATGCGATAGTGCCACTATGCTTGCGAAAATCAGCAGTGCCGGGAGGGATTTTCTGTCGCTGGCGTCCGAGCCTTTGGTTCCGGCGCTGCGCCCTCGAGACAATGAGCGAGGGCCGAGTCCACGCCCCTAGCCGTTCGCGAGGTCTACAGCGGCCGAGTTCGATAGTTAGTCAGAAAGCTTTGGGCGCTGGACGGCAGGTCATCGAAACCACCGAGCTTGGCCATCATGAGCCAGGTGGCAAAATCCGCCTCAGCCTCCGTGGGCGCTTTCTTGGCGATACTGGCGATGGAGCTAGAGGACATGGTGGTCCGATTGGTTTCAACCCGGCCGCGAAGCTGTTCATCGACACCGTCCGCGCGGCGGGAAAGGCAATTGGCAATTCAATCACAGTAATGACGGCGCGGGAGAGTTCAAACGCGAACCCTACGCCTCCCATCTCGCTGTAATAACCTTACCAACTAGTCGGCTCCTGGTCAGGTTGAAGGGACTGAGCAGGCTAACTAGGTAGGGCTCACCTCTGCTGATCCCCAACGGCAGTAATTCTCATCGTCACTGACGGCAACATCGCGTGGACCATCAGCTTGAGTGTTTCGACGGCGCGAATACGAACGTCATCCCGAGGTCTCTGTAAAAATTTAGTACCTAGCCTTACAGACGCTTCTGATGGCGCGATGGATTCAGCCCGGCGCGTTTGAGGTTCCTAGATTATGAACCACGGAATTGCCGGGCTATCGGTCTTTCAGATGTAGCCGGGAAGACCGGCGGCTACTCAGGCTTCGTCAGCGGCTTGCTGTGAGCTGCTGGCGGTAGCGCTCCGCGTCCCAGTTCAGCAAATCATGCTCGCTCTCGGAGGAGAGATACACAATCTCGGCGTCGAGGGGGAGGCGGCTGGTCACGAGGGCGAGGCAGCTCAGCAGGGCTTCGGCGCCAGCGCTGGCGTCAGTGCGGATGAGACTGCCAAGTCCAGGGACGAGCAGAGCAACGGGCGGTGATTGCCCTGCAGCCTCGGCGCGCAAGCTCATATTTTGCAGGCTTTCGCCTTGCTCCAAGATCGGCAAGCCCGGCCCGAGAAAGACGACGTGATCGGGATACAGGGATCCGCTGGTGGCAATAACGCGGCAATAGCGATCGGTCGCGATGCCGTGACAGATCGGATCTTTGGGTAAGCGATAATCAGTACCTGCACAGGTAATGCAGAGCGCGTTCTGATCGCCTGACGCGGCACTGCGTGGCGGCAGCGCCAGACGCGCTTCGACTTCCATCACCAGGGCTTCCGCGCCCGCGCAAGTTTCGGCCCCCACGACCAAGCCGTGATTACCGAGGATCAGCACGTTGACGTGGACATGCGCGATCGCTTCGCTGACCGCTTGGGCCAACGGCAGGCCCGGATGGAAGTAGCCGAGCCGAAGCCAAGATAATCCGCGCAAGCGATGTTCGAACTCTTGGTGAGCGTCGGTGCGCACCGCCCATGCGATGGTGTTAACGGAATGGACGTGCAGTACGACAGGATGCGGCATCAACGCGTGCAGCGCAGTCTCAATCGAACCGCGTAGTTGAGTTATAGTATTTGGGGCCAACGGCACCCGATCATCGCCGCGCGCCAGAGCGGTGCGAGCGTCTGACAGCGCGACCGGCACGAAGATGTCCTTGTCTTCGGCGTCGGCGAGCCAAGTGCCTGAGGCTTTGACCCAGAGCACGTCGCCTTCTTTGACGGAAGAATTGCCCCCGGCGCCCTGCACCAGCAGGATGTTTTTGCCGACGCGGGCGGACATACGGCGAAGTTCGGACAAGGCGCGAGGCTGTTTCATGAAGCGATCCTCACCAACTGAGATGCTGCACAGTCCAGTGCGGCATCCGCGCATCCGCGCCGGCAACCTGCCGGATCGCGTGTGCGACATTGTGCGATCCTGCAAGTGTTTCCCGATGCGCGCCCGCGCCGACTAGCAAGGTCAGCATGCCCGCCGCACGCCCACCGGCGATGTCGTGATCGATGGAATCCCCAATGACGAGGATGCGGTCGGGCGAGGGATGGCCCAATCGTTCCAGTGCCGCGGCAAACATCGGCGCGTGTGGTTTGCCGATAAACGAAACCCTGCCGCCGAGCCGCTGATAAAAGGCCGCCAGCGCGCCCGGAGCCGGGATTAGCCCGGTCACCCCAAACATCACGAGGTCGGGATTGGCGCACAGCATCGGCAGTTTGCGGACGGCCGCCACCGTGAGGCGTTCGCGCCATGGCTCCGGTTCCGCAACGCTGTCGTCGAGGCCCGCGAGCAGGATGAAGTCGGCGGATGTGATATCTGGAACCAGGGCCAGGTCGAGCTCATCGACGATGGAGCGGTCGCCATCGCGCGAGATCAGGAAGCAGGCTTGGCCGAGGTCCGTGAAGGGCGTCTGCGCGCGTGCCTTCAGGCTCTGCCAGGTCACTTCGCCTGATGATAACACACCATCGTAAATGTCCGGCGATAAGCCCAGGGCGGCGAGGCGCCGCTGATTGCTGCTGGCGCGCTTGCCGGAATTGGAGAGGATCAGGATCCGTTTGCCAGCCTCGTGCAGGCGCCTCACGCAGTCATGGGCGGCGGGAAACACCGTCATGCCTTCATGCAGCGTGCCCCATTGATCGAGCAGCACGTGATCAAAGTGATCGGCGATAGTGCGAAGGCCGGTGATGGTCCTGGCAATGGTCATGGCGGACCACCGTTCAGCGCAAGCAGCGCCGCGCCAAAGCTCGCTTCGGTTTGCTCGGCGACCGTCACGGGCACGCCCAGCGTGCGCTGCCTGATTGCGGTCCAGTTGTTGTTCCGCGCGCCGCCGCCGATGCTGACGACCCGCCGCAACGCTGGCGCACCCAGTTTTGCGAGCTGCCGGTAGGCGAGCGCCTCTACCGACGCGATGCCTTCGAGCAAGCCCTGGAAGAACCGATGGTCTTCCGCCGGCCGTGGCGTGATCCGCGCCGTCAGCGTCGGATCTGCGATTGGAAAACGCTCACCGGGCTTTGGCAGGGGATAGTAATCGAGTCCGGTCGGTGCCTCCGGCTCAAGCTGAGGCGTCAAGCGCTCCATGTCGTCGGGCGAGAAGTGCATCAACAGCGCCGCACCGCCGGAATTGGAGGCACCACCGGTCAGCCAGCGATCGCCGAGCCGGTGTGCATAAACGCCCTGGCCGGCCGCGAAAATCGGCTGCGAGGCGAGCAGCTTCACCACCAGCGTGGTGCCGAGCGAAGTGACGGCATCGCCGACTGCGTCGGCCCGCGTGGCGATGAACGCGGCCACGCCGTCGGTGGTGCCTGCAGCGATCTTCGCTCGCGGAGAAAGACCGAGCATGCGCGCGATATTGCGATCGATGTCGGCGAAGGCCGTCCCCGGAATCGTGGTCTCGGGCAGAAGATGGCGGGGCACGCCGAGCTCATCGAGCCAGCCGGGCCATGTCCGCGTTACAGGATCGTAGCCGAGCTTCAGCGCATTGTTCTCGTCGCTGATGCCGTGACGGTCGGCGAGGCGGCCGGCGATCCAGTCGGCCTGGTGCACCGCGTAGCGCGCACGGCTGACGTCATCACGAGCGAGGAGATGCAAGAGCTTTGCGAGTGCGCTGCTGGCGCCATGCGCGCCGCTGTCTGTTGGAGCCACATCGGAAATGCGCGCGGCCTCGTCCTTTGCGCGGGCGTCGTTGTACATCAGGCCCGGCGTCAACGGCCGGCCGGCGTCATCGACGAGCAGCAAAGTTCCAGACGTTCCGTCAACGACGATCTGCTCGACCGCGCCGAGATCGACGTGCTCGCCGAGCTTACGGAGCGCGGCAAGCGTTGCCTGCCACCATAGCTCCGGCTGCTGATCGACGGCGTTGCCATTGACGCGCGGCGGCGGCAGTCCGGCCGACGCCTGGCCCCGGATGGCGGCCTGCGCGTCGATCGCGCAGGCGCGGACCCCGCTGGTGCCGACGTCAATGCCAAGGAACAAGCCTGCCATTCGACCTTACCGAAGCTTTTGCGGCCCGCTTTATCGCTGATGCGCCTGATCTTTCGGGGCTCGGGCGGGCTAACGATTGCGCTGCAGCACGTTTGGGGGATTGACGCCCCGCCCGACCTCTGCAATTTTTTGCAAGCCGTGAAGAAAATTGCAAGAGGCTTTTCCGCGCGTGACCGCATCCAGCGACAGACTGCCGATGATGGATGGCGAGGCCTCGCTCGCGACGCGTGCCGCCTGGCTGCATTTTGCTGGGGGACTGACTCAGTCGGAAGTGGCGGACCGACTCAACATCCAGAGCACGAAAGCTCACCGGCTGATCGCGCGGGCCAGTCGCGAAGGCATGATCCGCGTGTTCGTCGAGGGACCCATCGCCGAGTGCGTGGCGCTGGAAAACGTCCTGGCCGAGCGCTACGGCCTGTCCTACTGCCGCGTGGCGCCCGACCTCGGCGAAGGCGCTTTTCCGCTGAAGGCTCTGGCGCTGGAAGGCGCAAGCTTCCTGCGCCAGGCGCTTGAACGCGGCGAGCACAAAGTCATCGGCGTCGGCCACGGCCGTACGCTCGCCGCCGTGGTCGAGCAGCTGCCGCAGACGCCGGCGCGCGAGGTGCAGTTCGTCTCGCTGCTCGGCGGCCTGACGCGGAAATTCGCCGCCAATCCGTTTGACGTGATCCACCGGCTGGCTGAACGCACCGGCGCGGAAGCCTACCTGCTGCCGGTGCCGGTGTTTGCGAACTCCGTGGCCGATCGCGCCGTTCTGATGCAGCAATTCGGCATCGCCGATGTGTTCGCGCTGGCACGCAAGGCTTCGCTCCTGTTCGTCGGCATCGGCCAGATCCACAGCGATGGGTTTTTGGTGTCGAGTGGCATGATCAGACCTGATGAGGTCACGGAACTGAAGCGCGCAGGGGCCTGTGCCGACCTGCTCGGTCATTTCTTCAACGACGACGGGGCACTGCTCGATACCGACCTGTCGGCGCGCGCCACCTCGATGACCCGGGCGGATCTGAAAAAGCATCGCATCGTCGCCGTCGCCGGCGGCCTCGCCAAGTTGACGGCTTTGCGCGCGGTGTTGAAGAGCGGCCTTTTGCACGGGCTCATTATCGACGAAGCGACCGCGTCTGCGCTCACTGCTGACAAGCCGGAGGTCACATCCGGCAAAGGAAAAAAAGAAGGTCGGAAGGGAAGTAAACGCTAGAACAGGGAGGTTTAAGTGTACGATCGAGAGAAGAATCTATTCGAGTCCTACGCTGCCAAACGCATCAGCCGGCGTGACCTGCTGGATGGCGCCGCCAAGCTCGGGATCGCCGGGGCCGCCGCCAATGCCGCCTTCGCATCTTCGGTATCGCGGGCGATGGCAGCCGACTTCAATTGGAAGTCCCAGAGCGGCAAGACGATCAAGCTGCTGCTCAACAAGCACCCCTACGTTGACGCGATGATCGGGGACATTGAAGCCTTCAAGTCCCTGACGGGCATGAACCTGGCCTACGACATCTTTCCTGAGGACGTCTATTTCGACAAGGTGACGGCGGCGCTTTCGTCGAAGTCGGACCAGTACGACGCCTTCATGACCGGCGCCTACATGACGTGGACCTATGGTCCGGCCGGCTGGATCGAAGACCTCAACACCTACATCAACGATCCCGCCAAGACGAACCCATCCTTTGCTTGGGACGACGTCCTGCCGGGCCTGCGCGCCTCGACCGCATGGGATGGCGTCGCCGGCTCCGAACTCGGCTCCGGCAAGGCGAAGCAGTGGTGCATCCCCTGGGGTTATGAGCTCAACAACATCACCTACAACCGCAACATCTTCGACAAGGTTGGCGTCAAACCGCCGAAGAATCTTGACGAGATGCTCGAGGTCGCGGCCAAGATCACCAAGGATGCCGGCGGTCCCTACGGTATCGGCGTCCGCGGCTCGCGCTCCTGGGCGACGATCCATCCGGGCTTCCTGTCGGCCTATTCGAACTTCGGCCAGAAGGATTTCGTCATGGAAGGCGGCAAGCTGAAGGCCGCCATGAACACCAAGGCCTCGAAGGACTTCCACGAGAAGTGGGTCAAGATGATCCAGACCTCGGGTCCGAAGAACTGGTCGACCTACACCTGGTACCAGGTCGGCACCGACCTTGGCGCTGGCGCCTCCGGCATGATCTTCGATGCGGACATCCTCGGCTACTTCATGAACGGCGGCGAGAACAAGGAGCGGGGCCATCTCGGCTATGCGCCGTTCGCGGCGAACCCGGCGGCCAAGGCGCCGACGCCGAACGTCTGGATCTGGTCGCTGGCGATGTCGAGCTTCTCCAAGCAGAAGGACGCGGCCTGGCTGTTCATGCAATGGGCGGCCTCGACCGAGCATGACCTGTTCGGCGCGCGGAAGATGGATTTCGTCAACCCGGTGCGCGCGTCCGTGTGGAAAGACTCCGAATTCCGCGACCGGATCGGCAAATCCTATCCGGGCTATCTGGAGCAGCACGATGTCTCGGCGCCCGGCGCAAAGATCTACTTCACCGCGCAGCCCCTGTTCTTCGACCTGACCACGGAGTGGGCGGCGTCGCTGCAGAAGATGGTCGCCAAGGAGGTCAGCGTCGATGAGGGGCTCGACAAGCTCGCTGACAATATCAACCGCCAGCTCAAGCAGGCGGGTTTAGGTTGACGCATCGCGTGGTGGAGCTTCCTCCGCACCACGCCAACCCGCCGGTTGGGATCGAGGCCCTTTCCGAACCGGCGGTGTTCACGCCCACAGCTGATCCGTTATCATCATGAGCATGGCCCAACTCCTCCAGACCAGCGCGACGGCGCGCATCAAGCCGAGGCCGCGCGGCCGCTGGCTGCCTTACTTGCTGAGCCTGCCGGCCTTGCTGGTCTGTATCGCCATCCTGGTGCCCTTCGTCACCGCGGCGGTGTACTCGCTGCAGCGCTACCGGCTGAACCTGCCCTATCTGCGCGGCTTCATCGGCGTCGACAATTACATCGACTTTCTGTCCGACCCCGCCTTCTGGAATACGCTCAAGATATCATTGGTCTATACCGCAGTGACCGTTGTCGCGGAGTTGCTGTTTGGTCTAGGGATCGCGCTGTTGCTGAGGCGGCCGACCCGCTTCCACAACGCAGTGTCGATCATGCTGTTGCTGCCGCTGATGACGGCACCGGCGATCGCCGCCCTGATGTGGAAGCTGATGACCAATCCGAGCTTCGGCATCCTGTCCTATGCTGTGAGCCTGCTCGGCATCCATGATTTCAAATGGGCCTCTGATCCCTCGACGGCGCTGTTCACCGTGGTTCTGGTCGATGTCTGGGTCTACACGCCCTTCATGATGATCCTTCTGCTGGCAGGTCTGCGCTCGCTGCCGCGCCAGCCGTTCGAGGCCGCCGCGCTCGACGGCGTGCCAGCGAGCTTCGTGTTCTTCCGCATCACGCTGCCAATGCTGACCCCCTATATCATCACGGCCTCGCTGTTTCGCCTTCTGGACTCGATCCAGCAGTTCGACATCATCTATGCAATGACGCAAGGAGGACCCGGCGACCGGCTGATGGTGTTCCAGGTGCAGGCCTATCTCGAATTTTTCCAGTACACCAATGTCGGCCGCTCGGCGGCGCTATTGATGATCCTCTGGCTGATCACCAACATCCTCTCCAACATCTTCATCAAGAATTGGCTGCGGTTGCGCGAGCGCGCGCACGGCCACGCCTAGGCGATCAGGGGACCGCGATGGAGCACAGCAGTCTGGCAGGTCGAGTTTTTCGAGGCGTGGCGCTGGCGCTGGTGCTGGTGTTCTTCATGTTTCCGATCGTCTGGATATTCCTGATGTCGTTCCAGAGCAACGAGCAGATCCTGCGGATACCGCCGCGCATCTTGTTTGAGCCGACGCTTTTCAACTACCAGGCGCTGATCTCCGGCCAGCTGCGTACCACAGCCGGCAATCTCGAGATCTCCTTCATGCGCAACCTGATGAACAGCTTTGTGCTGTCGAGCGCGGCGGTGCTGCTCGCGCTGTTGCTCGGCGTGCCCGCCGCCTATGCCTTCGCCCGGTTCAAATTTCGTCTCGGCGAGACCATCGCCTTCACGCTCTTGTCGTTTCGCTTTGCGCCGCCTCTGCTGGTGCTGCTGCCGCTGTCGCTCTACTACCAGCAGCTCGGGCTCAACGACACCTATTTCGGGATCGTCTGGGTCTATCAGCTGATCGCGCTGCCGCTGATCCTGTGGATCGTGCGCGGCTATTTCGAGGATATCAGCCCGGATATCGAGCATGCCTATCGGCTAGCCGGCCACTCCTGGCGCGAGGCCTTTACGCGGATCGCGGTACCCCTCGCGGGTCCGGGCATTGCTGCGGCGGGGCTGTTGTCCTTCATCTTCTGCTGGAACAATTTCGTCTTTGCACTGATCCTGGCCTCGGCGGACAAGCAGCCGGTGACGGTCGGTGCACTGGCCTTCGTCACTGCTTCGGGCATCCAGTACGGCCAGATCGCCGCGGCGATCGTGCTCTCGGTGACACCGACCTTGCTGCTTGCGCTCTATGCGCAGCGCTATCTGGTCGAGGGCCTGTCGCTCGGCGCGGTGAAAGGCTAGGGCATGGCGCGTCTCGAACTCTCTTCCGTGGGTAAGGCATTCGGCGCTGTGAGCTGCGCCGCCGATCTCTCGCTGGCCGTCGAGCCGGGCGAGATCGTGGCCGTGTTCGGTCCGTCCGGGAGCGGCAAGACCGTGCTGCTGCGGATGATCGCTGGGATGTTCGAGCCGGACGAGGGCGACATCCTGGTTGGCGGCCACTCGATCGTCGGCGCGCCGCCCGAGCGGCGCGGCATCGGCATGGCGTTCCAGAACTTTGCGCTGTTTCCGCACATGACTGCCCGCGCCAATATCGCGAGCGGCTTGCGGGCGCGGGGCGCGGGCGCCGACGTGTCCGCAAAAGTCCAGTCGATCAGCCACTTGTTGAAGATCGAACATGTCCTTGATCATAGTCCGCGCGAACTGTCGAACGGACAGAAGCAGCGCACGGCACTGGCCCGCGCGCTGATCGGCAATCCCGAGGTGCTGCTGCTCGATGATCCCCTGCGCAATGTCGACGCCAAGTTGCGCTATGAGATGCGGCTCGAACTGCCGACCTTGCTGCGGCGCGGCTCGGCGTCCGTGCTCTATGTGACTCAGGATTATCGCGAGGCGATGGCGATTGCCGATCGCATCGCGGTGCTGATCGAGGGGCGCCTGGTGCAGGTCGCGCGTCCCGAGGAGATCTATGCCCGGCCGGCCACAGTTGCGGTGGCGCGGCTGTTCGGCGATCCCAGCATCAATCTCGCCGAGGTCGTGCCCGTCGCGGAGCGTGGCGTCTTGTTCGCAGATATCTCAGGAACGCGCGTGCGGCTCGATACGGCAGACCACCAGCCGATGGATCTGGGGGCGTGCTGGGTCGGGGTGCGGCCCGATGATCTCGTGATCTCGCAAGTAGCCAGCGGCGATGCCATCCCGGCGCGCGTCGTCGCGGTCACCCCGATGCATGAGAAGGCGGTGCTGCTGTTGCGCTTCACGGATGGTACTGAATGGCTGGCGGCGTTGCCGCCAAGCGCGACCGTGGCCGACGATGACGTTTTCGTCCGCTTCGCGCCGGAAGCATCATTGCTGTTCGATCGTGCGACCGGTGTTCGGATCGGGCTGCCGCACCGGCGCCAGGCGGCATAGGAGCGACGAGGGGCATGCTCGAGCTAGAGAATGTCGACAAGGTCTACCGCAGTCGCGGCAAGCCGCCGGTGCACGCCGTGCGCGCGCTCGACATGGAGGTGGGCAAGGGTGAGATCGTCGCGCTACTCGGCTCGTCCGGTTGCGGCAAGACCTCGACCTTGCGCATGATCGCGGGCTTCGAGGACGTCACTTCAGGCTCGATCGCGCTCGACAAGCGGCGGATCGAGGCGCTGCCCCCGGCGCGGCGCAAGGTGGCGATGGCTTTCGAGGGCTATTCGCTTTACCCGCCGCTGACAGTGCGCGAGAACATCGGCTTCGCCCTGAAGGCCCAGCAGCTGTCGCGCGGCGAGGTGACGCGGCGGGTCGATGCGATCGCGGGGCTGGTCGAAATCGAGGACATCTTGGACGCCTATCCGCGGGCGATCTCCGGTGGACAGCAGCAGCGGGTGTCGCTGGCGCGGGCGCTGGTGCGCGATGCAGATCTTTATCTACTCGACGAGCCGATGGGCCAGCTCGAGCCGCAGCTGCGCGCAGTGTTGCGCGGACGGATCAAGGGCCTACTGGCCGAGCGCGGCATGACCGCGATCTTCGTCACCCATGACCAGACCGAGGCGAGCGCGCTCGCCGACCGGATCGCGGTGATGGAAGACGGTATTCTGCAGCAATTCGCCAGCGAAAAGGAGCTGAAGAACCGGCCCGCCAACCTGTTCGTCGCCAGCTTCATCGGCGAACCACCGATGAATCTTCTGGAGACCGAGGTGGCGCGCGCCGATGGTGGTTTCCGCCTGTCGGTCGGCAGCGCCATGGCGTTTCTGATTCCGGGCGACAGGCTAGATTCCACCGCTCAACAGGCGCTGCAGCAGACGCCGCGCGTGCGCGTCGGCATCCGGCCGCAGAAGGTCGCGGTCGGCAGCGGAGACGTGCGCGTCCGCATCGTCTCTAATCAATGGCTCGGCGACCAGTCGCACGTCGCCGGCGAATGTGCCGGAAATTTCCTGATCGCCGTGACGGCGGGCAGGGTGGCGGCGCGACCGGGCGACGTCATTTCCTTCGGGCTGGAGCCGCGCCATCTGCACATTTTTGGCACTGAGGGCACCTGCATCCGTCATGCGGAGGTGCGCTGACGATGCTCAATCCGCAGCGCCGTGACGTGATCGTCGGCATCGATGCCGGTACCTCCCTGATCAAGACCGTGGCGTTCACGCGGGACGGCAAGCAGTTGGCTGAGTCCTCGCTGCCGAATACCTACGTCACGCTGCCCGGCGGGCGTGTCGAGCAGGACATGGCGCGGACCTGGACAGATACGGTCGCAGCGCTGCGCGGGCTGGCGGCGCTAGTGCCCGAGCTTGCCACGCGCGTGACGGCGATTGCGGTGACGGGGCAGGGCGACGGCACTTGGCTGATCGACGATGGCGGCGGCCCGGTGGCGCCAGCGTTGTTGTGGCTGGATTCACGCTCTGCCGAGATCGTTGACGATATCAGGGCCAGCGAGCGCAACATCGCGCTCCATCGGCGCACCGGCTCGGGGTTGAATGCCTGTCAGCAGGGTCCGCAACTGGCCTGGCTGCAGACGCATGCGCCGCAAACCCTGTCGCGCGCGGCGACGGCGTTCCATTGCAAGGACTGGCTCTACTTCAACCTCACCGGCGAGCGCGCCACTGATCCGTCGGAGGCCACATTCTCCTGCGGCGAATTCCACAAGCGCCGCTTCGATGCCGAAACGGCGCGGCTGATCGGCATCTCCGATTGCATGCGGCTGTTTCCCGAGGTCGTCGACGGCGTGACGACGACCCATCCGCTCAGCGCGACCGCGGCGGAAGAAGCCGGTCTGCCCGTCGATGTGCCTGTTACGCTCGGCTATGTCGATGTGATCTGCAATGCGCTCGGCGCGGGGCTTTACGATCCGGCACCCGATGTCGGCTGCACCATCATCGGCTCGACCGGCATGCATATGCGGCTGGCGTCGAGCGCGGGCGCAGTGACGCTGAACGCGGAAGCGACCGGCTACACCATGCCGTTCCCGGTGCCGTGCCACTACGCCCAGATGCAATCCAACATGGCAGCGACGCTGAACATCGACTGGCTGCTCGATCTCGCGCGCGATCTGCTCGCGGCCGAGGGCGTGGCGCGGACGCGCGCCGACATGATCCGGCGGCTGGACGATCGGGTGCTGGAGGCGAAGCCCGGCGAGCTGCTGTTTCACCCCTTCATCTCCGATGCCGGCGAGCGCGGTCCGTTCGTCGCGCATGAGGCCTGCGCGCAGTTCCTCGGCCTGCGCTCGCGCCATGGCTATTGGGACCTGATGCGCGCGGTGATAGAAGGGCTCGCCTTTGCCGCCCGCGATTGCTACGCCGCGATGGGAAGTCTGCCGCGCGACGTGCGGATCACGGGTGGCGCGGCGAGGAGCCGCGCGCTGGGGGTGATCTTGAGCGCTGCGCTCGATTGCAACGTTCGCGTCTGTAGCCGCGGCGAAGCCGGTGCTGCGGGAGCTGCGATGATCGCAGCCGTCGCGACCGGACTCTATTCCAACATGACTGATTGTGCCGAGGATTGGGTGAGACCTTATTTGAACGAACCGCAGGCGCCTGACGCGGCATTGGCCGCGCGCTATGCAAAGATGTTCCCGGCCTATCTCGATGCCCGGCTGGCGTCACATCCGGTCTGGAAGCAGCTCGCGGCGCTGCGCGCGGGAGCTGGTCATGTCTAAATCCATTGCCGTCATTGGGGATCGATTCATGCTTCCCTCGATCTTCGTCGAGAAGATCACGGCGGCCTGCGGCAACGGCATCGATATCCGCACCCTCGAGCAGCCATGGCCCGACGAGCCGATGGAGCACGGCTATGCCGGCTCCAAGCTCGACGGCCTGAAGGAGTTCATGGGCGATCCCGACGAAGTCGTGTCCTTCATCGGCGATGCGTCGCTGTTGGTCACGCATCTGGCGCCGGTCTCGCGGGCGATGCTGGAGCGGCTGCCGAACCTGAAGTTCATCGCGGTGTCGCGCGGCGGGCCGGTCAATATCGACATGCAGGCGGCGAGCGATCACAAGGTGCTGGTCGTCAACACGCCCGGCCGCAACGCCAGCGCCGTCGCTGAGTTCACCATTGGCGCGATCCTCGCGGAGACCCGGCTGATCCGCAGCGGGCATGAATCGCTACGCGGCGGCGAATGGCGCGGCGATCTCTATCGTGCCGATCGCACCGGGCGCGAACTCGGCGAGATGACGATCGGCATCGTCGGCTATGGCGCGATCGGCAGCCGCGTGGTGAAGCTGTTGAAAGCGTTCGGCTGCAAGATCCTTGTCGCAGACCCCTATGTGCAAATCAGCGCGCAGGACCGCAATGACGGTGTCGAGCATGTCGCGCTTGCCGACCTCCTGACGCGGGCCGATGTGGTGACGCTGCATGCGCGGGTGACGCCGGAGACTACGGGATTCATCGGCCACGACGCACTGGCCGCGATGAAGAAGGACGCATTCCTGATCAACACCGCGCGGGGCCCGCTGGTCGATTACAAGGCGCTACATGAGGCATTATCCGCAGGGCGGCTGGCCGGCGCCACGCTTGATACGTTCGCGGTCGAGCCGGTGCCGCCGGATTGGCCGTTACTGCAATTGCGCAATGTCACGTTGACGCCGCATATCGCCGGCGCCTCAGTGCGCACAGTAACCGTCGCCGCCGACCAAGCGGCCGAGGAGGTTCGCCGCTATCTCGCTGGCGAGCCGCCGCTCAATCCATGTTGACGAGGAGAGGTATGTTGAGATGACCCGTGAGGAGCGCCAGTTACGCGAAGCGATCATTGCCAAGTGCCGATGGATGAACGCCTCCGGCCTCAACCAGGGCACCTCGGGCAATATCTCGGCGCGCTACAAGGACGTCATGCTGATCACGCCGTCGGCGACGCCCTATGATGCGATGAAGCCGGAGATGATCGCGGCGATGCCGCTCGAAGGCAAGCACGGCTCATGGTCGGGACCGCTCCAGCCCTCCACCGAATGGCGCTTCCATCTCGACATCATGCGCGGCCGGCCGGATGTCGGCGGCGTCGTACACACCCATTCGACCTACGCCACGGTGCTGGCGATCGCGCGCAAGCCGATCCCCGCCTGCCACTACATGATGGCGGCGTTTGGCGGCCACGACATCCGCTGCGCCGGCTATGCGCGCTACGGCACCGCCGAATTGTCGGAACTCGCGCTCGCCGCGCTCGAAGGACGCAACGGTTGCCTGCTTGCCAATCACGGCATGATCGCGGTTGGCGCCAACCTCGACAAGGCGATGTGGCTCGCAGTCGAGCTCGAGACCATCGCGCGGCAACATTATCTGTCGCTGGCGCTCGGTCAGCCGCACATTCTGAGCGAAGCCGAGATTGCCGACACCGCCAAAGGCTTCTCGACCTACGGCCTGCAGACGCCCAAAAAACCTGCCAAGGCCAAACCTGGCAAGGCAAAGAAGGCCGCCGCGCGCCTGGCGATTGAGATCAAGCGCAGCCGGACGTGATGTCAGCGACGGCGCCGGGGAGGGATCACGGGCTGGTCGATCTCGCCATCATCGGCGGGGGCATCAACGGCGCCGGGATCGCGCGTGATGCGGCAGGGCGCGGCCTGAAGGTTCTGCTGTGCGAGAAGGGCGATTTCGCCGAGGGCACCTCGTCGCGCTCCGGCAAGCTCGTCCATGGTGGCCTGCGCTATCTCGAATACTACGAGTTACGCCTGGTACGCAAGGCGCTGATCGAGCGCGAGGTGCTGCTCGCCTCGGCGCCGCATATTATCTGGCCGATGCGCTTCGTGCTCCCGCACTCGCCTGAGCAGCGGCCCGCCTGGCTGGTCCGCGCCGGGCTGTTGTTCTACGATCACCTCGGTGGCCGCAAGCAGCTGCCGGCAAGCCGCGGACTGGATTTCGCCAAGGCGCCCGAAGGCGCGCCGCTCAAGGCGGAGTTCCGGCGCGGCTTTGAATATTCCGACTGCTGGGTAGATGATGCGCGGCTGGTGGTCTTGAATCTGATCGCTGCCAGGGAGAAGGAGGCGATGATCCTGCCGCGCACGCGCGCCGTGAGTGCCAGGCGGGAGGGCGAGACCTGGCTGCTTGAGATGCTAAGCGAGGACGGACGCTCACAACGCGTGCGGGCGCGTGCACTGGTCAATGCAGCGGGGCCGTGGGTGCAGGATGTCGTCCAGGGAGTGGCAAAACTCAATTCGTCACACAATGTGCGTCTGGTGAAGGGCAGCCATATCGTGGTGCCGAAATTTTGGAGCGGGCCGCAAGCCTATCTGCTGCAAAACGAGGATCGCCGCGTCATCTTCGTCAATCCCTATGAGGATGACCTTGCGCTGATCGGCACCACGGACATTCCCTATGAGGGAAGCGCCGAGAATGTCGCGATCGACGGCGACGAGATCGCTTATCTGCTGCGCGTGCTGGCGCGCTACTTCAAGACGCCTCCAGCAGAGAGCGACATCGTCTATGCGTTTTCCGGCGTGCGGCCGCTTTACGACGACAATGCGAAAAATCCGTCGGCGGTGACTCGGGACTATGTGTTCGAGGTGCACGGCGCGCCCGAAGAGCCGCCTCTGTTGTCGATCTTCGGCGGCAAGATCACGACCTACCGTAGGCTGGCGGAGCAGGCGCTGGAGCGGCTGCAGCCGTGGTTTCCGAGTATGTCATCGGCATGGACCGCCGGCCGGCCACTGCCAGGCGGTCAGATCGGCGGTACGTTCCAGGAGTTCGTGGCGGCGATCGCGGCCGAATATCCCAATCTACCGCGCAAGTTGATCCAGCACTATGCACGCCTCTACGGTACCCGTGCGTGGGACCTCCTAGGCACCGTGCGGAGCATCCCGGAGCTCGGGCGGCACTTCGGCGGGCTGCTCTATGAACGCGAGGTCCACTATCTGCAGGAGGCAGAATGGGCGAGCAGGCCTGCAGATATCCTGGAGCGACGCACGAAGCACGCCCTGCATTTGAGCTGCGGAGAGCGGAAAGCATTCGAAGAGTTCATGCAGAATTCAGATGCCGGAACCGCCTGATGACTTCCCGAGGTTGAAGCAAATAGCCCGCCGCAACCCCGACTTCCTCATTGCAGTCGCTCTTCGCCGCGTTTCTACTTGGATTGTGGGTGGCTCGTCGGCGCTAGGAGAGCCGCCGGCTCGGCAGGAGCCTGGGCGTGTCCGTGCGATCGTCGCTCAAGGGCGCACGACGAAGATCGAGGCTGGCGCAAAGTCAGTACGGGGGGATCCATATGACCGGGCGCCGGGAGCAAGGCGTGATCCCACATATTGCGCCCACAAGTCTGCTTAGATTCTACGGCTCTGGCATGTGCAGCAGGAAAGCAACACTCCACAACACCTTGCGCGAGTGCGTGAATGTTAATTTGCACAGTCAGAACGATTCAGGCCAGCTCCCGCAACGAACCTTGTAGCTGTGGGGGACACAATGACTGTTACGCGTTGGATCGGCGCCGCCGCCCTGTTCCTGATCGCGGTGAGCTCTGAAGCTTATGCCGCGCGCCAGCACAGACCGGGAGAGCGGATTTCCTGTTCGGAAGTCCGATACTACGTTGCGAGGTATTCGGCGGCTGTGGCCGAGATGTATGCCCGCAATCAGGGAGCCACCAACAGCCAGATCGAGCGGGCT
Source organism: Bradyrhizobium sp. MI1.11 (assembly GCF_055811255.1). Classification (NCBI taxonomy): domain Bacteria; kingdom Pseudomonadati; phylum Pseudomonadota; class Alphaproteobacteria; order Hyphomicrobiales; family Nitrobacteraceae; genus Bradyrhizobium; species Bradyrhizobium sp. MI1.11. Next base: position 39,492 of record NZ_JBVVPM010000031.1, read on the forward strand.
CGGCGTTGCTTGGCCTCAAACGAGACCGCCGAAACAGGTCCACAACGGTCCTACAGCGAATAAGCATGACGAACATTGAGCTGGGACGTGAAGCGACCGAGGCATATACGGTAGCGAGGTGCTGCTAAAGCCGCTCCACGCAATACGGGCCTTCGAAGCGGCCGCGCCCGCCTGCCCAGCTACAGCCTGAGCACGGAGTCGACGGCGAGGATCTAGCATGTGCAGGCGACGGATCCTGACCTAGGGCTTCACCGAGGTTCGGGCTACCACCGAAGCGCGGGCGTCGACAGTTGACGAAGCGCGATAGTGGCGGATTGGCTTCTGCCGTGTCATAGAGATTTGCAAATGGGGAACACCGGCTGCCGACCTACTTGACGTAGATCATTCGTTCCTTAGTGGCCCGCAGGCTGCGGATGTAATAGCCTTGTGCCTGAACGGCTGACTTGATTTCGTTGCTAACCTTGAGAACTCGTTTTCTGCTCTTTCGCCAGGTATGTGCAGAGTAAAGCGCAGGTACGGCCGAGCCTGTACTTAGAACGAGCAAGCCGTGCTTGTCATTGCGATAGACATCAAACATCGTTCGCCCCCGCCGACCATATCGAACTAAGAATGGAATATGTTTCGGTTGTCTCAATGGCCGAGCTTAGTATTTCAGTCCGCTGTGCGGGTTGTAAATCTGCAACGCCAGCGACTTTCCTTCGGTTCGTTCTGGATACGGAACGAACTGAAGGAAGCCCCGGCCGCCGTCAAATTGCTGCGTATGCAATTACTTCAGTCACGATGTGTTTCGGATGTTGTTGATTTGGGGGCGGAATCGAGCGGCAAGCGGCCGCCGCCGTCTTCACGGATTCGCCCCGTGTGGTTGCTCGTGCACGGCAACGCCGACACGTCGTCGTGGGCGGCGATGCACCTGGCCCGTAGGCGATGTAGCTACGTCTTTCGCTGACTGCCTGTTAAGGAAGAATAGCCGACTAGACCTGCTCGCGCTTCTGCTCTTCGCGTTTTGCCCAACAGCGCACCTCGCAACGGCTCGGCTGCACGTTCGCTTGAGTTCGACGCAACTTGGCGTCAGCCGATGTCGCCGTTGACCTCAAAACGGGCCCGTTTTGACCCTCACGTCTTACGAATTTTTGGGTGTCCTACTTTCTATCTTTGATAGTCGGTCGCACTAACGGGAAGCTACTCTCTTTCTTCGTCTTCTTCTTCTTCTTCTTCTTCTTCGGAGAGTGGGCATGAATCAGCATCCAAGTCGATCGAATTCCGGGGCGCGCATTGTGCGATTCAGGTCTGAACTGGTCAGGCAGGAGTCGGGACCTATGATGGTCCACCTGTTTGATTTGCCCAGATTACGACCACGAGGCTACGCCAAGTCCTCGCTAACTCATCGGGCGGTGGTGCTCGCCCTCGTAACGGAAGGCCGCCTCAGTCGGCCCTCTCCTTTTCGGCCCTCTTTCCTTTGGTCAATCCGCGCGCATGCGGAAGGGCGTCAGGTTCGAAGCTTTGGCACAACAACCTGCGGCCATCGCTCAGGGGGCGCAAACAGAGCGGCCCCAGCGGGGATGGGGGGCCAAGGGCTGGGGCCGCCATTCCGCACCGGACGTATTCGGCGGTAAGGGTCCGGTGGATCAAACCAAGTCAGTCCGGAACCGATGGTTCCAAAGGCTGTTCCGTCATCGCACATGAACCCTGGCACGCCGTGTGAATAGGGTATGGGGACTTTGCAATGCCCCTCCCGGGCTGGAAGTCGCCGGCCCGCGATCAATTAAGCCGACGGAGTTATGCTTCAGGAGCCTCAACCAGTTTGGTATCCAGGACAAGCGACAAGCTCCTCCACGTTCCCAGAGACCTATGACGAGCTGCCGCGGCGCGCGCAGCGGTATCGCTACGTTCGCAGAATTCGACGAGCGTCGCCGCCCAGAAGCTGGCGGGGTAGTCAAAGGGGTGCATCGACGCCCAGCGCCGCGATCGTCCGTCGGGTTAGGGCGCCGGACAATCACCGGACGAGCGCACGACTTGCTTACTGCGGCAAATTGGGCTGCGCCCCACTGCGAGATGTGATCAATACTGCCCTGAGCCCGTACAGAACAGGCCAAGACCGGATTACGATTTCCGGTCCTCCACTTGTTCTGAAATCACGACAGTCGCTCGCCCTGTCCTTGGCGGTCCACGAGCTTGCTACTAACGCGTTGAAGTACGGCGCTCTGAGCGTGACAAGCGGCCGCGTGTCGGTTGTGTGGTCATCCGAAGATCAAGCGGGTGATCAAAAGTTTGTCTTCGTCTGCCAAGAATTCGGAGGCCCATCTGTGTCGGAGCCGACCGTGAAAGGCTTTGGCTCACGCCTCATTTCGAGAACACTGGAAGAGGATTTCCGAGGGGCGGTTACTGTGTCCTACGGATCGAGCGGGCTCACTTGCCGTCTCACTGCCCCCGTTGCAAATCTAAAAACTTCACCGCAATAGCAGAAGTCTTTTACCCGAGCTACGTTGACCAACGCCAAGACGAGTAGCCCGCTCGCGGGTCCACCGTCATCGAGGCGGGGTTCGAGAGTGTTCGCGAGACAATCTAGAACGTGCGGTACGGCCCCAAGCCGAAGAGCGCCTCAGTCACCGTGATGTCCGCTGTCCAACCGATTTTAGCGATCCAATCGTTGACGGATGACTGACATGGGCTGGTGGCGGTATTGCCGGCCAGATCGGTGAGCTTATCGATGGAAACGGCGGCTTCGATACGGCGCAATACGCCAATCTAACCTTCACGACGGGTGGGGATCAGCGTTCGCCTTGCGGCAGGAACGGTGATTGGCGATGCCTCGAGCGGCGCCGGCTCCCCTATGACGTCGTTCGCTCTCCTCGAAAGCGTAACGAACCTACTCCGACGTCCCGTCCACCCCCGCATTTTCGTGCATGCAAGATGGTCCAAAAGCCGAGGTAAGTGTCCAGCGGAACAGCCGATTCTTGGCCCCGCTTTCCACGTTTTCAAACCCGGCCCGCTGCGCGAAGACGCGTCCGCTAGTGCGGCTTACTCGACCTTGCTGCTTATGGAAGCCTTGCAATCGACCGTAGACCGCGAGGCGAGTGCGGTCTAACCGCTGGCCGATCTCGCTTGCACTCATGCCACTGTCGAATAACGCAAGAAGTTGCGCTTCTTCCTCGGGAGACCACGAACGGATATCGACGTAGCTGGGGGGGCCGGGCGCCATCGTGATGAAGGGCCCGTGCTAATCGGCTTCATCCAAGAAGCATGATGTTACCAAGGCCACTCCGCCAATCTACCTCGACCGGCTCATACTTTGCTGCCGTGCAACAATTGGCGATACCGCCCGGGACCGAAGGAGTGATCCTCGCTAAGCAAACAATAGTACCCGTAAGTCCGTCATGGGTCACTCGCGTTCTGCGCCAAGCAATGGCCAACCCGGCCATGTCCATTGCTCGCCGAAAGCGGAAGTAAATCTGGAGCGTTAGCGGTTTTGCGGCCAACTGCGGCTTGATGGTATCGCTTTGGGCGTGATTCAAGCTCTCAAATCGGCCTCGAATCACGCGCTACGAACTCAGCGATTGTGAATGGACCGCGATATTCCGCCGGAACGAAATCGCAAAGACCCGATCTGCTTCAGTCCGTATCTCTATCGTGCGCGAAATCTCGTCGAAAGGTTCTTCAACAAGATCAAGCAATGTCGGCGGGTCGCGACCCGATACCACAAATTCTCAGTCAACTATCTGGCGTTTCATCAAGCTCGCATCAATCCGCATTTGGCTGCGCGCTAAATGAGTCCGCGCTCTACCCGAGCGCGAGGGTCGGGCCGCCGAGTGGAAGGTGATCGGCCGAACCTACTGTTCGAGCTCGACGCACTGACGAAGCCTGAAGACGATATCCGGCAAAGCGTGTCGCAGGCGTGCAGCGTCTTGGGACGTGGTCGAGAACGGTGCGAACGTGACCATCGCATTCCAAGGTCGACTTCCGTAGACGGTGATCGAGACTCCGGATCTCGAAAAGCCTTCAACTTTGCGAAGCTCACCAAGAACGAGGTCGGCGATCGCCACAGCGGGCAGTCGCGCTCGTTTTCCATCGGGGCCGCCGGCGGACAAGGGTGCGACCGGTTTTGCAGGCGACGCTGCCGCGGTCACGGGCTCCTCTTCGAGCGTTGGCGGCATCTCCGGCGCCGGAGGCGCGGGGGTGGGCGGCGCGGGCGGAGCAAAAATGCCGCTGATCAGCGCCATAAGGCCCGGATCTTTCGAGTCATTGCTCATCGCTCTCTCGCAGTTGAGCGTAGCCTAGCAACATTCGGAAAGGATGCCCACCACGCCTGGGCAAGTGGTCGCGGTTCCTGTGTTAGCGATCGAACATTCGGGCGTGCAAAGTTTCGCTAAGCTCCTCCTCAGCGAGGTACCGGGCTCACGGAGGGGCGTCGAAGGTGTTGGGCGGTGATGCGCTGGCGTATGCGCAATTGTTTGTTGATTTATCCATCAGGCAAAAATTCCGCTTCCGCGATCCGCGGGCGCTACATACTCGGCGAGGAGCGATTGACGTGCGATCGCTGCGCAGCGACTGACTCTGTGACTTTCTGGCGTTTCGAGGGGATAGCTCACCGCGCGTGGGCGATGAACAGTCGGACGGATACTTGCGTTCAGCGCTAGTTAGAACGGCGCGTTTCTGGGGGATTAACGAATGACAAATTGTGTGATCGTGCGGGCCTATGGACGGCAATTGGATCAGTTGCGCGGCGAGGCATCCCGCATTTCGCGGGCAAACAAAATCGATTGGTGGATTGAGCGCGCAGTCCAAGGCACACGATTTTGCTTTGAGGACGCTGAGGCGAAGAGGGCGTTCGTCTCAATCTGCGAAAACGTCGGTGTTTCGCATATTGATGGCGCACCGCCAGCGTGAACAGGCGGGACCGCGACTGGTTTGGTCCAGGCGTTCTCCGAACGCCTTGATGGCGGCAGCAGCCAACCGGCGCGTGAGCACCGACACTAGTCCCATGAGGTTCGGAGCGACCCAGGCTCAAGGCTGGGGAAAAGTTGAGCCCGGCCGTACGTCGGAATCGACGCAACAATAAAAGCGCGAGGAAACGGCTTGGTCTCTATCCGGCCAGTACGTCGCTCGCGCGACTGCAGCAGGCGTTTGGCCGCCGATGGCGTATCCGCGCGCGTCATCGGACGTCTTCGAAGCGAATGCGCCTTCCATGTCACGCGAATGATCAGACTGCGCGAGCCGAATCAGCATCGTGAGAAGTCGATCCTGGCTAGCGCTTCACCCGGGTTGTCGCCTTTGCCGCCGTCGTCGGACGGCTTGGGGGTGCAGTCCTTCCGCAGCTGGCAGCAGTCCTTTGAATGGCAGTCGTCGTCCTTGGCGTCTTTCCAGTCACCATCGCGCTTCGAGCCATCCCCCGTGGCGTCGCCGGGGCAGTCATCGGTCTCGGCCGATTTCGCACCTTCGGCAGCAAACCCGGTCACACCGACATCTTGCGCAGCCCCAGCTTCTCGTCTGAGGCTCGTCATTCCGACCCGAAACGGTCTGGCCGTCGCGGCAAGATGGATGATCATATCTGCTCCCTGGGTAATTTCGGGTCGGTGCGCTACGCTCACGCGCGTCATACTAAGGTGCCGGAGATTCGCATTGATTTCCTTCTCCTTCTGTGTGTCGAGATGCGCCGTGCCCTCGTCCAGAAACAGGATCTTTGGTCGGCGATAGAGCGCGCGCGCAAGCAGTACTCGCTGTTTCTGGCCACTGGATAACGAGCTTCCCATGTCGCCGATGAGGCTGTTGTAGCTCATCGGCATTGCCACGATGTCCTCGTGGATGCCGGCAATTCGCGCGCAATCGATCATGGCTTGTAGATCGAACGCTGTGTCAAAAAAGCAGATATTGTCGGCAATCGATCCCGACAGCAATTGATCCTCCTGCATCACCGCGCCGATTTGCTCGCGATAAGCGCGCGGTCCGATCTGGCCCAGCGGAAGGCCGTCGATCAGAACCTCACCGCTTGTTGGCTCGAGCAGCCCAAGCATAATCTTGACAAGAGTTGACTTGCCGCAGCCCGATGGTCCCATGATCGTCACGAATTGTCCGGGAGCAACGCACAGATTGACGTTGTTAAGAATCAGAGACTCTCCTTCTGCATACCGGAAGCACACGTTGCGCAGTTCGATCTCGCCGCGAATCTGTCGGATATATGACAGGTCTCGGTCGTGCCCGCGCTCGAGCGGGGTGAGCGCAATGTCGGCGAGACGTTCCAGGTGCAGCCCGAGAATGCGGACATCCACCAGCTTCTCGATCAGCAGCGCTGTCCGCTCAGCGAACTGCAACTTGTAGCTGACGAACGCGAATATCATGCCAACCGTGATGAGGTTGTCCAGTGCGAGGCGAGCGGCGAGGTAGATTGTGATCACGTTCTCCAAGCCGAATATCGTGTCGTTCATCGCTTTGAAGCTGATCCTCGCCCGACCTAGCCGCACGTTGGCTGTTATATACGCAGCATAGCGGTTCAGCCACTGGCTCTCCCGTTCGTTTTCTCGGTTGAGCAACTTTAGGCTTTGCACTGCTCGCACGGTTTCGATGAAAGTGGAGTTCTCATCTGCCTTGCCGTGAATGGCCGCTTCGCTCCGTTGCCGGAACATGCTGAAAAGAGCGAGCCGCAGGGTGGCATACAACGCGGACGCCAGCAGGACAACAACTCCGAGCTGGACGTTGTAGGTGAACATCAACGCCAGCATCAACACCGACATGAGACCGTCAATCAACCCCGTGATCAATCCCTCCGCGAGCACGTTGCGGATGGGCTCGATCGAGTTGAAACGAGACAGGATGTCGCCGATGTGCCGCTTTTCGAAGAATGAGAGTGGCAAGCGCACCAGATGATGAAACAGCCGCGCGCCGATCTGAAAACTCAACGTGTTCTGCAGAACAAGAATAATGAACGAGCGGGTCGCGGTCGACGCGACCCGTATCAGGAGAAGCAGAGCGAATCCGAGCCCGAGGACGACCAGGAGATCGACATCGCCTCTGGCGATGACCTCGTCAACGGTGAGCTGCATATAGAAAGGGGCGGCGAGGAGAAGAATTTCGATGACCACTGACAGAACTAATATTTGGGCGAGGGCACAAGTGTTCCCGTTCATTCCGCTCCAGAATACCGAGAACGGCAATCTCACTCTCTCGTCTGTGCGGCAGAACTCTTCAGTGGGCGAGAGCTCGAGCGCGACTCCGGTGAGATGTCTAGATGCTTCAGCGAGGGGAAACCATTTCTCGCCGGCTGCCGGATCGTGCACCACGATTCCCCTGTTCCTATATGCTTTCAGAACAACGAAATGAGCCATGTCCCAGTGCAGAATAGCCGGCAGACGCAATTGGCTGAGATGGCCGATCTCGATACGCAGTGGCCGACACGCCAGCCCGAGGCGAGCTGCTATTTCCATGAGGTCGCGGAGAGTGACCCCTTTTAGGGACACTGGATGCCGGCGCCGCAGGCTGTTCAAGTCAGTTCGATGACCATGATAGGATGCTACCATAGCAAGGCAAGCGAGCCCGCACTCCGTCGCCTCCGTCTGCCGGATGACCGGGAGGAATCTGCGGCCGCTGAAATTCAATAGTCCCTGCATGGGCTACATCCTTGGCTACATCCTTGCGCTTACCACCGGATCAAGCAGCCACCTCATCAGGGACCGCTGCTCAAGGATAACGTCGGCCCTGAGCAGCATGTCCGGCTGAAGCGGCATCTTACGGCCATAGGCGTCGATGTCGGGCCGCTCGAGAGCCGCAGTCACACGGTAAGCCGGTTCCTTGAGGGCGATCGGCCCGGTCGTTTCGTTGCCGGTCAGAATGGTGTGAGAGACGTTGGTCACGCTGCCGCGGTAGGTGCCGAATTTCTGATAAGGAAATGCTTCGTAAAGTATCCTAACCTGCTGGCCGGGGCGCACAAAACCAAACGCGCGTGTCGGAAAGAACAGCTCCGCCTGCAAGTGCGCATCAACGGGAATGATTTCGAGCTGCATATGCCGAGGATCAGCGATTTGGCCTATTGTCGCCTGCAGCGTGGATACGCGCCCACTCGTTGGCGCCTTGATAACGTAAGCCTGCCGCCCATTCACCTCGGCCAGGCGCTGTTCGATCGAGGAGAGTTCATTACGCAGTCCTCGGATCCTCTCTGCGGCGATGGTTGGGAGTTGCTCGAGTGTATGCCGAGCGTCCGTCAACTGGGTGTGTCGCGCGGTGATCTGTTGATCGAGCGACACCACACTCTGCTTTTGCTCAAGTGCGGCCTGCTCGCGGCGCTTGAGCTCAATCGTTGGCAGTGCGCCGCTCGCGGTTAGCTTAGCGCCCGTTGATACGAAGCTCTCGGAAAGTTTCAGTCGCTCGTTTTGGATGTTCCGCTGGTCCTCGAGTTGGAGAATCTCTCCTTCAATCCCCTTGATCGTCGAACCGAGGCGATCCCGTTCTGAGGCGGTTCGGCGATCTTCGGCATCGATCTGTCGCTCGACCACATTGCGTTGCTGCGTCAGCACCGCCAGTACGGTCGCATTGACGTCATCGCCATTAGCCGTGATTTGGGAAGTAACTATGGTCAGGAGCAGGTCACCCTCCGCAACCTCTTGCCCCTCCTTCACGTGTATCGCCTTGATGAAGCCCTGTTGTGATACGAAAATCTTAGCTGTGCCGGAGGTCGGCGTCAGATACCCGGAGACGGTCTCCTTGCGGGCGTATTGCGCGATGGAGAGAAAACACAAAATGAATACAACGAGCGCCGCAAGGCTCCAGCTAAGCAGTGTGCTCGACAGCGGCTGCAGCAATACGACCTCACCCCAGGTGTGGCGCTGATGCAAAAAGTCGACGGCTTCCTTGCGAAACAGAGTTGGTCGGTTCGCCATGGACGCACCTTGCTGAAGCGCTGCGCGGAGTATCTTTCCGCCAAAGCAAGACTGCGGATGGATACCGGAGAACCGCTTCCCCTGATGGAGAAGCGGTTCGCGCCGATGCATCCCGCCTTTACCCAATAAAGACTTGGGACTGCTTGGACAGCAGGCCAACCTGAACTTGGTTTCCGCTGAGCACATTGATGTCGCCAGTTCGGATCAGTGATCCGCCATCATGGCAGCCACCGCCACAACCGCCGGTGCCGGCGGCCACGAGGTCGAGCTCCTCATCAGACAGTTCGATAGGGTGAGCAAGATTGGTCATCTCTAGCATGTTGGTCTCCTTTCGGGTTAGGTGGCGGAACATTGATGTAACTGTTGCCACGTCATCACTAGGTGCAAGACGCCAATCTGGATGCACGGTCGCGCAAATTTTGTGAGCGGCAAGTGTTTCACGCTTGTCGTATCGTGATTGTTGCAAGTCGTATGCAGGGCGCTTTAAGTGGGACTCAGTGGCGGCTTCGTCAGAGTGAGTTGGATGTTCTGGTCTGCTGGATGTTCTGCGCGGCCGAGATGCGACATTGCGCCTTCCGAAGGAAAGCGCGTCGACGTGCCATGTGGCGAGCTCGGTCCGGGAAGCGCCTTAGCTTGTTTCGATGGCTCATCGCGAAAGGTGCGCAAGTCGACGCGTGTTTTGACATGGTGTGTTGAGAAGGTGCGTTGAATGTCCTTCGGTGGCATTACGCGGGAGTCGGACCCGATGCGTGCTCTGAAGTTATAAACGCGACTAGCGACGATGTTGACGTTGCCCATTTTCGAGGTTGTCTCGAAGACTTACGTTGCTGCTCGCAGCGGCTCACCTGGCCGGGAGCACGACCCGCCATGGTCCGCCTGCACCCCTGACGACCACGTTCGCCCTTTGGTGATCGGGGAAAAAAATTTTGAAAACTTCCGGGAACGAAGTCGCTGGTTGCTGACTTGAGTTCGCCGACAGCCGATTTCGTTTTTATTTAAAAGCGGTCATTTAAATAAATTGTAAATGCGCGGCATAAAATGCCGCAGTGCCTTACGAGGGGTGACTTCGAGCATGCCCCATCAGTGCCTCGATTTAACGAAGGCAAGGTCTCGCTCCGGCGCAGCGCGCCATGACAGCTGTCTCACTGGCGAGACGGCTCTTAATTACGAAACAGCTCTGCTTGAGTGCGCCTCCGGATCGCAGTCCGCCGTCGGCAGGATCTACGCGCGCGAGAAGGAGCAGTTGCGCGCGATGGCGCACCGTATCGTGCACGACAGATCGCGTTCCGAGGACGTCATCCACGACGCATTCGCGCAGATTCTCCGATATGCGAAAAACTTCGATCCTGCACGCGGATCCGCCCGGGGCTGGATCTACGCGATCGTCCGCAACACGGCGCTCAAGATGCGCCAGAACGCCAGGCGCGAACTCGCGCTGGAGGACGAAGCATTGAATGCCATCTGTGCGCGGGAACAGACGGTTCCGAACCCTGCGTGCTGTATCCCAGACAGCATGACGTTGCGAAGCATGCTCGATCAACTCGAGCCACAGCGCCGCGCGAGCCTTCTCTTGGCGATCGTCGACGGGCGCACGCACGAGGAGATTTCCGAATACCTCCAGGTTCCCGTCGGAACCGTCAAAGCGTGGATCCGGAGAGAGCTCGTGGCCATGCGCCGGCAGCTCGAATGAAGCGTGAAACTATTTTTCTCGCCGCTGCATCCATAGGTGTGCTTCGGCGACAGTAGGAGTGACGGCGTGGTGATCCGGGCAGGGCACGCGCGCGTGGCGCAGGTGCCTGTGACCGTCGCAAAGCTGAAGCGAGGAACGAAGCCATGTCTATCCTGAGCAGTGTGATGACCATTCTCGGACTGATAAAGCTCACGGGAACCGGCGTCCCAGCCGAGGAATGCACGTCAACCAAGCCGGACGACTGTGGCGACGGCAAGCAGTCAAAGTGGAATGACGATCACAGCGGTAACGACGAGTATTCGACCGGCGACGGCAAAGAAAATTACTCCAAGCTTAGCGGCATGGGCGCTTACCCGAAAGACGGCACCTACCCAGAGCACGATGGGGGCTGGAAGGATGCCAAGGACGGTGAATACCAGCCCAAGGACCATTGCGATCTCCAGCCGGCTGACGATGGCAGCAGGGGCGACACCGATCGCAGTCCTGGTGACGCGCTGGCCAAGTTCGACTTCTCCCACGGTGAGTTCGGGGGTGATTTCAGCTCGCACGGTCCAGATCATTCGGGTGACATACACGGCGCGCTCGCTTCGATGTCTTCCGACGATGCGCTCGAATACGCCATCGGTTTGATGGGCCCAATGGATCACTTCGACGTAGGGCATTTCGACACGGCGACGGATACGTCGCACGACACGGGCGCCTGACATGCCGAAGAGGCTCGTCTGGCGGTGGATGCTGCCGGGCGAGGGTGGTTTTTGAACAAGAAAGGCGGCGGTCATGCACCAGATAGAAAAGCGCGACTTGTTCGAACAAGAGCGGAAGATTTTCGAAGCCGGAGTGCAGCGTGCCGACAAGCGATCCGGCTCTTTCAGTTTCTTGACCCGGTCATTCTTTATTGCCCAGCTAGTTGCCTGCGAGGAGTTTCTTGCCGCCCCGTTCAAATCTGCGCTGGCCAGGCAAGAAGACGCGACAGCCGCTCAGGCAGGTGCGGGGCCGCAAGGAACAAACGACGAGCTGCCTGCGAGCGACCCCGCGCAACCGGGCTGGGAGGATGAGAGGCCCAAGGGGCCGGCCGCCTCGTCGGACACGCATGTGGCTCAGCTCGATCCGACCGGGCGCTTGGCGGAGCCGCATGAAGACGCGCCCAGACCGAGCACCGCTCGTGGCGAAGCAGTTGCTACTGCGAGCTCTGGGGGTGGGGGTGGCGACGATGTCGATTCTTGCAAGCACCATGGTCACATCTCAGCCGACCTTAGTTGCGTCAACTCGCTGTCAGCGGATTCCGACCTCGGAAGCATCGAATCCGTTCGGTCTAACTTGCTTAGCGACTCGTTTAGCCCGTCGATCATCAGCTCCTTTCCCCTGCTTGGAATGATCGGCGATGTGAGCAATGACGTGGTGGTAGGGATTGCGCCGGTTGCGGCGATGGTGCCGCCGGCGCTCGGGACGAGCGACACCGTCAGCACGCTATCCGATGACGAGGCCGGCGCGATCGCGCCGCTTGAGGCGGCGGTGCAGCCGACGCTATCAACTCTGGCCGACACCGTTGGCACGCTGCCCAACGATGTGGTTGGTACGATTACTTCAGTCGAGGCGGCTGTGATGCCGGCACTCGCCACGGCGACCGACACAGTCAGCACGCTACCTAAGGACGTGGTTGGCGCCATTGCGCCGGCCGAGGCGGCGGTGCCGCCGGCACCCGCGACGGCAGCCGAAACTGTCAGCGCGCTGCCGAACGACGTGGTTGGCGCAATTGCGCCGGTCAAGGCGGCTGTGATGCCGGCACTCGCCACGGCGAGCGACACCGTCAGCGCGCTGCCCAACGACGTGGCCGGCGCGATCGCGCCGCTTGAGGCGGCGGCGCAGCCGATGCTAGCGACTCTGGCTGACACTGCGGGCACGCTACCCAACGAAGTCGCCGGCGCCATTGCGCCGGTTGAGGCGGCTGTAATGCCGGCACTCGCCTCGGCGCCCCTCAGCGCACTGCCGAACGACGTAGTTGGCGCAATTGCGCCGGCCGAGGCGGCGGTGCCGCCGGCACTCGCGACGGCAGCCGAAACTGTCAGCGCGCCGCCGAACAACGTGGTTGGCGCAATTGCGCCGGTCGAGGCGGCTGTGATGCCGGCACTCGCCGCGGCGAGCGACACCGTCAGCGCGCTGCCCAACGATGTGGCCGGCGCGATCGCGCCGGTTGAGGCGGCGGCGCAGCCGACGTTATCGACTCTGGCCGACACTGCAGGCACGCTACCCAACGACGTGGTCGGCGCAATTGCGCCGGTCGCGGCGACGGTGCCGCCAGCACTCGCGACGGCGACCGACGCCGTCAGTGTGCTGCCCAACGACGTGGCCGGCGCGATCACGCCGCTCGAGGCGGCGACGCAGCCGACGCTATCGACGCTGGCCGACACTGCGGGTACGCTGCCCGACGACATGGTTGGCGCGATCGCGCCGGTCGAGGCGACGGTGCCGCCTGCGCTCGCGACGGCTATCGACACCGTGAGCACGGTGAGCAACGAGGTGGTTGGCCAGACGAGGGGTCCAGACGCTCAGTCGAGCGCGTTGTCGCAAACGGTTGCATCGGACAGCACGGGAACTCACACCTTTGATAGTTCAGCACCCCCCCTTGAGATCGCGGAGTCGGCACTGACCACGGGTAACGGTGCGCCTGGTGATGTATCCCAGCCCACCGATGTGGCTGGCAATGCTCTTGCGAGTGGCGCGCCGGTCCTTGAGACGAGCGAGCATGTGCTCACCACAACAGCTGCCGCTTCGACCGATCCGCCGAGCCAGCTGTCGCATCCGGCCAATACGGCGAGTGTGACTGGCGACGCTTTGGCGGGTGCGGCGCCGGTGGCTGACATGACCGAGCCGGTGCTCACTGCGACAGCTGCGGCTCCGACCGATCCATCGAGCGAACTGTCGGATCCGGCCGACACGGCGAGTGTGGCTGGCGAGGCTTTGGCGAGTCCCGCACCACTGGCTGCCATGATTGAGCCGGTGCTCACCACAACAGCAGCGGCTCCGACCGATGCGCCGAGCGACGTGTCGCAGCAACCGGCCGACACGGGCAGCGTGGCTGGCGATGCTTTGGCAAGTGTGGCGCCGGTCGCGGACACGAACGAGCCGGTGCTCACCACAACAGCTGACGCGCTGACCGATCCGACCAGCGACGTGTCGAAACCCGCCGATACGGGCAGTGTGGCTGGCGATGCTCTGGCGAGTACGGCGCCGGTCGCGGACACGAGCGAGCCGGTGCTCACCACAACGGCTGCCGCGCTGACAGACCCGACCAGCGACGTCTCGCATCCGGCCGATACGGGCAGTGTGGCTGGCGATGCTCTGGCGAGTGCGGCGCCGGTCGCGGACACGAGCGAGCCGGTGCTCACCACAACAGGTGTCGCGCTGACCGACCCGACGAGCGACGTCTCGCATCCGGCCGATGCGGGCAGTGTGGCTGACGATGCTTTGGCGAGTGCGGCGCCGGTCGCGGACACGAGCGAGCCGGTGCTCACCACAACGGCTGCCGCGCTGACCGACCCGACGAGCGACGTCTCGCATCCGGCCGATACGGGCAGTGTGGCTGGCGATGCTCTGGCGAGTGCGGCGCCGGTCGCGGACAC
>NZ_JBVVPM010000031.1:53765-92702 GCF_055811255.1 Bradyrhizobium sp. MI1.11
GAGCGAGCCGGTGCTCACCACAACAGCTGCCGCGCTGACCGATCCGACCAGCGAGGTGTCGCAACCGGCCGACACCGCCAGCGTGGCTGGCAATGCTTTGGCGGTTGCGGCACCGGCCGCTAACACGGCCGAGCCGGTGCTCACCAGCGCCGGAGACACGCTCAGCAACCCCGCGACCGAACCGGGAGAGCCGGCCGTGCCGGACACCAGCAGCGCTCAAACTCCTGGATCGGCCGAAACGCTTCTTGCGCTCGCCACCACCGCTGACGCACCGATCGAGAGTTCGGGATCCGCCACCACTGCCCCGGAGAACGTCATGACGGACAAATCAAATGCCGCGGCGACGACCGCCGTCGCGAACGATGTGATCGCGTTGAACGATGCGCCACCGCCTCCGGCAGATTCGCTGTTCAACGGAACCCAGTATACAGATTACGGCGTCACGCTCAGCAGCGACATCGCGCCCTCCCAGACTGCCGCGTCTCAGGGGGACGCCGCATCGGCTCAAGACGTTTCAGCGCCGGTGGCTGCCGACGTCCAAAAACCCGCGCCGCCGCCTCCCGACATCTTGGATAATACTTCGATTGATCATGTCGGGACTCATGATGCCATCCTCTAGTGGGAGGCAAACATGGCAGCTGTCGAGACACTGGACTGTCCGCCGCGCACCAACTCCGGGGCTCAACTTCGGGTCGCACCCGGCGGCGAGGCCCGCGACTACGTCGGACCTGTCAACGCGCTGGCCGCCTGGCGTTCGGTCGCGCGCATCAACCTCATAGCGGTCGCAGCATTTTCGGTCGTTGTGAATCTGCTGATGCTCACGTTGCCGATCTATCTCTTTCAAATATCCGATCGCGTGCTGACGAGCCGTAGTCTCGAGACACTGCTGATGCTCTCGGCTCTCGCGCTGACGTTCATCGGTATCCTCTCCATCGTGGACATTCTACGTCGACAGGTGCTGGGGCGTCTTGCGACCAAGATGGAAGCGGTGCTTGGCGGCGCAGTGCTGGCGAGCAGCATCAATAACGCCAGGGCCGGCGAGGGAGGAACCATCCAGGCGATCCGCAGCCTTCACCAGGTGCGGGGCTTCATCTCGAGCCCTATCATGCTTCTACTGATGGACGCGCCACTCTCGCCCCTCTACTTCGCAGTCATATTCCTCGTTCATCGACATCTTGGCTGGATCGCAGTCGTATCGGGCTTGGTCCTCGCACTGATTGCGCTGATCAACCAGAAAGCGACCTCGGAGCGTCTGAGCGAGGCAGGCCTGTATGCCGCCGAGGCCGATGCGGCGGCCGAGTCGCTGGCGCGAAATTCGCAGGTGATCAATGCGATGGGAATGCTGAGCGAAAGCATTCTCCACTGGGGGCGCCGGCAGGCGCCAGCACTGACGGTGCAGAGCCAGGCCCTTGACCGGAATTTCTGGATCAGCGGTGCGTCGAAATTCGTCCGGCTCGTGGCCCAGATCACGATCCTCGGCACCGGGGCCTATCTGGCCCTCCACGCCGAGATCACGGGGGGCATGATGATCGCGGCTTCGATCATTGCCGGCCGCGCCCTGCAGCCGCTCGAGGGCTTGATTGAGGGATGGCGCAGCTGCGTTCAGGCGCGATCGGCCTATGCCCACGTCAAGCAGGCGGTTGAGTCATTCCAGCGCGAGGGGCCTAAGCTGCGCTTGCCCAGACCGCAAGGGCGCCTGAGCGTTGATCGGGTCTTGTATTTGCCGCCCGGCTCGAAGGAGCCGGTGCTCAATGGTGTGTCGCTCGACCTCGCGCCCGGAGAGTCTTTGGCCATTGTCGGACCGTCCGGATCGGGCAAGTCGACCCTCGCGCGCATTCTGGTGGGTTGTCTGGTGCCGACAGCCGGCAAGGTCAGGCTGGACGGAACGGAGCTGCGCAACTGGGATCGCCGCCAGTTCGGGGAATATAGCGGTTACCTGCCCCAGGAGGTCGAGCTATTTCCCGGGACCATCAAGCAGAACATCTGCCGCATGCGCGACGACTTGCCCGACGAGCGCATCTATGAGGCGGCGATGTTGTCGGGAATTCACGACATGGTCTGCCAGTTGAAGCAAGGATACGAGACCGTGCTCGACCGCAGTGGCGGGCCGCTCTCGGGAGGACAGAAGCAGCGCATCGCGCTCGCCCGGGCTTTCTTCGGTAATCCGTCCCTTGTCGTGCTCGACGAGCCGAACTCGAATCTCGACGCGGCGGGGGAGCAGGCTCTGACCGAGACCCTGCAGCGCGCCAAAAGGCGGGGGGTCACGGCGGTGGTCGTAACCCTGCGCCCGGCGCTGCTGAACAGTGTTGACAAAGTGCTCATACTGCGGGCCGGACGCGCGGAAGCATTCGGCTCTCCGAGCGAGGTGTTGCATCGCCTGGTTCGGTCCCCCGGCAGGGCCGGCGTTGATGAGCCGGTGCAGCCGCAACGCATCGAATCCTCGGGCGGGTGACCAGCGCGGGAGGACAGCATGAGAGCGGTAAAGGACGACATCGGCGAGTGGTACCGCGGTGTTCCGCTGAGCGCCAAATGGCCCATCTTCACCGGCCTCGCCATCCTAGTTGTTTGGCTCGGCTGTTTCGGCGTTTGGGCTGCAGTCGCCCCACTCAACAGTGCGGTCGTGGCTTCGGGCACGTTCGTGGCTACCGGGCAGAACAAGTTAGTCCAGCACTTCGAGGGCGGCATCATCCGCGAGATTGCGGTCAAGGACGGAGATCTCGTCGAGGCCAACCAGGTCCTCGTTCGCATGGATGATACCCCTGCCAACGCCAAGCTGAAACGGCTGGTTTTGAAGAAGTGTCGACTGCTCGCCATGAAGGCGCGTCTTGAAGCTGAACTGAGCTCTTCGGATGCAATCGAAACTCCGGCCGAATTCAGCGAGAACGCTCGTGATCCAGAAATCAAAGCGATTCTTGAGCGGCAACGTGCCGAGCTTCAGGCGCGCCGGGCTAGTCGGGTGAGCGAGGAAAGCGTACTCTTGAAGCAAATCGCTGGGCTGGAGGAAAGCATCCGCGGATATCAGGCGCAAGTTCAGTCGACCAAAGAGCGTATTGCCTTGTTCGCCGAAGAACTGAAGGACAAGAATTCGCTTCTTGGCCAGCAGCTGGTCCGCAAGTCGGATGTGCTGGCGTTGCGACGCTCAGAGGCGAGTCTCGGGGGTGAGCTCGGCGAGTATCTTGGCCGCATCGCCGATTCGAAGGAGCGGATCGCTCAGGCGAACGAAAGAATAGCCCAGCTGCACGCGACGGCGCTCCGCGACGGGACCAAGGAGCTGCGCGAAACCGAGGCGGAGCTGGACGACGTTGACGAGCAAATACGTGCTGCGCAGGACGTGGTTGACCGGATCGATGTTCGTTCGCCAGTCCGAGGTATTGTGGTGAAGAACAACTTCCATACACCGGGCGGCGTCGTCTCTCCTGGTGCCGTGATCCTAGAGCTCCTCCCGATTGGCGACGAGCGCATCATCGAGGCGCATCTGAATCCCAAGGACATTTCGCATGTGAGCGTTGGCCAGGAGGCGCTGGTGCGGCTGTCGGCACTCAACCAGCGCATCACGCCGATGGTCGGTGCGAGCGTCATCTACGTGTCAGCGGACGCCTTGGCGGAGCAAGTGCAGGCGAAGACCGAAACCCGTACCGACGCTGACACGCGTCGCGAATTCTACGTCGTTCGGGTGCGCCTGGACCAGGATGATGTTCTCAGACGAATGCCTGAATTCATCCCGACGCCCGGGATGCCCGCGGACGTTTACATCAAGACCGGAGAGCGTACGTTTTTCGAGTACATCATGAAGCCTATCCTCGACAGCTTCTCCCGCGCGTTCCGCGAAACCTGAATGGAGCGAGCATTTTGGACGTCCATGCCGAGCACTCGCGAGTACGGTGATCTCAAGCCCTTCGGTCTAAGGTTTGTAAGTGCGCGATCATAAGATCGCCTGTCCTGCTTCCGGACAGAGAGCGCCATTTATGTCGACGAGACCCCGGGTACGCTCTCGGTCCAATTCCTGGAGCGTGTCTTCATGAAGAGCAAGACTGTCACTCGGCTTGAAATTTGGCTCTGACCCATATGTGGAACGGCCCGGGCTGCAAGATCTTTTTCTGGTTGAACAAGGGATGACGGTGCGGTCATATGTTCGGCCTGTGAACGCGGCGCCTGGCCGCTGGCCACGATGATATCCGCGGAAGCAATCGCCCAATCAATTTCTCGCGCTCGAAGCGCACTGGGTCAGGCGGTCTGATTGCTACCGGGAATGACGTCATTCGGAGGTCATCCAGATTTGCACCTTGCCTCCTCGGCAGCTTTCTTCTTCCGCCGGAGAGCTCTTGAGATTAGGATTTCAGCATTGTAGCCGGCGCCTGATAGTGCCGCCTCTGACCAGCAAGGCCCAGATCGGGCCCGCGAGGAAATCGAGAGGCTGCTCGCGCAGATCGAGACCGTGCTGAGCCCGCTCGTTCCGGGAGATGCCGCCGCCCTGAGCGAGGAATGATCGTGGCTCGTGTCGATCACAGCGTACTGAGATCGTCCGGCACCTCGCCGAACTTCCCGATCACCTTGGCGTCGCCAAAATCGCCGCTCGACGGGTCTCCGGTCCGCGAAAAAGGCGACCGCGCCGTCGCAGCCTGGCTCTTCCGGGAGAGCGCTTCGGCGCGCATGACCGCGGCGTTGGCGCTTAGGCCCTCCAAAGCTTCGCCGGCGCGACGCCGTCGTCGGCCATGACGAACGGAACGCCACGGGATAGGCGATGGCCATCGCGGTCACTCCCTGCGTTCGGATCCCGCTGCCGCGGACTCTGCCGCTCGAGTTCTTCGATGACCGTATCGCGGTCGCGGCAAACCGAAAAGGCCTCGAACTGTTATGTCGGTCATATCCTTAAATCAGTCGCTCTCGTCGGTCACACCAACCAAGGTGCTGCCCAGGTGAATATCCTTTCGAGGCCGCCGCACGCAGCTCGTGGGCCGCGGCGTCGAGAAAATCCATGGCGACCAACAACGCCTTGACCCTCCCGACGATCTCCGCCGCGGGGTTCAATGGCCTATTTGGCGGCGTGCTCGAGATCGCCCCGGCGAGTGCAGCAGGTTCGGACATAGAAACGGTCTTCTGTACGCGGTGAGCGTGGTGTGACTGGGGGCCTACCACAGATTGTCGGGCATCTTGACGTGAAATGGTCCACGGTGGCGCGGCGACCATAACAATTAAATAAGGATACAAGCCGTATTAAATCTAGCGATCTATTTAATGTTGGATTATAATTGAGCAATTGCGCCGGATGAACGCACAAGGATCGCGGAGAAGCGACTCCAGCATTCCTGCTTCGCCCCCCGAATGCGGGAGCCGTTTCTTCGAGTGCTTGAGCGGAGGGCATGCCCTGTACTCGCTGGACAAGACGCGCAGGCGAGATTTTTCGGAAGCCTGTGATTTTTCGAGCATCACAGACGGATTATTAACTTTATTATTGGATTATAATGTGATAATAAGTCTCAAATTTAATTGTGACATTTAATGTTTCGCGCCATTGTCGGCTCCGGCACTCCAATCTTTTGGAAAATCCTGCAGGGGACCATGTGGATCGGGAGGAGAGGACAATGACCCAACGCAACATCCGCCCTCCGAACGAACACGACATAGGCAAACTTGAAACCTTGGCCATGAAAGCCCCCAGCGCAGATATTGCTGCTCAGTTTGGTCCAAGTTCCGCAGCACCGAGGGTGGAGTTCCTAAAATTATTATTGACCGAGCCGGAAAAGTTAGAGCGCAATCATTGCGGTCGGGACCTTGGCCCATCAGGCTTTGATTGGCCGAATGATTAGAGCTTCGAAAAGAACGGAATCGGCGGATCGCCGGAGAGGCGCGTCAGGGGCACTGGTCGGCTCGAAGCAGCGCGTGCGCATCGACTTCACTGCCGCAGCAGCACTAAAAAAATGGCCTTCACTTGGAAACCAACGCGCAGCGGCATCGGTTAGTTCTTACCTTGTATTCGAGGGCACTTTGGACGCATGCATCCGAGCTTTCCTAGCGAAGCCTGCCAGCCAAGGTCATCTCTACGAGATACATACTGCTCCGCAAACGCAACTTGTTACGGCCGTGCTGTCCGCAGAACAGATAGCCGAAATCGCTCGGCTGCGAGATTTTCTTTGAGGAAAGCAAGCCCCTGCCGCTGCCGACAGGGCGTTGAAAGCGAATTGGCTAATCAAATTGTGAACCAACTCTTCGGTGAGATTGATGGGTACGCACTATCGCCGCCGAATCATTGCCCATGGATTTGCGCTCCTCGGACCTTGGAGGACACTATGGATGAGAAGAACCCTCATTCGAAACAAGTTACCAGACTAGGCTTGATCAGCTTCGGCCGTTCGAAAACAGATTGCACTATTCGCAGCATATCTGCGTTCGGTGCAGCCCTCGATCTTGCTGCAGACGAAAAAATTCCCGACGAATTTGCTCTGACTGTTATTCCCGACGGTGACCGGCGCCGCTGCGCGGTTGTCTGGCGTAAAGAGAAAAGAGTTGCTGTCGCGTTCTATTAATTAATGCGTCAGGGTCGCGGGCTGGAATGGCGGTCAAGGGCAACATGGATGTCGAGCTCGCCGTGGATGCCATGGAGCTCGCCGAGCATCTTGACCACGCTGACGCAATATCGAGTGAATACTGGGACATAGCGGCCTTCGTGAAGACTGATTGTCGGTGAAATTTGTGGCGATTGTCTGAAGTTAGACCATCCCGCCCTTATCGACGGCGCAGCGCCTTGTCGAAAGGAACCGGCCCGGCTGTCCATCTGAGGTCCCGATATTCTGCGCGGCCTCCAAATTTCACATCGCGTCCACCAACGTCCGAGAGGAACCAACTGGTGTCTTCCTCCCTTTTGCGGGAAGTGACCCGCCTGACGATCGCGGCTGTGAAACTCGAAGGTAGGAGCGTCGCCGAAACGGCAGTTCGGTACTGCATGTCGGAATCAAACGTGAAGATCACCATCCATCGCGGATTGAAGGCGCTGGCGGCGCTCATCGGCAGAGAGACGCGCAGGACCGAAGATCTGATGACGCTCTCGCACGCAATGCCCGACCAGTCGACCGGACGATGATTGGGCGCGGGTTCACTGCTGCCTTGCTCATCGGCGGAGCTTTCGCCGTCTGCATTGCGCTCGCTTTGCTCGGGATGCGCCCCGACCTCGCGACGTTGGCTGCCGTGGGTTTCCTAGCCGCCAAGCTGGTGTTCGCTGCCGCCGTCTTTGTGGTCGCGGCATTCTATCTGATGCGGGTCGCCCGGCCCGGAGGCGAGGCAAGGATATGCTTCCTGGCGATCAGCGACTGTCCGATGGCCCCGGCGGAAGTGGGCGCGCGGTTTTGTGTGCCACCTTTCAGCGCGCGAGTGATTTGATTCAAGCCGCAGAAGCTGACGCAATATTTTCTGTCGCTCAAATGCCAGAGCGGATAGCTACATGACTTTCGGACTCGTTTACACTGGGATGCGGGAAGGGTTCTTCGGTCGCCGTAGCAACGGAGCTCAGCGGGGGGCTGCCCGATGGTTCCCCTGTTTGGCGTCGACCAGCTGCAATCCGACATGCCGGCGTGTTGGCGCGGCGCCGGTAGGGCGCAGCCGCGCCGGCGGCGGAGGCGCTCCCGCTCTGTTGCGCGCAAGGTCCGACGCCAGGAGGAGCGCCGTCCTGAACGCGATGGATCGGCTAGCGAGCTGGCTTCCAGCCGAGAGCTTCGCGACCGCAAAATCGCGTAGTTATCTGAGCCGCTAACGGCCAGGCCGAGTGCCTACTGCCATTTTGCGATCGGCCCAGCTCTTGATATCGCCGACGGTCACCGCCTTGAGGAACGCGTTCGCGTTGACCAGCTTTTCGCGCGTGGTTCGACCCGTCATGTCAGCGGCGGCCATAACTAAAGCAGCATCGGCAGTTTCTGCACCGGAAAATAGCGCCACGGCTCCCGCCGGTCCCGCGAAATGGGCGAGGTAGAGAGAACCGGGCGTGACCGGCAGACCGCGCTTGGTCAGCATCGCGGCATGTTGCTCGACCAGCCGTGCGGCAACCTCGCGCGTAAGCTCGGCATCTCCGCGCAAGTCCAAGACTTCCTTGTCGCAGCGGCCCTTGATCAGATCGCGTCGGTGCCTTCGAACGGCTTCGATCCACGTATCATCGAGAAACTGGGCGGCGCCAGTGGCGCTCGACCGCTTGTTCCTTGCATTCGGGTCACCGTTGGACTCGGCTATGATAATTCGCTCGGCCAATGCCTTCGCAGCCGCCCTGTCGATCGATTTCCCCTTCAACTGAGCATCGCGAACCAGGACGAAACTTGCGACGAACGCCAGGCCGATTGCCAGTCCAACAACGAGCGTGATGGATTCCGCGGACAACCACTTCCGCGCGGCGACAACGGATCCACGCTCGTCGGGGCGAGGCGGTCGGATTTCCCCGGCACGGCGTATTTGCCCTGACACATGCGGCGGGAGCCGCGGGTCGGCTGTCGCTCCAACGCAGAGGTATCCGTGCGCTAGGTCTGGCATCGCGTCTGCAGGTTCAATGCTTTCAAGACGCCATCGAAGGCACCTGACAGGCACGGCTTCGCCTCCGCGACCGGTTTGGTGCGACTGGCGCCTGCGCTTGCCTTGGAAATTCCGTGCCAGGGCCGAGGTCTGGGCAGCATGATCGCGGATTTTCCGCTTGCGTTGCCCTTCTGCTCGATGATCTTCGAATGTGCTCGTGCAACGATCGGAATGTGGTCCGACGGATTCTTTAGTTCGCTCGAGGAAAGTGGCTGCGGTGGCGCTTCGAATCGCGGAATTTCGAGCCGGTCTGCCTTGGTCAGTGTATCGTGTGAGGGACGTAATCCGACGGTTGCCAGAGCCGGCGGCTCGTTCGCAGGCTCTGTGATGCGCGGCGGCGCCTCGAGCTCCATCACGGCGAGTGTACCGAGGCCAACTAGGAAGAGAGCCACCCTCATCTGATTTCACGCTCTCCGAACGAGAAACCTCACTCAAATCCTCTTAGAAATGAGCTTTCAGAAATCAAGAACGATTGCAAAGGTCCAATAAGGCCGCTTAGCGGCAGAGGTGAACCGGGAAGCGCTGCTATGGGAGAAGATCAAAGACAGGGTTAACGCGGGGCATGCGAACTGGCCGAGTGAAGGGATAGTCAACCCGATGGCAGCGGCGAGATGACCCGTCGAATTCGGTTCGCCTGGTCGATCTCGCAAAGGAAGCCGATGCGGTCCTGATGGGTCCCGGCCTCATCGACGAGGCACCCATAGCGGAATTGCGAGCCGAACTCATCGGTGGTGCCACCAGGCCGGCTTTCGTTCTCGATGCTTCCGCCTTCACGTCCCACGGAACACGATCGCTACTCCTCATTCGGGAGAGATGGCGAAGTTTCTGCGGATGGACAAGAAGGAAATCGAGGCCGATCCCGTCGCTGCGGCGTTATCCGCGGCGCGCATGCTCGATGCCGTCGTCGCCATGAAGGGAGGACGCACACACGTCGTTTCGCCCGAAGGAGAAGAACTCTGCCTCGAGCAAGGTCCCATTGCTCTCGGCACGTCCGGATCGGGAGACGTTTTGGCTGGAATCATCGCTGGCTTGGCTGCCCGCGGCGCCCCGCCCTTAGTGGCGGACGCGTGGGCCGTCTTGCTTCACGGCAAAGCCGGACGCAGGTGGGTGAAGCGTAACGGACAACTGGGACTACTCGCACGGGAGATCCCGGCTGATATTCCACGGCTAGTGCAGTCTGTCGGCGAGCTTTCCGTTCAGAGTCCGGGGGGGCGATCTATAAGCGAGTAAAGCTCCAGACAGCCTCCTGAGCTTTGGTGATGGCCCCCAGCCCTTGCCCCGGCGCTGCCGTCGCGCTTCAGGAGACCGCGATTTTCCTGGATCGATTGCTACGTATACCGAACGTTCAGCTATTGCGGGCGGCGACGTAATTGGAGTCCGCTGATCTCGAGCTTCGAGCTGCGGGGGCCCCAATTGGTACCTAGCGGTCCCGCGAGTTAGCTCGGGAGCCTGCCCGGGAGCCTTCTATCTCTCTTCGGACAAAACCGGCGAAGTGTCCCACCAAGAGCTTTGTCCGCTTTATCTGTGTCGAATGCGGCTGCAGGCCGGCTAGGAGGCTACTGCAGCAGAACCGGCAGATTGAGCGGACCGCGGAAACCGAATCCGTGCCAACGCACACTCACTGGATCAGGCAAGGTCATTTTAGGGAAGCGATCGAACAGCAGCGGTAGGAGGATGTCCCCCACAGTTCGCCGCGAGAGGTGCGCGCCCGCGCAATGATGCGGGCCATTCCCAAACGCCTGGTGAGGGTTGGGTTCGCGAAGGGCGTTATAGTTTTCACCGTCTTGGAAGACCTCCTCGTCCCGGTTGGCGGAGGCCTGGATTGTCATGACGGTTTCGCCCTTCGGGATGAAGTAGTCCCGAATCTCCGTGTCCTCCATTACAAGCCGTGAACTGGCCTGGATCGGCGCCACCCATCGGATTCCTTCCTCGAAGGCTGCGCGCCATTTGCCCTCTGCGCGCACGGCCTCAAGCTGATCGGGGTTGGTCAAAAGGCCGTAGAGGACCGTCAGCAGAGCGTCGCGCGGCTCGTTGATGCCGCCGCCAATCGCGATTTTCACGTTGGCGATCATCTGGCTTTCCGGAATCGGTTTCTTTGCATTCACCATGAAGGAAAGGGCGGAGGAGTCCGGCTCGGCTCGCACCCGTTCAGCATTGGCCCGGATGCATCTATCCATCTCCGCGTTGGCGATGTCGGTTGCTTGGAAAGGCCCGGGCGTCCAGCCGAAATTGCCGGCACCGTCAATCAGCATCTGCGACCACCGCTGCATGTCGTCATCGCTCGCATCCGGAACGCCCATAGCATGCGCCAGAATCCGTGCAGCAAGGGGCCCCGCGATCTCTGGAAACAGATCAACAACCTCGCCGCACGGCAAACGGTCGAGATACCCCTCCGCGAGGTCCGCATATAGCGCCGCCCAGACAGATTCAATTGTCTTCGGCATCAAGGCGGGCATCATAGCCATGCGTTCGCTCCGGTGCTCCTCGTGGTCCTTCCGCATCAGCGTATGCGCAAGAAAGGCGCGCCTCATGGGCGTGTTCGGATCATTGGAGCTGAACAAGATTGGATTGTCTTTGACGTACTTAGTGTCAGCGGCCTTGGTGAGAAACGTGCGGCCCACTGATTTGACCCGCAACACGGGCGCTTGGCGCCTCAAGCGCTTGTAGATTGGATAGGGATCGCGAACGAGGTCCGCGATGGTGATCGTCTCGTCCAAGGGGCTCGATCGGTCTGTCACGTAGGTCATCCGTCGTCCACTCCCTAGTATGAGCCGAGGCAGGGCAAGCGCAATGGGCTAAACTATCATCAGCGCGGATTCGTTCACGGACAACGGCAATCGATAGGCTTTTCTATCGAAAAAGGCCGAAGCGCTGAGGCGATTCCAAGAGGTGTGAGAGGCGCCTATCAAGCTGTGACACTGAGCTTGTTCCGCTAAAGGAGCGCTTCGGCGAACGGATGTCTGCGCACACTGCGAATCCGCGTCTGGATGCCTGTATCCGTCCTGTTTGCAATGCGCGATCGCTTCTGAGCACGTCGCTGCGGAGGCCGGCGAGGTGAACAGGAAGGCGACGAGAACAGCAGCTGTCGGTATTCGCATGAGGAGCAAATCCCGGCTGTGGCGCGATCGATGGCATCATAACCAGAGCGCCGGCGTCGCGGGAAATTCCTATTTTACCGGCGGGCGCAGCGGGCTATCCGCCACTTGCGGGCCGTCGGGTCCTGCAGCGGGTCGTCGGCGCAACTGGTGCAGACGTACCGCAGCTTCCGGTCGGCGAGTTCGTCGGGCACACCCTTCATCGGCCTGCCGCAAGCCGGGCACGCCTTCCGGACCGGATCGGACACTGGCATCTGGTTTTCCCTCGCGATGGCAGTCTACGTCCGCCGCCACCGCGATCTCAAGACGGTTGCGGAAAGTTGCATGCGCTTGCCGACGCTTCTTGACTCCAAGACCGCGGGTCACTCAACTCGAGGCAGTGATGTGCGTGATGGAGCAGGTGTTCTACCAAAGCCTCGCGCAGCGGGTCCGTGTCATCGCCGAAGGGCCGATCCGTTCACCCAACGTCGTCTGCTGGATCTCGCCAAGCGGTACGATGCCAAGGGCGGCCTTGGGCGAGCCGGAGCAACTGAACGACCACTGCCGGTTCCGCGCACCACGCCGCCGGCTTCCATTTTTTCCGGACCGGGCGAGGCCTGACTAGACCTCCCACCGGCAGGTCGCTCCGTCGCGTTAGGTCAAACCGGACTCCGGCGATTGTGAATTCAGGCCGCGCCCTATCTCCGCGTGAAGCTTGCCAGCGAATGCTCGAGGAAGAAACGCAGCATCTCCCTGGTCGCGTCCGGCCCGCGCGGATCCGTGTAGGACCCGGCAGGACTGCCTCCCGACCAGGCATGGGCGGCCCCGTGGACGCTCCCGTGCTCGGACATGTCCAAGCCATCTGCATCGGCGAGGATGGTGCGGGTATACGCGTGCCCATCAGGTACTCGCCCGCGAAGAATCTTCGTCTCGCCCGGCCCACGGAGGATCCGGTCAGCATTGCTCGGATGCACCGTGGTATCGTGATCGTCATGGAAGACGATGGTGGGCACCGACGCGCCAGCCGTCCCGATCGGTCCAGCGCTGCCCTGCCGCATAGCGGCCAGTGCGGACGGAAGGTCGCTGGCAGCCCCGCAGGCCAACCCGGAGTGAACGCCGACGGCGGCGTATAGGTCGGGATACGTCGCACCCATGAAGGCCGCGGCGGCCCCGCCGGCCGACAGGCCTGCGACGTAGACACGCTTGGGATCGATAGGATGCTCCCGCATGATCTGGCGGGTAATGCCGGCGATCAGCGAAGGCTCCCCGCCATCCCGCCGCTGGTCCCCCGTGCGAAACCAGTTCCAGCATTTCGCATGGTTGGCTCCGCGTGGCTGCTCCGGATAGACAACGAAGCAATTCCGCTCGTCCGCCAGAAAATTCATCCGGGTGCCGGCGGCGAAATCGTCCGGTGCAGCCATGAAGCATGACGATGAGGGGACGGGGTCCTCCATCAGTGCGGCTGGGGATGAACAGCTTGTAGGTCCGACTTCCCGCCGCGTTGCTGAAGGTGGCAGCGACGAACCTTGTGCCGTCCGGTGCAATATCCGCCTTGGACAGTGGAGCGCGCCCGACCGGACCTGGCAGGCTGAAGCCGGAAAGATCTTTCATGCCGCCAAGGGGCACGAGGCCTTTATGTCGTTTGGCAGGGGTGGCTTGCGTGGACAGCCCGCTCTCGCTCTCCTCGACCGCGTCGGCCTTCAGGTCGAGTGTCGGCGGCTCGAGCCTCGCACGCTAGACAGGCACAGCATTCCCCCTTGTCGCTGCGGGGGCACCACCGCCGCGCAGCATTCGCTGCAGCAGTGCAGTGGCTTCGACCAGTTGGCCGGCACGTGTGAGGCGAGTCGCTTCGCTGACCAT
The DNA here is from genome assembly GCF_055811255.1 of Bradyrhizobium sp. MI1.11. Taxonomy (NCBI): domain Bacteria; kingdom Pseudomonadati; phylum Pseudomonadota; class Alphaproteobacteria; order Hyphomicrobiales; family Nitrobacteraceae; genus Bradyrhizobium; species Bradyrhizobium sp. MI1.11. The sequence continues at coordinate 67,247 of NZ_JBVVPM010000031.1, forward strand.
GTCTGGATTCAGCATCGTTTCACCTCGTTCGGTCGGCGAGAGCGGCCTTGACCGCGGGACTGGCATGAAGGGCGCCGAGCACCGAAACCGAGGCGATTGTGGCGCGGGCCAGCTCGGGCGTGACGTCTTGATCGATGGTCGCCAGGCCGAGAACTTTGATGTGCAGCATCTCTTCCGCGCGCTGCGCTCGTTCGAGATCGACGCGGGCATAGTTGCGCAGCCCCAGGTCCAAACTGTTGCGGGCCGTCGACTGCTTGACGACCTCTGCGTGCCGCTCAAGCTGGTTGCGGATCGCCGTCCGGATGAAATCCGTGCGGTTCGAGTAGAACCCTTCCTGCACCATGAGATCGACCTGGCCGAGGTCCACATAGCCAAGGTTGATTGTGATCTTCTCCGTATCCGCGATCCGGGGTCCCAATTCGCGTACATTTGGAGGGTCGCAGCCAGGATTATGCGCGCCGAACCCCTTCTCGTCATCGTCCCATTTGGTCTCGACATGCCGCGCAAGCCCTTATCAGGCCGCGACAATTTGAGCGGACTTACCAATTGCTGCGATGGGTTAGGGAATCCCTCCTTTAATGACGTTCACTTTCGTTGGCGAACTCTGCCGCGACACAATAGTGCGCGTCGGCAGTTGCGACAGGAGGGAGATCAATGCAGCGGTGGCAACGAGCGGGCCGACTATTTCTGGCGTGCCGTAAGGCTCGATCAAAGTCAGATCGGGACAAGCTGGAGCCTTCGCCGCGGCAAAGATTCGGCGTCACGGCTGTGTGAGCTGGTTCACACCCTCCGATTGCGATATCGGTGTAGCGTAGTAGTCTTCGAAGATATCGTGGTTGTCCAGGCTGAACGGAGACGGCGAAGTGGCGCGCCTTCTCTCGCAGGTGCGCAGCCACCAACGCCTCTGCCGCAATCCCCGAAGGCTAGTCCAGAGGAGGACGCTATGGTTGATGATGTGCATCGCATTGAGCTGCGGGCGAAGAGCATCGAGCAACTCCGGTCGTTTCTCGATGGCGCCGATGTGGACCTCGGCTGCCGTCCCGTCGCCCGCAAGGTCGGCGGAGAATACGTCGCGGAAATTTATGCGCCGCTGCCCACGGTCGAGCGGCTTCGCAGTACGCGAAGCGCTGCCGGTATCACAATAAAAGTCGTCGAGAACGCGTCGGAGGTTGGCCGTGCCAGACAGGCAGAAGTCGGCTCGGGCAACCGCTTTGCCGCTCGGATTACGCCGCGTGGCCTCGGGATCAAGGAGTAGCAACATGGCCTACTTGAATATCGAGGAATTCGAGCCCGCACTCGAGGCGCTCGCGACGTCGCATCCTGGCGTGACCGAATTGATCCTTCTGCCCAACCAAACTTCGGAGGGCCGGCTGTCTCACGCGCTACGGGTCGGCCCGCTCGATACGCAGGGGGTCAACACCATCGTCTTTACTGGTGGGTTGCATGCACGCGAGTGGGTTCCGCCCGATGCACTCGTTAATCTCGCCGCCGACTTGCTTGAGGCGCATGCCCGCGGCACGGGCCTGCGCTATGGTCAGCAGCGTTTCTCAGCAGACGATATCCGCAGCGTGATCGAGGGATTGCAAGTCGTGCTGTTCCCCTGCGTCAATCCGGACGGACGGCATCATAGTCAGACCGCTGAGGCGATGTGGCGGAAGAATCGGCGGCGTGTGGTGCCAGGTTCCGACCCGGACTGTGTAGGCGTCGACATTAACCGCAATTTCGATGCCTTGTGGGACTTCCGCCGCCACTTCGCTCCGGATTCACACGTTAGCGCCTCTGCCGACCCTTGCGACCTGCAAGTGTATGTCGGGCCTGCCGCGACATCGGAATCGGAGACGCGCAACGTTGTGTGGCTGCTCGACCGTTACCCACGCGCCCGCTGGTTTGTCGACGTGCACAGCTACGTCCCCGCGGTCTTCTATAATTGGGGCTTCGACACGAACCAGACGTCAGATCCGACGATGAACTTTCGGGATCCGACCTTCGATGGTCGGCGAGGACGCGGCGGTGACGCCTACGGCGAATTCATTCCGGCCGATGACCTGCGGAGGCTCCAGGACCTCGGGAGCAAGGTGAATAGTGCAGTGGAAGCCGCGAGCGGACGCGCTTACGACCTCGAGCAATCGTTCACTCTTTACCCCACATCGGGGGCGAGCGACGACTACGCTTACAGCCGGCACTTTGTTCAAGCATCCAACAGCAAAATTCTGAGCTTTACTATCGAGTGCGGCCGCTCCTTCCAGCCGCCTTGGGCCGAAGCCGAAAACGTAATTCGCGAGGTATGTTCAGGCTTGACTGCCCTGTGCGTTGCAGTGACATCGCCAGGAGCCTGAGGCCCTACTTGCGATTGAGAGCGTATTTTTTCGATTTCAGCTTGTGGGTTTACGAACGAAGCCCTTGGGGCAGGAGGGAAAGATGCCGGACCAGTCAATTGCCAATAAAATGGCTGATGTGATCAATCGGTGGCGCGCCGCCGCGATTAACGTTGCCAGTCATTCACATCGGCGAGTAGCTGCTCACCCGGTTGCTTGGTGGTTTAACACCCAGAACGCCTCGACGCGAGAGTTCATGCAGGCCTTGGCTGGCGATCAACTCCTCGTCGTCCCGGGAGCGCCAGATCAGAGTGCGTTAGTCACGCAATTTCTTCAACCATCGCGCCCTATGGGCAACACGCTGGCTTCGGATGCGATTACTATCCGGGACTGGATCGCCGCGGCGTGTCCGCTCCCTCCTGCTGATCGGAAAGATTCCGGTGACGCAGGTGGCGCACCCCGAATGCCGACCACTGATGAGGAACGTGAAGCCTATTACAAGCTAAACAGTATAGAGAGCTTCCCCGAATTCCGTGAGACGGCTAGACAACTAGCGCGTGTTTATCTGGCGAACGCCGACTACACACAGCCATACCACAGTAAGTTTGATTATTCGGAGGATCGCCTCGATGAGCGCATGAAAGCAATTTACGATGCGTATGTCAAAAATGACATGTACAAGGTGCATCCGTATGATAATCCGATTATTGAGTATAGCGGCAAGAAATTTCGTGTTGGAAAGGCGTCAGACAAGGCCGTCATTGATAATCTGATTCAGAAAGCGCCCTTCAATTTCATTGACGGCGTTTGGCTCCAAGGAATCATGACAGCAAGACCTTCCGATGAGGTCGTGAACAAGCTGTTTGACATCTGGGCTGATGAAGCGGGAAATGGCGAAACCGCCCAGAACCACCCCAACGTTTACGATAGTCTTCTAAGGAGCAAGGGCGTTTACCTGCCTCCAATCAGTTCGCGGAAGTTTATCGAATATCCATTTACTCCGGGCTGTTGGCGTACAGCGGTTTTCCAACTTTGTGTTGGACTCTTCCCGCAAGAATTTTTTCCCGAGCTACTCGGAATGACTTTGTACCTCGAATACGAAGCCACGCCGACATTGACGCCAATCGTTAGGATGCTGAGGGGACGTCGAATCGATCCGCTTTTCTATCAACTGCACGTTGCCATCGATAACATCAGCAAGGGCCACGGAGCCATTGTGCTCGAAGCTGTCAAGACGTTCCTAAATCAGCAGCGACAGCAGGGTGGGGAAGAAGAGGTGCAAGAGAATTGGAATCGAATCTGGAACGGCTATGTGGGTTGGAAAACCATTGGATTTTTTGGAGTCGATGCTCTTATGCGCCGGCTGATCATCGACAAGAAGAGGATCAACATCGGTACTCCCGCGACGCCAAATTGCATTCCAGACCTTACTGCTTACTACAAGGAACAGATGCTTGCTCTGGTGAAGAGAAAGGCGCCAGTAGCCCGGCAAGTGCACGGCGGAGTGGCGATTGGCGGGGCGGCTCTGAATGGTCTATTCGACAAGCCGGAGAAACTGCTCGAAGTTCTGATCGAAGAGAAGTTGGTTGACCCCAAGCACCCGCGCGATAGCAAACTATTCGCGCTCATGCAATTTGAGGGGCCCATGTATCGAGTCTTCTCAGAAGATGAGCAATCGGTGATTATGGATTGGATCGAATCCCTGAAGTGTAACTCGTATGAGTGTGCAGATCCCTTGCCTGACGAGCCAAGAGATGATCCTGCCGCTAAAATGGCCGAAATGATCGTCAACCGTGCCAGTCAAGCGAAGACTGCTCACGCCGGAATCACGCTGACGACACAAAGCGGAGAACAAAAGGCTCTTGCTGAGCTATTCGATCAACCGGCCGAACTGATGGGCGCGCTGGTGGTGTCGGGCTGGGTTTGCCCGCGGGAGCCGACGCGCAGCTTTTTCCTGACTCGAATTTTGCAAAACGATGGTCCAATGGATGGAGTTCTCACGGCTGATGAGATCGCAACAGTTGAGGAATGGATACAGGCCGGTGCTGAAATGCCGCGCGATCTGGGTCGCCTCATGGCCAGGAAAACTGAGGACTTGTCGCCATCGGAGGCAGCCGCGCTCAAGTTAGGGCAGGACTTTGCACGCGAGCGACCGATGATCGGAATGGGCTCCGTGCACTAGACTGCAATTTGACCGATTACGACATACAAGAGATCAGGCAATAAACGAATCCACCACCTCGTATCGAGTGCCCGAGAGCGCCCACGAGCGCTGGTGAGTCAGGTCGGATAGGCGCGAAGGCGCGCCTCGCGCAAAAAGGCGAGGAAAGTAGTAATGAGTACTCAGAACGACCGCGCGAACGTGACGCGCAGGCAGGTGATCAAAACCGCTGGCGCCACCGCAGCCATCGCCGGGATCGACATCCTGGTTGGCGCAAGCGAAGCGCAGCCTGGCAAGACGCCGCACGTGATTATCGTCGGCGCCGGCCTCGCCGGACTGTGTGCAGCTTTCTTGTTCCAGCGGAAGGATTGGACGTACACGATCCTGGAAGCCGAACGACATCACGTCGGGGGGCGCGTCCGGACCATGCCGATCGGTGATGGCTTGCACTGGGAAGCAGGCGCCATGCGCATTCCCGTAGAGCACAAGGTTGTACGCAAATATATCGACATGTTCAGCGAACTCGAGCTGCGACCGTTTGTGATGTACAGCGCGAAGACGTTCAAGTATGCGCGTGGAACAAAGTCGACTGACGAAGCAGAAATCAAGAAAAAGTTCAGATTAAAGGCAGCTGAAGAAAAACTGACAGCGGACGAGCTCTGGAATCTTACCGTCAAAGATGTCGCTCAGGGCAAGCACGGCCTCTCCCGTGACGAACTCGAACAACTGAGGACCGCGAATACGTTCACGTCCGAGAATCTGATCAGATTGGATCGCCAGTCGCTGCGGCAGCTCATTCACGACGCCAGGCCAAAGCAGGTGGGGGAAGTCCATCTCTCTGATGAAGCGATTGAATTCTTTTTGTTTGCGTATGGCAACCTGGACATCCAGCACTTTGCCTCGACCGAATTTCTGCGTGAGGAAAACATCGGCGTGTGGGATCCGGGATTCTCGGAGATCGTGGGGGGCACGTCTCGCTTTCCGAACGCATTTCTAAGCCGCCTCAGCAGCAAGCCGCAGATGGGTTGCGAGGTCGTTCGCATTGAGCAGGACGCAGCACGGGGACGGGTGCGTGCGGTCTATCGACTTGGCGGTCGCGACCATCAGGAAGACGGAGACTTCTTGCTCTGCACTATCCCGTTCCCCGTCCTGGCAAGGGTCGAAGCTGATCCACCGTTCTCGCATGAGAAACGGCGTGCGATCCTTGAGATGGGTTACGATTCCGGCACCAAGGTTGCGCTTCTGACGAAAGACCGCTTTTGGGAAAAGAACAACGGCATCTACGGCGGCGCTACGACCACGGACCTCGTCAGCGGGTCGGTGATCTATCCCTCGGATAACGCGGGCAATAAAGAAGGAACTAGGCCGCGCGATCCAGCCGTTTCCGATCGGCCGGGCGTCCTCATAGCCTCCTATTGCTGGGGACAAAACGCTCGCCGCCTCGGCGCGATGCCAGCGACGGAACGGGAGGAACTGGTGATCCAGCAAGTCTCGCAAATTCATCCTGAGCTGGCGTACCGCGATACGATCATTCAGCGAGCAAGTTGGGCCTGGGATACCTATCTTTGGTGCGGCGGTGCATTTGCCTTTTACCAACCGGGGCAGTTCACTCGTATGCACCAGCACGTCATCCGGCCGGAGGGCCGGGTTTATTTTGCGGGGGAACATTGCTCCCATAGTCACAGTTGGATGGAGGGAGCCCTGGAATCCGCGGAAAAGGCGGTCGATGCTCTGCTTGCCAGGGCAGGATGACGCGTTACTGGCAATTTAAAGGTGTGACGACATCGCCAGCGCTTTTATCGAATCGCCAACCGTAATTTCACCACCTTCGATCACGGTGCCGTACGCGCCGAAGTCGATGTTTCCGTAAGCGCGCATTAGAGCTCTTGGAATGTCGAGGTTGCGAACTCCGCTGTCGGGATCGACCTCAGTTGCGGCGCACCGTGTTATTCGCCGGGTGATCTTCACCCGCGCCGAGTCACCGATGGCAATCTCTTGGCCAAGGAGGTCGAACTCAAGCCAGGCGGGCCAGCCTGCGACATGAATATTACCGCGAAACCGAAGTGGATTGACCCTTGCCCCAACTGCCTGCTCGAGGGCCGCGACCGAGGCCACGTTGATGAATGAGATAACTTTGTCGGCTGTATCGGAAAAGCTGTGGCCGCGCGCATGCAGCAGCTTTGGCTGCCCGCGGAGCTCGTCACCGCAGTGGCCTGCAATGAAGTTTTCGATCGCGGCGCGACCCTCCGCCGTCCTCAGGCTCTCGCTGACCGCCTTGCTGCCCTCGACGTAAACCGTCAGGACATGCGTTGTCTCGTCGAAGCGCGTCTGCAGCGCACCGAGGCGATCGCTCTGCATCAACATGAGAAACCGCGACTTCGGCAAATGCGCCGGGGCGGCCGAATCGAAACCCGATGGCCCGTTCTCGATCGCGTAAGAGCGATCGCCCGGAAGGGGTTCTCCAGCGGAGAGCACAGTCCTCGCCCGGCTTTCAGGCGAAAGCCCTTTCACGGGATAGCGGTAGATGGCCTGGATCGTGGGACCTGAGTGGATCACGGCTTCCCCTAAGTCCGCTGAGCGGATCGGCGAAGGATTCGCGCAGTCAAGTGAATGAGATCGTTTCACATCACAGACTGTAACACCTGTGAACTGCTTCACAGGTCGTCTGCCGTAAGGTTGATATTCTTCCCGTCCTGACGGTTCCTGACTAGTGACGATCGTTCATTGGATTTGATCGCCCTACTAGCGTCGATTCGGCGGAAAGCCGAGGCAGGAATCTAACGATTACTGGCCGTTTTTCACAATTCGCCGATTCAGCCGAGGGTGGGTCGATGACAGAGATTGCTGATACTGGCAACGAAGTCAGCGAGTGGCTGGACGGCCATGGCTTACCGCAATACAAGCCGGCATTCGCGCAAAACGCGATCACGTGGAAGCTGGTGTCGGAGCTCACGGATCAGGACTTGCGTGAGCTGGGCGTGTCAGCCCTCGGTCATCGCAAACAGCTGCTGAGAGCGATCAAGGTGCTGCGCCAGGATGTGCTCGGCGCATCTTCCGGGATTGGACCGGAGGCTTTTGTACCCCAGGTGCGCGGCGAGCGTCGTCAGATCACGGTACTGACGTGTGACCTGGTGAACTCTGTCTCGCTTTCGGCGCGCTTTGATCCGGAAGATCTCGCCGAAATTATCGCCGATTATCAATCCTGTTGTGAAGGCGTGGTGCGGCAGTACGAGGGCTATGTGGCGCGCTTTACGGGGGACGGCCTGAAGGCCTATTTCGGTTATCCCCAAGCGAGCGAGTACGATCCAGAACGTGCGGTACGTGCCGGGTTGGCCATCGTATCAGCTGCCAAGTGCCTGGAGCTTCCGTCGAGTCTCGTGCTGTCGACGCGTGTCGGCATTGCCACCGGGGATGTCGTTGTCGGCGACGTCATCGGGGTGGGTGAGGCGCAGGAGCGCACCGTGGCGGGCGAAACGCCGAACCTGGCGGCGCGCCTTCAGCAGCTGGGAGAACCCGACTGTGTCGTCATCGCTGACACCACGAAACGTCTGATTGGACGCCTATTCGAGTATGGGGATCTGGGCCGCAACGCGCTGAAGGGTTTTGCGGAGCCTGTGCAGGCCTGGTGCGTGCTGACCGAAGGAAATGCTAGTCATTTTGAGGCGGTACGTACCGAGTTGAGCCTCACGCCGCTGATGGGCCGCAACGAAGAGCTGGCGCTGCTGCGCAATCACTGGCTCCAAGCAAAGGCTGGTGCGGGACAGACTATCCTGTTGACCGGTGAAGCCGGCGTCGGGAAATCGCGCCTCATCACAGCGCTGCGGCGAATGCTGGCCGTGGACTCATTCGGCAGCATGCATCACCATTGCTCACCTTATCACCAGAACAGCGCGCTGTATCCGGTCATCAAACAAATTGAACACGATGCGCAATTTTCCTGCGGCGAAACCCCGGAAGCAAGGCTCGACAAGCTTGAGAAATTGCTAGCTGAAGCCGGGTTCGACACCTCCTACGCAGTGCCGCTGTTCGCCTCGTTACTCTCGATCCCGACCAAATCAAGTTACCTGCCGTTGAGCTTCAGTCCGCGGCAGCAGAAGCGGCTCATTTTGAATGCGCTGGAGACGAGGCTCACCAAGCTGACAGAACAAGCGCCGTTGCTGGTCACGTTCGAGGACGTGCACTGGGTCGATCCGAGTACCCGGGAATTTCTCGATCGCCTGATGAAGCGGGCTCTGGAACTTCCGATTCTTCTCGTGATCACTTGCCGGCCGGAATTCAAGCCGACGTGGGAAAGTTACGTCAGGGTGACGACGCGGGTCCTGGATCGCCTGCCTCGACGCGAGAGTGAGCAGATCGTGAAGGCGCTGGATCCCACCTCTAGCCTGCCTCCAAAGACTCTAGATCAGATCCTGGAATATTCCGATGGTTTGCCGTTGTTCCTGGAGGAGTTGACCAAGGCGGCGCTGGAGGCCAGACACGAGGAGGATCAGCGCAGGGATATTCCGACGACGGCACCGGTATCCAACATACGTGTCCCGCGGACGCTGCATGATTCTCTTTTGGCGCGCCTGGACCGGCTCGGAGCGCAGAAGCAGGTCGCGCAGGTGGGCGCCGTCATCGGTCGGAGCTTCACATTCAAGCTGCTTTCCGCGCTGTTGCCTCAAGACAAGGTGGGGCTCGAGCAGGCATTGCAGGGACTGATAAAGGCAAATTTGATTATCGAGGACGGCAAGCCGCCGGAAGCCTCATACACCTTTACGCATGCCTTGCTTCAGGAAGCGGCGGTCGCATGTTTGCTTCACGCGGATAGGCGCACCATTCACCGGCGCATTGCCCAAACGCTGGAGAAGAGATTTCCCGAAACGGCCGAAGCCGAACCGGAGTTGCTGGCACTGCACTACGCGGGAGCCGGACTCGCCGAGCCCGCAAGCCGATGTTGGCAGACGGCTGCAGAAAAAGCGCTTGCACGATCCGCCAACGTCGAGGCAGCCAACCACTTCGTAAGGGCGCTGTCCGTCCTCGATGGCCTGCCGCCGCGCCAGGCGCGCGACGAACGGGAGCTGGAGCTGCAAACGAGGCTTGGAGCGACGTTGACGACCATCAAGGGCTTCGCAGCTCCAGAGGTCGCAGCCGCATATGAGCGCGCCCGAGTCCTGAGCCAGGGATCGCAAGCTCCCGGGCAGCGCTTCTCAGTCATGCGCGGTTTATGGGTGTACGACCTCGTGCGCGCCGATTGGCAGGCCGCCGGGGATCTCGCCAAGGAAATGCTCGCGCTCGCCCTCAGCCAGCACGACGTCGGATATGAGCTGGAATCGCACCGGGCGCTTGGAATGACCTTGCTGTGGTGCGGAAAGTTTGGCCCGGCGCGCGAACACTTGGAGGACGGCCGCCGCCTCTACGATCCGGAACAGCACCGGATCCACGCAGTCCGGTATGGAAACGATCCCGGTGTCGCTTGCATGGTTCATGAGGCATTCGCGCTCTGGGTGTTGGGGTATTCAGACCGGGCGCTCGCCACAAGCCGCGGTGCAGTAACGCTGGCACGTCACCTGGGTCATCCGTTCAGTCTCGTCCAGGCGCTCGTCTATTCCACTTTCATCCATCAATGCAGCGGGGAAGTGCATGTCATCAGGAAGCTGGCTGAAGAGGCCAGGTCACTCGCCGTCGAGCACGGATTTCCGTTCTGGCGGGCGGAAGCAAGCATGATGGTGGGATGGGCCATGGCTATGCAGGATGAAGGCAAGGAGGGACTCGTCGTCCTGCGCGAGGGGATGGCGGATTTCTTGGAGACAGGAGCGCGCATGGATCGCCCACGATGGCTCGCGACCTTGGCCGATGCCTACCGGATCAACGAGCAGCCGCTCGAAGGTCTGAAGGCGGTCGGGGAAGCATTGAAGATCGTTGACGAAACGAAAGAGTGCTTCTTTCAGGCCCGACTTTGCCAGCTTAAGGGTGAGCTTCTCCTGACCCAGGGCGGCCTGGAGAATACTATTCCCGCCGAAACGCTTTTCCGAGAGGCTTTAGAGATCGCTCGGAATCAGCGGGCCAAATCCTGGGAGCTTGCTGCGGCGACCAGCTTGGCGAGACTCTGGCGCACCCAGTCTAAGTGGCGCGAAGCCCGCGATCTCCTCGCGCCTGTCTACGACTGGTTCACCGAGGGATTCGACACGGTGGCTCTTAAGGAGGCGCGCGAATTGCTCGATAACCTCCGATAGTGCACGCAGTTGGCGGGTTACGGTAATGAGCCCAAAGTCCGATCTGACTTCCCAGAAGCTGGGTACTATGTCCAATTTGATGGTGTGAAACCTGACATACCGGCGTCACTCGCAGTACAAAATGAACTTGGGATTAGCTCTTGATTTCCTGACCGATCGGACCATGCCCGGATAGTCGATACGCTCACGGTCACGTAGCCCAGCCCTTCGGCTCAGGGCCATAAGGCGACATTCCGTGACTGCCGGGGCATGTAAGGCTGACCAGTTGAATTCGCCCCCTTGAAGCAGACATCAGGAGGCTCGCAGCGTTAGTCCGCAAAGGGCAAGGAAAGGAATCATGCATCGCGGGTCGAAGCCAGCGGAAGCCATGTCCGGTGTGAGCGCTAATACATACGCTACTGGCCACGCGCCTGCGATTGCCGAAAACAACAGCGCCGGGTAAAATTGATCGTGGATCAATACCGCTTGTGCTTGTCAGACTTCGATTATCAGTATCCGCGAGGTCCGAAAATAACCGACTGCTTTGCGTGGGGTGATCCGATGAGTTCCAGTGCAGATTTTTCGACAATTCTAAACCGCATTCTTGATACGGCGGCGGATAATCTCAGGATCGCGAAGATTCTCGTTCAAATGGGGCTTGATCCCAACAACATCACCTACGACGCACTGTTTGATCGGCTGCTGGAAATTGTGTTGGCCAACATCACGCTCGCCAACATGTTTGCCTTGGTCGGCGCAATCTTCTTTGTTGCTACCTTGCTGATGCAGAGAATGGTGCCGCTGCGGGTCGCGAATATGGTCGGCTGTGCATTCTTCGCAACGTCTGGCGCGCTTTCCGGAAGCGTCGCTACCTTTCTGCTTTATCTGCTGTTGCTGCCGGTCAATGCCGTTCGTCTCCGTCAACTGCTCAGGCTCGTTAAGAAGGCACGTAACGCGACGCAAGGTGACATGTCGATGGAGTGGATCAAGCCGTTCATGACCGAACGCAAATATCGCCGCGGCGATACCCTGTTCAAGATCCATGACACCGCCAACGAAATGTTCTTGACCGTGACGGGCAAATTCCTGGTCAAGGAGATCAACGTCGAGATCCCGCCGGGACGCCTCATGGGAGAACTTGGCTTCCTTACGCCCAATAACCGGCGAACCGGAACGGTCGAGTGCATAGAAGACGGACAAGTCCTGACTATAACTTATGAAGGGCTGCTTGAAATCTACTTTCAAAGTAATCAGCAATTCGGCTACTACATCCTCCTCCTCACCAGTCAGCGTCTGCTAGAAAACAACCAGCGCCTCCAGGAAAACATCTCGCGGCTGGAAGCAACTCTCGCACAAGAGAAAGCGGCGCGAGAGCCGGCAGCCGCGCATGGCATAGCTTAAAACCTTGGCCTTAACTGCTCCACCATTGGTGGCACGACTGTCAAGCAGTGCGGGTCTCACGAGGCAGAGATGTTCACTATGGGTCTTGGCTGTGTAAAATGGCCTTGAAGCGGCGTCGGTTTTCGAAGCCGGGCCGGGCCGGCTTCATGCCGCGATCGCGGCGATCAGCGGCTTGATCCCGAAGATGTTCATGACCCGTGTCAGATTGTAGGCCAGGACCGAGAGGGCCATCTCGGCGGCTAGGTGCCCCTCTATTGCCCTGCGGCAAACTGCGCAAGACAGATGGCAGCCTAACCACTTGTAGAACAAACCAGATCTGAGCAGCGACCATGGATATTGCAAACAGATGGTCGCAAGTGCCTCTCGCGGACTTCAGGTCGAGGGGGCCAAAGGGCACTTCCTGCTGCCCTCAGATGGTCCATGTGGTCGCGTCGAGCCTGCGGTCCCTATCGCGCGTGCTTTCGTGAATGGAAAAGTTGTAGCTCAAATAATCGAATTGCCCAGTACCCCGCGTCTCTCGGATCTAAACTGAACGGGGATGTCGATGTCCTTGGTCTTCTTATGGTTCAACTCAAGTGGGCCGCCTTTTCTTGATTTTGATGGGGTCGAGCTTAAGCGCAGCGAACCCACTGCTCAACAGGGACCGCGGCTTGATGGATCCCGGGCTCGCGACTTCGTTGCTCCTCGGGATGACGACCGTAACTCCCCTCCTGCGACCGTTCAGTTGGCGGCGCGGCGCAGGAAGGCCGGGATATCGAGAATAGCCTCATCGGGCGCATTGCGCGCAGCGGTGCGGCCGTAAGGATCGAGGGGCCGGTCGGCCGAGTGGCGCGCATATTCCGGAGCCGCCCTTGCCGGTTGCCCCACGGGCTGTCGCGCTTCGGAGCGGAGCGGCGGGCTTTCCACTTGCGGAAGGGGTGCACTGCGCTCGATGCGATCGGCGATGCGGCGGCCGTCGTTGCGCAGCCTGCCCGCGAGCTGGGCGATGGCGGTTTCCACCGGTTGCGCCTGAGACGCCGGGTCGAGATTATCGATTCCGGTCGCCACCACCGAGACGCGGACGATACCGTCGAGGCTATCGTCAAACGACGCGCCGACGATAATGTTGGCGTCCGGGTCGGCCTCGTCGCGAATGCGGGTCGCAGCTTCGTCGACTTCGTACAGCATGAGATCTTTGCCGCCGGTGATAGAGATGATGAGGCCACTGGCGCGCTTGATCGAGGGATTCTCGATCAATGGATTGGAAATCGCGGCCACAGCAGCGGCAAGCACGCGCTTCTCGCCGGAGGCCTCTCCCCGTCCCATCATGGCCTTGCCCTTCTCCTTCATGACGGAGAGGACGTCGGCAAAATCGAGATTGATTAGGCCTTCCTTGACGATCAGGTCGCTGATGCAGGCCACGCCGGAATAAAGCACCTGGTCGGCAAGGGCAAAGGCATCGGCGAACGTGGTCTTCTCGCTGGCCACCCGGAACAGGTTCTGGTTCGGGATGATCAGCAGGGTGTCGACCGTCTTCAGCAACTCCTCGATGCCGGCTTCGGCAAAGCGCATGCGGCGCTTTCCCTCGAAGTAGAATGGCTTGGTGACCACGCCGATCGTGAGAATGCCGAGCTCGCGCGCGATCCTGGCGACGATGGGGGCAGCGCCGGTGCCGGTGCCGCCGCCCATGCCAGCCGTCACGAACACCATGTGTGCGCCAGTCAATTGATCCCGGATCGTATCGATCGCCTCTTCGGCTGCGGCGCGTCCTAATTCCGGCTGCGAGCCGGCGCCGAGGCCTGCGGTCACCTTTGTGCCGAGCTGGATGAGGCGCCTCGCCTTCGACATGGCCAGCGCCTGCGCGTCGGTATTGGCGACCACGAACTCGACCCCTTGCAGCCCGGCCGTGATCATGTTGTTGACCGCATTGCCGCCGGCGCCGCCGACACCAAACACGACGATGCGGGCCTTCATTTCGTGGATATCGGTGGTGCCAGTCATTCTTCCCTCGTGATTGCTCCGGCAAGCCGGGGATGGAGATGAGGATCGAGTGCTACCTGCGACTCGCGCGGTCTGCTTCCACGATCGCAGCGGCCAGATGTCCCAATCGACGACGCGCGGCTTGTCCCGCGATCGCGCCGCCGGCGTGGCGACCGTTCCGCAGAACCGCCACTTCGTTTTCCAGTATTGCCGCCCCACGCATTGGCGGCCGTCGTCTCGGCGGCCGCTTGCGTCAACTCGACGGCGAGGCGATCGGCGCGCTCGCGCTCGCGCTCGAACACTGCTCTGTAGGCAGTTGCGACGGCCTCGAGCCGCGCGACCTCCGCCTTGAATGCCTCGATCTTGACTGCTTCGATCTGTGCCAGGGAGGCATCGATCGGGGCCCGGCGGGCGCGTCGTGGGCGGGGTGTGTACCGGAGCTCGGAGACATCAACGCTCACCAGGGCCTTGCCGTCCTCCGACTGCGAGCGCGGCAACCGGCGGCGTCTCGCAAGCGAACGCGCGGCCTCTCGGGAGATACTGAGTTGGGCGCCCAGATCGGCATACGTCAACAACTCAACGCACATCGGCGCTTCTCCTGGAGCGAACCGGGAAGGCATTTCGAGCTAATGATGGCTGGACGATTACCGCAGGCTAGGCCGCGTTGGTTAATGGACGGTTAACGTTACGAGTGCCGTCACCGCGCCGACTCCGGCAGCCGCAGCGACGTCCTGTCCGTCTTGCGCTGGCAGCGATAGAGCTTCAGGACGTTGGAGATGTTTTCGGAGCTCTCATTGCCGGTGCCGTCACAGCAGATGACGAGGTATTTGGGCTCGGGTTTCGGTGCGTGCTCCACGGGATGCGCCTCCGGGTGATGCTACCGCAGCGATTATAGCGGAAATGGATGGCGGCGAGGAGACAAAGGCGGCATCGCCGGCATGGTGCCCCGTGTATCATCTGTTGACATTAACCACTTGTTAACCATGCCGGCGGCTAATGTGGACGAGTGGGGGATCACCATGTCGGCCCATGTGACGCGACCGAAGTTGATGCCTGTTTCGGCCGATCCAGCCTTTCGGTCGCTCAACCGGCTGGCGGTTCGCGCCAAGGCCGTCCTACAGACCAAAACGGCTGTCCTACGGAGCAAAGCCATGTTCGGAAAGGACGATTTACTGGACAATCTCAGCCGCGATCTTGATCGCGCGCGCGGAAGACGCGATGCACTCGCATCCGAAGCCACGACCCTGACGGCCCAGATCGCCGAAATTGAAGCCCGCCTTTCGGAGGAGAAGTCCAGGCGGGAGCGTGATCGCGTTTTGGGCGAAATCGAAGCGATAAAATCCCGAATCAGGCAAGCCGCCGGCGCGTTTGCACCCGTCGTCGATGGTCTCTCCAAGGCGATCGAGTCGGCTGCAGCAGTTGTGCCCGAGGCTCGCGAGCTTAATAGTTTCCTCGTGTCGGTGGCGACCGAAATCGACAGTGTGCTCGATCCCCTGCTGCGCGAACTGGATCAGCGCGCGGATGCGGTGCGAGTCGGCCACGTAGCACTGGACCTCCCGAGTTCGTCCAATGAAGCTCCCATCGAGCTGCCGAAAGACGGCAACGAACGCCTGCTTCGCTTTCCAGCATGGCTGTCTCGCGACAAGGAGACGGACAAGGAAACAGCGGAGAGTCCGCGCAGCACGGCAGCGTGAACCTGGCGGGTGGCGTCCTTGCGGCGCATCCTTCGAGACGCCCCGCCCCAAAACTCACCGCTGCGCGACCGCGTCGCATCGTGCGAGGCGCGCTTGACGTCTGCTATGCCCTTAGTAGCGGCGCAAAACGCCATATGGCCGGAGGTCCGAGTCGGGCCAAGAAACGGAAGGGGAAATTTGTTCTTCGGCGATCTGACCGCGATATCCAACGTCAAAGCCCCGGCGTGATCCGGGGCGTTTTTGCTTTAGTATGGGGCGCAAGTCCGCTTGGGGTCGCTTCAATAATTCGCTCCATCATACGAAGGAATCAAGCTGTCCATTCGACGAGCACTGTTACCGAGAAGGGAAGCTAGGTTCTCGTGACCAAGGAACCCACGCCCAAGCAATGGAGCCAGCTTCTATCCGCACGGTCGAAGAGCCGACGCAGGCCGCCAACGGGACACCATACGGCGAAGACAAGCAAGCGCGTCGTAAGGAGGTCGGGAGGCAATCTCGACTTTTGAAGCAGCGCAATGCGGTGGCCACGGCGTAAGGCATTGAGGGATATGGTTTTATTTGGTCGTCGTGCTCGGCACGGAAAGCCGCAGAGCCTCTGCCAGATACAAACCAAAGAAATAGAGCGCTCTTACCTTGCTTTGCGCTCCATACTGAAAGCTCCATACTCAAACATGCAACTCAACCAGCGCTTCCAATGTCACCATTTACTACGCAGCTCGAAGCGAATGTCATAACGATGCAACTTCGCATAGACCGTACTCTTGGCAAGACCGAGAGCGGCCGCGGTGGCCGTCACGTTGCCGTTGCACGAGCGGAGCGTGCGCGCGATCAGGTCACGTTCGGACGCTTCGGCGAGAGACAGGCCCGGATTGTGCTCGCTTGTTCGTTCCGTTCCCCGGATGGCATCGGGAAGGTCCGAAGGTTCGATCAGCTCGCCGTTGCTGGTCAGCATGAGGCTCTCGACCAGATTGCGCAGCTCGCGGACATTGCCGGGCCAATCATGGCGCTGAAGCTGCGCAAGCGCCTCCGGCGCAAACCGGCGATCGGAAAGACCGTAGCGCGCCGCTGCCTGGGCGACGAAGTGATCGACCAGCAGCGGAATGTCCTCGCAGCGCTCGCGCAGCGGCGGTATGCCGACGGGGACGACAGCCAGCCGGTAGAATAGGTCCTTGCGGAAACGCTGGGCGTCCACCTCCGCCTGCAGGTCGCGATTGGTCGCGGCGACGAGGCGGAAGTCCACCTTGCGCACTGCGGTCTCGCCGATCCTGCTGATCTCGCCGTTCTCGAGCGCCCGCAGCAACATGGGCTGGAGGTCGAGCGGCAATTCGCCGATCTCGTCAAGGAACAGGGTGCCCCGCGCCGCGGCTTCGATCTTCCCCGCCACGCCGCCGCGCCGGGCGCCGGTGAATGCGCCGTCGACATAGCCGAAAAGCTCGCTGGCAAGCAGTTCGCGCGAGGCGCAGCCGCAATTGACGGCAATGAACGGGCCGTTCCGGCGCGGCGACACGGCATGGAGTCCGTGCGCGAACACCTCCTTGCCGACGCCGGTCTCGCCAAGCAGCAGGACCGGAGCAGCTGATATGCCGACGCGACGGCACGTCTCGACCACGTTGTGCATCTTCGGGCTGCTGTAGACGGTATTGGCAAAGGCCTGGGACTCGCCTCGCGCAGCTGACAACAGTTTGCCCGAAGGGGCCGGCTTCGGCGCCACCATCACGGTGCCGAGGTGTTCACCCCTTTGCACCACCGGCTTCAGCCATTCCTCCTTGATCCATGCCGGACGGGAGGCGCCAAAGAGCTGATCGTCGCGGCTGCCGAGATGGGGAAAGCCGGACTGACATCCCGGCGCGCCCAGGTCGCGCATGATCTGCGACATCTCTCCACTGGCCTTGAATGGACGTCCGGCGCTGTCGAACAGCACGGCATGATGCCGATCCGAAGGCGGCAGCATCCAGAAGCATTGGTCGAGCAGCCGGTAGCGGGCGTCCAGCTCCATCTGCAGCAGCTGAGCCTCGATGCGCGCGGCCGCCGAAATCGCCAATGCGAGGGCCGGCCGCCCATAAGACGAGGATAGTCCGGAGATGTCGATCACGCCGATCACAGCGCCGTCGATGGGATCGCGGATCACGCAGGCCGAGCAAGTCCAGCGGTGGATGCCGGAACAGAAATGCTCCGTGGCATGCACTTGGATGGGCTGCCCGGTTTGCAATGCAGTGCCGATCGCATTTGTCCCGCAGGTCGTCTCGCTCCAGTTGCTGCCGGGCAGCAGGTGGGTTTTTTCAACGGCATCGCGCAGCGCCAGCTTGGTGTCGCCCTCCAAGCGCAAAACAATGCCGTCGGCATCGGTCAGCACCATCACGGTGCCGGTTTCCAGCAGGTAGTCGCGCGCCAGCGCCATCGTCGAAGCACCGGCCTGAACGAGGCGGTTGCGCTTGTCGAGCAGGCGCTGCAGCCTGTCATCCCTGATCGGCATCGGAGCCTGGCCACGCCGGTAGTCGACGTCCGATTTCTGGCAGCGCTGCCACGAATCGGTAATAGCCGACCGCACGATCTGCTGACGCGTGCTGTTGCTTCCGGATAGGAAGCGTTCCCAGCTCGTCAGGACGTCGCGTTCGATAGATGGATTTGCGAAAGCATCCTCTGGCGCCTGACCCAACACGTTCCCTCCTTCGACGCGCTGAGTAGTCCGAAACGATCTGCCGGACCCCGAGCTTTTATCTCCTGATTGTGAGGCCATCCATGGAAACGCGCAATCGCGTATCCCGACCTTGGTGCCATTTGCCTCGCCTCCGACCGCACCGCAAAAAGAGTGAGATCGGAGGCGGAATGAAGGCATCGAGCCGGCAGAAGCTAGGCGACCCTGCGCTGGCTCAGGCTGTCGTAGAAGGCGGTTTCGAAACGCATATAGCCGGTGAACGAAGCGACGTCGGCAAAGGGCAGGATCTGGGTGGCCCAGTAGCCTCCGAAGCCATTCTGACGGTCGATCCAGTAGAACAGGTTCGCCAGACCAGCCCAGCCGAGCGCGCCCGCCGGGCGGCCGGTCGGCGCCTTCTCGTCATTGACCATGAAGGTGAACGCCCAGGATTTCGACAGACCCGGGAAGAACTCCGCGTCGTTCGACAGCGATTTGATGACGCCGGGCAGCGCCGTCACCTTGAGATCACCGAGCTGGTTCTTCTCGGCCATCGTAACGGTCTCCGGCTTCAGCACCCGGCCGTGCGGGCCGGCACCGTCGTTCAGCCACATGCGGATGAAGCGCATGTAGTCGCCGACCGTGCTGTAGAGGCCGTGGCCTCCCATATGGACCTCGGGATTGGCAGGCAATTCGAAGTCCATCGGGGTCAGCGAGCCGTCGGCGTTGCGCGCGTGCACGCCGGCAAGTTTGCCGCGCACCGCATCGTTGATCTCGAACGTCGTGTCGCTCATGCCGAGCGGCTTGAAGATGCGCTCGGCGAAAACTTCGCCAAGCCGCTTGCCGGTGATGCCCTCGACCACTTGCCCGGCCCAGTCGACGTTCGTGCCATACTCCCATTTCGAGCCGGGATCGAACAGCAGCGGCGTCATGAGGGCGGCCTTCGACGAAGTGATCACGCTCGGCTGTCCGTGGTCGGTCGCCAGCCGCAGATAGTTCTCGTTGAAGAAATCATAGCCGAATCCGCCGGTGTGCAGCAGCAGCATGCGCGTGGTCACCTCACCCTTCGGGGCACGAAGCCGGGGCTGGCCCTCGGCATCGAAGCCCTCGATCACCTGCAGCTTGCCGATGTCGGGGGCGTAGGTTCGTGCCGGGGCATCGAGGTCGAGCTTGCCTTCCTCGATCAGTTGCAGCGCGGCCGTGCCGGTGATTGCCTTGGTGGTCGAAAAAATGGCAAAACTGCTGTCGGCCGTCATCGGGGCCGGTTGGTCGATGCGCCGCTTGCCGGCGGCGCCCTCGTAGATGTTGCCAGTACGATCGGTCACCATCGCCACCACGCCCGGGACGCCTTGGCCCGTCGTGACCGTCTCTTTGAGAATGGCGTCAGCCGCCGACTTGAATTCCTTGGTCATGTGTTGCTCCGAATTGTTGTGATGATGCGGGTGCAGGGCCGCGCCACCAAAAATGGTTGCGCGGCCCCTTGTGTCGTTACTGCTTGGCAAAGCCGGGATAGGCCGAGGAGGCGACCTCATCGCACTTCTGGCGATAGGTTCCGACGCCGCCGATATAGGAGAGCAGACGGCGCGGCTTGCCCTCGACGTTGGAGCCCATGTACCAGGAGTTCGTCTTGGTCACGAGGGTCGTGTTCGCGACCTCATCGTGATGCGCGACCCAGGCATCCTGCGCATCCTTGCTCGGCTCGATGACGCTTAGGTGGTTCTTCTTGAGATAGGCGATGCAATCGCTGATCCACTCGACCTGTTGCTGAAGGCATGTCGTCATGTTGCAGAGCGCTGTCGACGGCGCCAGCGGCGCGCCTGTCGTGAAGAGGTTCGGGTAGCCGTGAACCTGAAGCCCCATCGTGGTCCTGATGTCGCGGCTCCACTCCTCCTTCAGCGAGCGACCGCCGCGGCCACGAATGTCGATGCGCGTCAAGGCACCGGAGCCGGCGTCAAAGCCGGTGGCCAGGATGATCACGTCCAGCTCATACGACGTTCCGTCCGCGAGCTCGATGCCTTGAGGCGTGATCCGCTTGATCGGGTTGTTCTTGACGCTGATCAGCTCGACGTTCGCCTGGTGGTAAGCCTCCAGATAGTTGCTCTCGAGCGGGACGCGATGCGTGCCGAAGCCATAGTCCGTCGGGATCAGCGTATCGCACAGCTTGGGATCTTTGAGGCGCTCGCGCATCTTCTTGCGGACGAACTCGGAGATCTCCTCGCTGACATCCTCCTCGAAGAACATCTCCACGAAGGAGGCGAGCCACAGCCGAAGCGAGCCTTCATCCCAGATCTTCTCCAGAACGGCATGACGCTGTTCCGGGCTGAGATCCTTCCACTTGCCGTTGGTGAAGTCGTATTCGAAGCCGGTGAACGAGTGGGGCAGGGTTTTGCGGAATTCGTCGAACCGCGCCTTGTAAGCCTCGACCTCCTTCGGCCCGTATTTCGGGTTCTTCATCGGGATGATGTATTGCGGCGTGCGCACGAACACCTTCATGCTGCCGACTTCGCCGGCGATGGTCTGGATCACCTGGATGCCGGTGGCGCCATTGCCGACGACACCAACGCGCTTGCCGGCGAGATCGAGCTTCTCCTTCGGATAGCGCCCGGTGTGGACCAGCGTGCCCTTGAAGGTGTCCTGTCCGGGAAACATCGACGTCAGCGGCGCCGACAGCATGCCGCAGCAGGTGATCAGGAACTGCGCGTCGATGGTGTCGCCCGCGTCGGTCGTGATGGTCCAGCGCTGGGTCGCCTCGTTGAAGACGGCGCTAGCGACCGTCGTGCTGAAGCGGATGTCCTTGCGCAGGTCGAGCTTGTCGGCGACGTAGTTGAGCCATTTTTCGATCTCAGGCTGACCGGGGAAGCGCTCGCTCCAGCTCCAGCCTTTGTAGAGCTCCTCGGAGAACAGGTACTGGTAGATATAGGCCTCGGAGTCGAACCGTGCGCCCGGATAGCGATTCCAGTACCAGGTGCCGCCTACGCCCGTGGCGGTATCGACGGCCTTGACCTTGAGGCCTTGCTCGTCGCGCAGCTTGTAGAGCTGGTAAAGGCCGGCAACCCCAGTGCCGATCACGATGGCGTCCAGGCTTTCATGTTTACGCGCGCCGTTGGTCTTGTGCTCACTCATGCATTCCCTCCCGTTGTGAAAGCTTTGTTCTGTCCTCCGCTACGAGGCGAGGGACGCAAGGGGAGCTACGCAGATTGCGTGCCAAAGCAGAGTTCTGGGCTTAAGCGGTTGCTGGGACTGGATTGTTGGTTGCGGGGGCATGCCGAAACTGTTCGAAATTCAAACCCGGCAAGCCTGATCGACCGAATTTCGATCGAAGTTCCTCTGCATTCCGGCGCCGAGGGCGCTAGGATATCTTGGATCCTTCAGCCGTTCGAACTCGGCGCCAGCCTACCAAGGCTGCGCCGGCACGAACGCCGGTAGCGCCGCCGTGCGGCTCGCGAATGATCTCGGGCGAACGCCTCCTAGGAAGGCCCTGTATTCGGGACCAAGAAACCCTTTGCTGCTCTCGCCCCAATGCCCAGTCCATATGGCGAGGAGACACTCGGGCGTCGATGCGTGCGCGCTCGTGCGCGAGATCACTTCGCCAATGCGGAGCAATCGATGACGGTCTAAGAATCTCTCTGTTCAAATGTCGGGCGAGCTGGCTAAAGCCATTGATATAGCTAAATTTTATTTGTTCGCAGAACATAGATTTTGGAATTTATTCCTAGCCGACCAGCTCATGAGGCACGGCAAACGCCAAAAGTTCCCAAGGATCGGCTTGGGACAAAGGGCAGGGGGCCCAGCTGGTCAGGAACTTTGGGCCATTTCGTTTATTTCGCTTGTTGCGTTTATTTCGAATATGGCCTATACAAAAGGCCGTACAGGGGAGAAGATACGATGACGATGCCAGCCTACGCTGAAGAGCTGGGAGGTACTCGCCTGCCTTCCGCGAGCGAGAAGGCGGCAGCCAACCAGCTTCGTCAGATACTCGCTTCGCATGCGACGGGAGATGCCAAACTGCGACTGCTCGACGATGCACAGCAGGCTGCTGAGATAACCTTGTCGCCGGCGCTATCGAGTCTTTTGATGGAATTGCTGCGGCATATCGGTCGCGGCGATGCGGTGACGCTTGTGCCTGTGCATGAGATGTTGACCACGCAGCAAGCTGCCGACATTCTGAATGTCTCGCGTCCGTTTCTGGTCTCGCTGCTCGAAAAGAACGAAATTCAGCACGTGACAGTGGGGCGTCATCGCAGGATTAGGGCAGAGGACCTATTCGCATATAAGCGCACGCGTGATGAGAAGCGGGGCAAAGCGCTTGCGAATCTCGCTGAGCAGGACGCGGAGCACCTGTAAGCTTGTTTGCAAACCGCTTCACCGCATTCGTCGATGCGTGCTCGCTTGCAAGCGCGCTCAAAAGGAACCTGCTTCTCTCATTGGCGGAGGCGGAATTTTTTCGTCTCCGCTGGTCAAGCCGCGTTCTGGATGAGACCGAAACAGCTATCGAGGAGATCCTGACGCCAAAGGCTTTGCCGATGCCGCGGCGCGTGCAGAGCGGGCGCGCGCCAGCATGGAAGCTGCCTTTGAAGATGCCATGGTTACGGATTTTGACAACTTCTTGTCCGTTGCGGCTGGGCTCCCCGATCCTGGCGATCATCACGTTGTTGCTGCGGCGGCCAAGACGCAGGCCGCAATGATCGTAACCGAAAACCTTAAGGACTTTCCCGCGGCAGTTCTTTCCGACCTGAACATGGAGGCGAAATCGGCCGACGCTTTCATTGCGGATACTATCGCACTCGACGAAGCTCGCGCTGTTGCAGCCATTCGGTGTATGCGCGAACGCTTCAAGAAACCGGAAATGACGCCGGCGGAGCTCTTGCTCGTGATGGAAGCTGCGGGGCTGATTGAGACGGTTGACGTGCTAAGGCCACACGTGGAATCCCTCTAGCTCAGTAACTAACCAGGCGGGCTTTCCGCAACACGATCTTGATGTAAACTCGACTTCGATATTCCATAATGAAGGATGCCCGAACGATCGCGCGGCTTGGGAACGCAGACACGCTGATGCCTGCTGGCGTCGTCCGCCGGGAATATACAGGAGACCAACGCAGCAGCGCCGAAAATTGGCGGTAAACCGCAGCCGAGAATCGGTCTGCCGCTGCGCAGGACGGGCGCGGTCGTTCATCTCTGCGTGGGAGAAATTTTGAACCGATGTATTTCCATTTTCTGACCGATGCCCTTCAAGTTTTGGTAGTCGCGCGACGCCGGGCATCCTTTGACGATGTCACTGACTCCGGGAGCCTCCATCACCATCTCTGTCAGGCATATTTCGTTGACACCGGCTAGACCTTGCACACGGGCGGCGATATTCACGTCCTGTCCGAAGTAGTCGATCCGATCGTTGAGCCTTACGGCGATGGCCCTGCCTCTGTGCACGCCGATTTTGAGGCCGAGCGGCCGCGAAGCGGTTTTGTTGAATCGCGACAGCTCTTCGATCATCTCGACGGATGCAACAACGGCATCCTGTGGACGCTCGAAGCCAGCCATGACTGCATCGCCGATCGTCTTCACGATCGTGCCAGATCGATTCCTAATGATCTTATTCAAAATGTCGAAGTGCTGACGGACGAGAAAGTAGGCATTCACATCGCCGATGCTTTCGTACAGCGGAGTCGAATCCTTTAGATCAGTGAACAGATAAGTGATGTCGGAAACGGCTAGACTATCGCGCTCGTCCACCAATTGAGTCTTATAGAGTTCGGCGAAGCAGGGGGTGAGCAATAATCGCTTACCGGAAAGAAAAGGCTCATACTCGACCAGATGGGGCTGGAACTGGGAAGGATACTGGAGAAACCAGAAGCGGCCTCGATCCTTGGTGCGGTTCTCAATGTGGATGATGTGTTTGCCTGGGCTAAGATCGGCCGTCTGTCGAAACGCAAAGCGTCCGTCGCCAAGGATCATATTTCTCGGTCCAGTGGGCCGATCAGCAACTACGAACCGGCCCGATTCGAGCTGGACCAGCGTTTCTTGGCGTTCCGCCGGTTCACCGTTCGCGAAGAAAACCAGAAGAAGCTTATGGCTAAGATCGAGCACCTCGAATCGGCCGGCCGTTACGGCGAATTCAAAGTTCAACCGCTGACCCGCCTCGATATCGGCAAATCCCCGCGAGAGTGCCGCAACGAGTTGCTCGTGTGTCATTCCGTGCGGGGGCTTGAAGTCCTTGGAGAAGTTGTAACGGAGATAGTAGTCCTGGACGGACAGCATGTCCGGATGACGATATAGGATGTCGCGAACCGAACTCGAGACCGTAAAGGTGACTTGGATGTAGTCGTCAAGCGCCGCCTCATTGAGGGCGTTGCAGAATTCGCATTGGAAACGTGGATGAACCTGGTCTAGCTCACGAAAAGTGCCGGCGACCTGCGGGCAATAGGCGCAGATGAGCAGCCACTGCATCTCGAATAGGCCAACCTTAGCGGCGTGCACGAACAGCTCGATTCCTTCGGCGTCACTTAGGCCGTTGGCAGTCGCATATTGGATAGGATTGACTCGAAAAAGATCATAGTCGCCGGAGGCGCGAATAAAACCTTCGAGGTCCGAAAGGGTCTGCGGCGCCCAGCTCGCTATTGACCCGAGCTCTATGAGGCGCTGATTCAGGAGGCCTTCGTTGACTGGGGATGACCCTTGCATATCAGTATGATACCTCGCTCATGCCGGCAATACTGGTTGGTCGGCCATTCGACTAGCCACGCGACAATCGACGCGGTTCCTTTGTGTCCAACTGGTTTTAGTCGAACCGAGCCGGATAAGAAAAGCCAGCTCTATTGGCCTGTATCAGTCGGCAATGCGACACTTTGATCGATAGGCAGTGTCTGGTCTCGTCCATCATGTCCATGAGAGCGGTGCGTTGACTCGAGAGCGGGCCGTGCGCGCCACGTTATGAAATAAGCTCCGGATTCGTGCAGACGCCCCTCCCTCCCATTTCCGTCAACGTTGATCGCCATATGAGCTGGATACTTCGGAGGATCATGCGTCAATGGTGTATTCCTCCGGGGTGGGCCGCCTTGTTGAGTTGCAGGTATCCGACGAGGATCTAGCTTTAAGGCTAGCCTTAAGGT